>CP039460.1:1535000-1835000 GCA_004843345.1 Acetobacteraceae bacterium
TTCTCCGCGAAATCTATTGAGGTAGAGCGTTATGTATTACTAGAGGAGGTAGAGCACTGAATGAGCTAGGGGGACTCACCGTCTTACCAAACTCAATCAAACTTCGAATGCCTTTAAGTAGAGCATAGCAGACACACAGTGGGTGCTAAGGTCCATTGTGGAGAGGGAAACAGCCCTGACCGCCGTCTAAGGTCCCCAAATCGCAACTAAGTGTGAAAGGAAGTGGGAACTCCAGGACAGCCAGGAGGTTGGCTTAGAAGCAGCCATCCTTTAAAGAAAGCGTAATAGCTCACTGGTCTAAATAAGAGTTCCTGCGCCGAAAATGTAACGGGGCTAAAGTTGTGTACCGAAGACGCGGATGTATATGATTTATCATGGTCATATACGTGGTAGCGGAGCGTTCCATAGGCTGATGAAGGTAGATTGTGAGATCTATTGGAGGTATTGGAAGTGCGAATGCTGACATGAGTAGCGATAAAAAGTGTGAGAGACACTTTCGCCGAAAGTCCAAGGTTTCCTGCGCCAGGTTAATCCGCGCAGGGTGAGCCGGCCCCTAAGGTGAGGGCGAAAGCCGTAATCGATGGGAATCAGGTTAATATTCCTGAGCCTGCTAGAAGTGACGGATCTGAAATGTTGTTTATTCTTAATGGATTGAATAGGCTTTTTGAGGATTCCAGGAAATAGCTCTAGCGTATAGACCGTACTCTAAACCGACACAGGTGGACAGGTAGAGCATACCAAGGCGCTTGAGAGAACGATGCTGAAGGAACTAGGCAAAATGCTTGCGTAACTTCGGAAGAAGCAAGGCCATTTTAAGGGAAACCTTAAGGTGGTGGCACAGACCAGGGGGTAGCGACTGTTTAGTAAAAACACAGGGCTCTGCGAAATTGAGAAATGACGTATAGGGCCTGACGCCTGCCCGGTGCCGGAAGGTTAAGAGGAGATGTTAGCGCATTGAATTGAAGCCCCGGTAAACGGCGGCCGTAACTATAACGGTCCTAAGGTAGCGAAATTCCTTGTCGGGTAAGTTCCGACCTGCACGAATGGCGTAACGACTTCCCCGCTGTCTCCAGCATCGACTCAGCGAAATTGAATTCCCCGTGAAGATGCGGGGTACCCGCGGTCAGACGGAAAGACCCTATGAACCTTTACTGCAGCTTTGCAGTGGCACCAGGAAGATTTTGTGTAGGATAGGTGGGAGACAATGAACTTAGGGCGCCAGCTTTAAGGGAGTCACTGTTGAAATACCACCCTGAATGTTTCTGTTGTCTAACTGAGCCTGTTTAGCACGGGCCAGGACCCTGCATGGTGGGCAGTTTGACTGGGGCGGTCGCCTCCCAAAATGTAACGGAGGCGCGCGATGGTAGGCTCAGTCCGGTTGGAAATCGGATTTTGAGTGCAATGGCATAAGCCTGCCTGACTGTGAGAGTGACAGCTCGAGCAGAGACGAAAGTCGGCCATAGTGATCCGGTGGTTCCTTGTGGAAGGGCCATCGCTCAACGGATAAAAGGTACTCTAGGGATAACAGGCTGATCTCCCCCAAGAGTTCACATCGACGGGGAGGTTTGGCACCTCGATGTCGGCTCATCACATCCCGGGGCTGAAGCAGGTCCCAAGGGTTCGGCTGTTCGCCGATTAAAGTGGTACGTGAGCTGGGTTTAGAACGTCGTGAGACAGTTCGGTCCCTATCTGCCGTGGGCGTTAAGACTTGAAAGGATTTGTTCCTAGTACGAGAGGACCGGAATGAACGAACCTCTGGTGCACCAGTTGTCACGCCAGTGGCATGGCTGGGTAGCCAAGTTCGGAATGGATAACCGCTGAAAGCATCTAAGCGGGAAACCAGCCTTAAGATAAGGTCTTTTTGGGGCGTTGAAGACCACAACGTTAATAGGTCTGGTGTGAAAGTCCAGCAATGGATGAAGCTTACAGATACTAATCCCCCAGACCTCTCCAGCTTTGTATTCAATACAAACCAAACGCATCTCTTAATAACTTCTTCAATCTTACTTCTCTTCTATAACAATCCCTATCAGATGTGCCTCAGCGGCGGGGGGTTATGGCGAGGGTCCCAAACCCGATCCCATCCCGAACTCGATGGTTAAACCCCTCAGCGCCAATGATACTTCGTCTCAAGACGCGGAAAAGTAGGTCGCCCCCCGCTACTAAGGCACATCTCTTAAAACAAACCCCCCACTCAATTAACGCAAGTGGGGGGTTTGCTTTGCAAAAAAAGAATTAAGGGGGAGCTAGCACAAGTAGACCTTTAGTTCTTGTCCATTACTTATCATTTGGCTAAAGTAGATTCTGTTAGAATATCTGGAACGAGAAAGTAAGGTTCCTAATAGTATAGCAAATTAAGGAATGTTATATGACTGAAATGAATCGCCGTAAGGCTTTTATGATGATGGGTGGCGTTGGAGCAGCAGGATTTCTTGCTTCCAAGGTTAGCGCCGCTCCAAAGGCTTCTGCAGAAGCTCCTAAAAAACCAGATGCTGAAAAGGCACCTCTTTCTAAAGGATGTCCTTTTTCTGGATCGGGTACACCGTACGCCGTTGCAGGTGAAGGTACAGAGAACAGTGATTGGTGGCCATACCGTTTGCGTGTGGATTTGTTGAATAAGCATTCAGAGAGATCCAATCCGCTTGGTGAAAAATTTGATTACCGTGAGGCCTTTAAATCAATTGATTATGAAGGGCTTAAACGTGATCTTCGCGCCTTGATGACGGATTCTCAAGATTGGTGGCCTGCCGATTTTGGTAATTATGGCCCTTTCTTTATTCGTATGGCTTGGCACTCTGCGGGAACATATCGTCTTGATGATGGCCGTGGCGGCGGTGGAAGAGGGCAACAACGTTTTGCACCTCTTAATAGTTGGCCAGATAATGTGAACTTAGATAAAGCACGTCGTCTTCTATGGCCGGTTAAACAGAAATATGGACAGAAAATTTCTTGGGCAGATTTGATTCTCATGACTGGGAACGTGGCTCTAGAAAATATGGGCTTTAGAACACTTGGTTTCTCTGGTGGACGTGAAGATGTCTGGGAGCCTGATGAGGACGTAAACTGGGGTTACGAAAAAGAATGGCTTGCACATCGTCCTTTAAAGAAATTTGAAGAGCCTTTGGGGGCTTCTGAAATGGGATTGATTTATGTCAATCCAGAGGGGCCTGAAGGCAGAGGTGATCCTCTTGAGGCTGCACAGTTTATTCGTCACGTTTTTGGCCGTATGGGCTGGAGTGAAGAAGAAATTGTTGCCATTATTGCTGGTGGTCATACCTTTGGTAAAACACATGGTGCAGCGCCTCAATCTCACCAAGGTCCTGCTCCAGAAGCAAATGATTTGGCAGCTCAAGGTCTTGGCTGGATTAGCAATTACGGCACAGGCCATGGTGGCGATACGATTAGCAGCGGCCTTGAGGTGACATGGACTCAAACGCCAGCACAGTGGAGTAATTTTTTCTTTGAAAACCTTTTCAAATATGAATGGGTAAAAGTCAAAAGCCCAGCTGGACATGTTCAGTTTGAAGCAAAAGATGCAGAAGAAATCATTCCGGATGCACATGATAAGAGTAAAAAACATAAACCAACAATGCTTGTGACAGATGTTGCATTGCGTGTTGATCCTGTTTATGAGAAAATTTCTCGTCATTTCTTAGAAAATCCACAAGCGTTTGCAGAGGCATTTGCGCATGCGTGGTTTAAACTTTTGCATCGTGATTTTGGACCTCGCTCCCGTTATGTCGGTCCTGAAGTTCCAGACGCTGAATTTTTATGGCAGGATCCACTACCAAAGGCGAACAATAAGCCAATTGGTGATTCTGAGATTAAAGCACTTAAGCAGAAAATTTCGGAAACAGGTTTAAATGTTTCTGAACTTGTTGGAACGGCTTGGGCTTCTGCTGCGACTTTTAGAGGTGGAGATAAAAGAGGTGGTGCAAATGGTGCACGTATCGCTTTAGCACCTCAAAAAGATTGGGAAGTGAATAATCCGAAGCAACTTGCGAAGGTTTTGGATGCTTTAAAGAAGGTCCGTTCTGATTTTAATTCAGGTGGTAAACAGGTATCTCTCGCAGATATCATTGTTTTGGCAGGTAATGTTGGTGTTGAAAAAGCGGCGAAAGCAGCTGGTTTTGATATCACTGTTCCATTTACACCTGGACGTGTGGATGCGACCCAAGAAAAGACAGATATCAAGAATATCAATTCTTTAAAACCTCTTGCAGATGGTTTTAGAAACTATAAAGAGGCGGGATATGCTCCTCTTGCAGAAAAATTCTTGATTGATACGGCTCAGAAATTAACTCTTAGCGCACCAGAAATGACAGCGCTGATGGCTGGTTTAAAGGTCATTAATATTAATTACGACGGATCAGATGTTGGTGTTCTCACCAAGAATCCTGGTGCTTTAACCAATGATTTCTTTGTGAATTTGCTTGATATGGGGACAGACTGGAAAGCAACTTCCAAAGAGCAAGAATTGTTTGAAGGCGTGGATTGCAAGACAAATAAGGTAAAATGGAGAGGATCAAGAACAGATTTGATTTTTGGTTCTAACTCTGAGTTGCGTTCTTTGGCGGAAGTTTATGCAAGTGAGGACGGTAAAGAGCGTCTCGTTCATGATTTTGTCGCAGCATGGGATAAAGTTATGATGTTGGATCGTTTTGATCTTCTTGATGCTAAAAAATAAGATCATTTTTTGATCTAAGAGAGATAGTGGGGCTTTTGCCCCGCTATTTTTTTAAGCTTTTGCTTGGTTCATTACCAAGGCAGCTTATCTCCTTTGTAATTCAAAAATTGCAGCCCTGTTTTTCCTTCTAAACTGATAAGTGTTTTGACCATGGGAATAACAGATTCTTCGATACTGAAATTTGCATATGGGCCGCCCATATCTGTTCTGACCCAGCCAGGATGCATGAGAACGCAAGCACGTTTTGGATATTCATGTGAAAAGTTCCGCATGAGCTGATTGAGAGCTGTTTTACTGCTCCGGTAAAGATGAAGTCCTCCAGAAGTATTCTCCTCAATGGAAGCCATGCGTGTCGTCATAACGCCAATGATCCCTTTTGGAAGAACGAGAGATTCAAATTTGTCTAACAAACGTATAGGATTTAAGGCATTATTGAGCATTGCATGATTAAAGTCTTCATCGCTAATCTCGCTCAATCTTGCTGTTCGGTCTGGCATAATGCCAGCATTGACGAAAAGAATATCGAGTTTTTGGCCTTCAAGTTTTTTTCTAAGATCAGCAACTTGATTGGCTTTATTGAGATCAACCTCTTCAATTTGAAGATTTGAAGGGTATTTTTCTGTGAGCTTTTTTAGAGAGAGTGGGATGATATTTCCTCGAATGGTAGCAATGACATGCCACCCTTTTTTAAGAAATTCTTCGACCATAGCGAGACCGAGGCCACGGGACGTTCCAACAATTAGAATATTTTTAGTGCTCATTTTCCATCCTTATTACATCTTAGAAAGGGACGTGATATTTTAAATCTAACGCTTTCTATTTTGAAAGGGTACTTTTGAAATATGCTTTTCTTCTTTTGGAGATAAAGAAATGCGTCGTTTATCGCATATAAAATTCTTGAGCTTCTTTTTTTTCTGTCTTTTGTTGATGCCACAAAAGAGTTTTGCTTGGGGAGCCGAGGGGCATGCAATTGTTGCTGAGCTAGCAATGCATTGTTTGCCAGAAGCGAAACAAGCAAAAATTAAAGCGCTTTTGAAAGAAGATAAAAGTTTACTTGTTCCGACCTCTTTAGAAGGTGAGGCTAGCTTCCCAGATTCTTATTGGCCACTGCATCCAGAGACATTGCCATGGCACTATGTTAATAATGACTGGAAACATCCCAACGTCTTATCCGCCTGTCCTCCGATTGAAAGTGCGGAGAAAGGTGGTTGTGTTTTAAACCGCATTGAATATTTTAGAAAAATTTTAAAAGATCAGAACGCTTCTTTAGAGAAGAAGCTCTTTGCCCTTCAGTTTATAATTCATTTGGTTGGTGATATGCATCAGCCATTACATGCCATTAGCGACAAGGATCGTGGTGGAACACAAAAATTTGCTGTTGTCTCTGGGCAGCTTGTGCCAACAAATTTTGCTTCAAGCCTTCATACCTATTGGGATACAAATTTTATCGTATTAGAGTGGCTAGGGCGGGTAGATTTAGAGCAAAAATTGATTGCTGAAATAACGCCGAAGGAGATACAGTCTTGGCAAAAAGGAAGTGTTTGGGACTGGTCACGAGAAGCTTATAAATTAGGCGCAAGAGATGGTTATGCTGCTTTGCCAAAGGCACATAAAGATGGACTTTATGTTTTAGATGAAATTTATGTGCATCAGGCTCAAAAAGATATTCATCTTCAATTAAAAAGAGCCGCAGTCAGATTGGCGATGATTTTAGAGGAAAGCGCATTTTAGTCATTTTTATTTATTATTTTGTGTTAGTTGGTAAAAGAGTTCGGTCAGTTTCTCTGTGAAAATTTTGCTGCCAGCTTCATTGAGATGCTGACTATCTTGCATATACTCAAAGTGGTTTAGACTTTCAAAATAGTTTTCATCGATAAATTGAACATTATCCTGTTGGGGAAGCTGCTCTCTTATATCTGCGGCATTTGGTAAAGGTAATCTATCTGTCTCGTAAAAAGCATGGGGCATTTGCAAAAAGATAAGTTTCGTTGGTGTATTTTTATATAAAGAGATTGTTTTCCCGAGCCACGTTTTTTCATATGCGAGAACCTTTTCACTCTCTTCTTGCTTTTTTTCAATGCTTAAAGGGGGGACATCATATTTTAGGACTTGATGGCAGAAACTTTTTCCAAAAGGGCAGGAAAGAATTTCATTCTGCGAACCAATTTGCAGGCCTGAAATAGATTTTGAAACAGCAGACCCTTTATAGAAATATTGGTACTTTTCTTCATCTGTTCTTAGATTATTTCTAAGTCTTTGGCTCGGAATAAATCTTTCTAAATCGTTAATATAAGGACGAGCAGAGAAGAGACAGGCCTGAGTAAGTTTATACTGGACTTGCCTGTTTGGGTGTTCTTTTAAAAAGGAGAACCATTCTTTTATCCGAAGAAATGAGGCTATTTCCAAGCCTTCTTCGTATTCTGTGTCATCTCTAGGGTCAAAAGAGGCAAGCGTTTTATAGGATTCTAAAGGAATGATAATAAATTGAAATTTATTGCGATATGGATCTATCTCTTTGAGCAAGTGATATTGAGTATAGGCTTTTGTTCCAGAGAGTAACAGCGGAATAACCTGAAAAGGGGCATTAGGATTGTTGGTTTCAAGATCTTGAAGTCTTAATCCAGCCTTCATTAGCGAAGCGCTTGGGATAAAGATATTTTGTTTTTGAGAAGAGACATGCTTGAGAGCATATTTTATTTTTAAGCGTACTGTTCCTGTGTAGGAATCTGCAAGATAGGTATCGTAAAATCCAGATCTAAAAATAAAATTATCAAGTGAGAAAAAGGCAAGAAGGCTTAAAGATAAGAGGATAAGAGGGGATTTTGCATTAAATCTACTCACTTTCCCCTCCTTTGTGCTGTTTCTAGACAAATCTTTGCACGATACACTTTTATAAGCGCTTTACCGTTTTCAAGATATGGGCTTCTCTTGCACACATTGATAGAGGAGTGAAGTAAGCCTTTTGGTAAAAACTTCACTGCCTTGTTTATTTAAATGCTGATAATCTTTCATATATTGAAAGTCATTAAGCTGATCAAAATAATGCTCATCTATAAAATGGACATTATGCTGTTTTGGCAAAATATTCTTTAAATCAGGCGCAGTAGAAAGCGGTTTGCGACTATCATTATAGAAGGCTCGCGGCATTTGAATAAAGACAAGCTGGGTTGAAGAATCTTTATAAAGCTCGAGAATTTTTGTCAGCCAAGTTTTTTCATAGGCTAGAATTTTTTTACTCAAGACTTCTTTTTGAACTTCAGGAAGAAGGGGGGTGCTTTGTCTGAGATGTGTTTCGCAAAAAGCACCTAAGGGACAATAAATAATTTCATTATTGGGACCAAGTTTGACGCCTAAAATAGTATGGGTATCTGATGTTCCTGCGTAAAGCTTATGATAGTTTTCATCATCTGAATGAAGGTTTTGAGAAAAGCGGCGGCTTGGAATAAAGCGATCCAAATCGTTAATATAAGTGCGATTGGCAAAAATACAGGCCATACTGAGCTTATAAAAAAGTTCAGACCCCTTATAGGTTTTTAAAAAAGCTGGACATTCTTGAGGTTTTATGAAGGAAATGATTTCAAGAGCTTCTTCATATTCTGTGTCATCCCCTGGATCGAAATTTGAAAGTATTTTGTAAGATTCCGAAGGAAGGATAATTGTGTGATACCTATTATGGGTCGGATCAATAGTTTTTAAAAGATGGTAATGTGTGTAGGCCGCAGACCCCGAGAGAAAGAGAGGAATAATTGTAAAAGGCGCTTCTGGATTTGCTTTTTCAAAATCATTCAATCGGAACCCAGCTTTCATTAATGAAGCGCTAGGAATGAGAATGAGGGGATTTTTTGTATTTTCGTGCTCTTTCGCGTATTTTATTTTAATAGGTGCTGTCATACCACCGGGATCGGAAAGATAACTCGCATAAAAGCCTGATCTGAAAATTAAAATATCGAGTGCAAAAAAGGCAATGACACTTAGACATAAGAGGGCAAATGGAGATTTGATATTAAGTTTTTTCATTTTCTCCCTCTTAAAATTGTCCGTAAATAAATTTAACAGCTTTATCTATAGAGAGGGCTGATAGAAGTAAAAGACAAAAACCGTATTGCAACCAATTTGGAAAGAAGGAGTCGATTTTTCTTTGAATAGGTTTAAATCCAGGAGCACCCGCACCGACATAAAAAGCGATGATCATACAAAGAGTTGATTGTATGAGAATCATAGAATTAACGTCGGCGACAGAAAAAGTTCCTCTTGGGGTGTAACCAGAGAGAAGTTTGAGATGGAATAATGTGGTCTTCCAATCTCCTAAATAGAAAAAAATCTGTGAAAAACTCATAAGAATGAAGGTGAAAATGATCCCAAGAGTCATTCGAATGGCGTTAAGGATTTTTCCTGTGCCGAATAAAAAGTCACGCCATTTTTTTGTGAAAAGCGTGACAAGGATGAAGAAAGCATGAAGTGCACCATAAAGCAGGTAATCGAGGAAAAAACCGTGCCATATTCCAATCAGAATCATATTTGCAGCAACAGCAATACTGAGCCCAACTTTTCCTAAGTTGCGCAAGGCCATATTTAGAGGGGTAAAAAGATAGTCTGTCAGCCAAGAGGTTAAGCTCATATGCCAGCGCTGCCACATTTGTTGAATATTTGGCGCAGCAAAGGGAGCATTAAAGTTTTTAGGTCCATCAATGCCAAAGATTTTCCCAACCCCTAGGGCTATATTGGTATAGCCCGCAAAATCTGCATAAAGTTGCAAAGTATAGCAGGCCGTTAGAAGGCAGAGGATAGAGAAATTATAATCTTGAGGCGTTTTATCAATTGTATCGATAAAGCGAGAAAGCCGATCTCCAATAAGAAGCTTTAACATTAGGCCGCCTAAAATAAGGCGGAATCCGTGTTCAATTTGTTCGGGGTCAGCTTTTCGGACAACGACTTCCCGAAGTTGCGGTAAAAAGTCATAAGCGCGCTGTATTGGACCGCTGACAATTTGCGGAAAAAAAGACGCATAAGCAAGGAGATAGAGAAAATCTTTTTCGACAGATTCATCGTCCCAATAAACTTCAACAAGGTACGAAATGAGTTTAAAGGAATAATAGGAAATACCCAGAGGCAATAAAAAGCCATGCCAAGCGCCCAGAGCTTTAAAGGCAATAAGCATTGCCAAAACTGTGCCCACACCCAGCCAAAGAAAAATGTCTTTCTTATGGTCTTCCTCGTGGCTTGCGATTTTAAGGCCGCAAAAATAGATCAATGCAGTTGAGATTAAGAGCAAAGGCACATAAGAAAGCTGTGCAAGCGCATAAAATCCCAAGGAAAAAATAACCAAGAGCAAAAGCCGAAAACGGGCAGGCACAAAATAAAAGGCAACTGCCATTGGCACAAGCGCAAGGTAAAAAGGAAGAGACGTAAAATCCATTAGAGTTTTTGAGTAATAAGCCTAATTAAGTCACCAACATTGTTCATGCCACGGACTTCTCGGGTTTTTAATTTGATAGAGAATTCTTTTTCAGTGCCGATAATGAGGGCAATATGTGTTAAAGAATCCCAGTCCTTGACATCATCTGCGGACATTTCTTCTGTAATATTAAGATTAGGATTTTTAAAGACTTTTCGAAATACACCTGTTAGCCGTTCTTTAATGGCCTTAATATCTGCATCTGCCATGATTATTCCTTAAATAAACTTTGAGGTTAGACTTCATTATCGTCTGTCATATAGTGAGGAAGGGCTTTTCGATTAAGTTTGCCGTTATCCAAGCGTGGCAGTGAATCTAGAAGATAGTAATAGCGAGGGATCATATAGATGGGCAAATTTTTACTCAAGATTTCAAAGAGGATTTCAGACGTATATTTCTCTTTTACCGCTTTTGGTGGCAATACGAAGAAGCAGATCAAATCATCGACAGAGGATTCATTGAAAGGATAGCCACTTACAATGACTTGTTCGAGATTAAGCATTTTGCGCAGATGCGTTTCAATTTCCTCTGTTTCCACCCGGTATCCTAAGACTTTTAACTGGTGGTCAATCCGCCCTTTGAAAAAGAACACGCCATCTTCATTTTGAGAAACAAGATCACCTGTCCGATACCATCTGCGCATTTTGCCTTGATCTTCACGCCAAACGAAAGCGGCCTCGGTTTTTTCTTTATCATCTAGATAGCCATCTGCTTGTTGGGCACCAGAAAGTAAGAGTTCGCCAGCCTCTTCTTTTTCTGCGATTTTCCCGTCTTCTTTAAGGATGAGAGTTGCGGTTTTTGGAAAAACGGTGCCGATAGGGACAATTTCTCCCTTAAAATGAGGGGGAAGTTCATAATCGAGGCAATCTACGGTCATTTCTGTTGGGCCGTAACTATTAACAAGGCGTGTATTGGGAGCAGCTTTTTGCCATGCTTTTGCTGTTTTGGGGAACAAAGGCGCACCGCTGAAATCTGTCCATTTAAGCTTTGGAAATGTATTTTCTTTTAGAAGACCGCGTTCGAGTAAAATATCGGCGACATTTGGCACAGAATGCCATACCGTAATTTCATTTTCTTGGATAAAACGCAAAGGTGTGAAAACTGTTTTTGCAGAAAGTAAATAAAGCGTCGCACCATTTGAAAAACAAACAGTATAATTACCCACAGAAACGTCCCAAGAGAGGTCTACAGGCTGGGCTACCCTGTCTTCTGATGAAAAATGATGGCGTGTATTTATGTTTTCGGTGTACGTAGCCCTTGCCTTTGTTGAGAGGAGGACACCTTTAGGGGATCCTGAAGAGCCAGAGGTGAAAATAATATAAGCTTCTTCTTTTCCAGAAAGGGTTTTTGGAGAGGCGATTTCTTTTGCTGCTATTGTTGGAATAAGTGTGGCATTTAACCCCAATGTCTGCAAGGAGTGCAGAGTTTTTTCATCACCAGCAAATAAAAGAGAAGGAAAATTCTCTATAAATTCATCAGTGAGCAGTTTTAAGCCGTTTTCATCAATTAACAGGGCGGTGCTTTTTGAAGCGATAAGCTGTTCAGACAGACGGGTAACAGGCGCTTTTAGGCTCAGGGGAACATAAGCAATTCCTTGCCAGGCTGTGGCAATAACCCCGATATAGGCAGAAAGGGTTCGGTCGGCCAAAAGGGCCAACCGGTTGACATTATTTTTCGAGAGAAGGGCGGCAAAAGCAGCACTTCGATCTCTTAAAACCTGATAAGAAAGCGAAACACCTTCAGGATTAACAATCGCCGAGCTATTGGGAGATTTTTTAGCAAAATCATCAATATAAGTCGCAAGATTTTTTGTCATTCCTGAGTCCACAATAAATTTAAGAATTTAAACGCTTGGAAGATAAAGAGTTTTAAAAAATTTTTCTGAAAAATAAGTTTCATCTTTATTTAGAAGAGGTCTTTTTCTTCATAGAGTAAAAGTAGAATTTTATGAAGACTTTCTCATTGTTTTTCCAAGAATTCTTTTCTCAGGCTTACGATGTCTTTTCGTAAATCTTCTTCTGAAGCGGTGAGGAGGCGATTAAAGAAGGCTCTAAGTTCTTCCTGTTTGTGCGCATTAAAATAGAGAGGATGCTTGCGGAAAAGACGCTCAACGCCTTTGGGAAAATGTTTATCATTTCCTCTAAGGAGATTGCTTAATGTGCTGCGGAGAGCTTTCCAAACATAATAATAGGGCGATTTTGATTTTACCATAAAGCCACGCTGATCTTCGAAGACATAGCCTTCAGATTCTTCGTTTTCCTTTTCTTTTAAAAAGGAGAGAAAGGTTTCCTTGTTTGGTAAAATTGCCTTTAGAGGCGCAAGCTCAACTTCCAGCCATTCAGCCACTTTTTTGAGGTGGTCATAGGGGAGTTTTTTAAATTCAAGATTTCGGTAGATGACATCTAAAAGGATAAGCTTTTTGGAGGGATAGGAAATAATATGGGGGTCATTGGCAGGGTCAATAACTTCAAAGATACATGAAACGCCAAAATTTTTATTGAGCGAATAGAGTTTTTCGCCAAGGGTTTGCGAGATTTGTGCCTGAAAGAGTTCTGCAAACGGACCCGTTAAATAGTTTTTAGAAGAGGCGAGAAGATAGCCTTCATCATAACCCGTAATGCCTAAAAAGCCATTTTCTTTTAAGCGGGTTGTAATGGGGTAGGCAAATTTATCAGCGATTTCCTCTAAAGGCAGGACTTCCCCAATGTTGAAAAATTTATCATAGGATCGTGCTGCGATTGTTCCATTTTTTTCATTAAAAAACAGACCTCTTGCCTTGAGCGTCGTATTATCCCAGCCACCTTTATGGAAGATGTGCCGCTTAAAGCTGATTGAAATTATATTTTCCCAGCCTTTTTGATGGTTGATTTGGATTCCATCATGGGCTTTCGTTGTCTCAAGAAAAGATTTTGGAAAGGTTATTTTTGTAGCGCTGAAAAGTTGTCTTATCTCTTGGGGTATCATGACTTCAGCATAGATTTTTTTCTTTACGTCATAGTCAATAAAGGTCTCTTTGGGAAGAAAGCCTTCTTTCCTATGATGGATAGAGCGTAAAGCCCCGTCAAATTCGACTTTGCCTTCGAGATTAAAAGAATGGTGTCCTGCAAGGATCGGCGCATTCTGTTTGTTCCGATGTCCATGAATTTGGTAAAATTTTGACTCTTTTCCGACATTTTCTGAAAAAATACGATCGATATCTGTGTTATAATCCGACCAGCCTTTTTCACACTCATTGGCAGAAATTTTCCAAATCTCCCGAAAGGGGACAGGCAGGCCGCCATGAGAAACAAAAACCTCTTTTCCATGAAATTGATATGCAAAATAGGAACGCAGGGCACGCAGAAAAATTTTAAATTTAGATTTTTTTGGCTCCCAGCCCGCCTGAAGTAATTCAGGGAGGGTTTTTTCTGTAAACTCTTTGCTTCTTATTTCTTCTTGGTTATTCCAAGCCCTGAGATGGCGCTCATGATTTCCTGCAAGAAGGATAATATTTGGTTTTAAAAGGTTTTCCTGGAAGGCATTTTCCCAGAGAAAATCCATTGTGCCTTTGTTGTCGTAGCCACGGTCAATATAGTCCCCAACAAAGATATAAAATTTATTCGGCTCGAAACCGTTTGGAAGGAGTTTTTTTAAATGTTTAGAACAGCCATGAATATCTCCAATTGTGATAATCTCGTCATATGAGTCCAAAATTTTGGATTTTATAGAAAAAGTTTGATTCATATCAAACAGATTGGGAGAAAATATTTTGAGACGCTTAGAAACTTTTTCTTTTGCTTCTTGGAGGGATTGCCAGATATTTGAGACAATTCCTGGGGAAACATACTGAATGCTTCTTTTACGTTTTTCGTTAAAGGCAAGGCATTGCTCTAAGGTTGGATCAAAATCGACGATAAACGTTTCATAGCCGTATTTTAAGGCAAGATTTTCCCATGTGCCGATAGCGCGTCCAACCCCTGTTGAATCGATAATCGTCGTATCCCCTCGGCGAAATCTTTCTCGTATAAGGATTTCCATACGATTAAAAATTTGCCGATTGTAGGATTGATTGATCGTTAAGCTGCCATCAGAGAGAAAAGTCGGGTTCCCAAATTTTAACCTGAGCTGATCTGTTGAGATTGTATAGGGTTCTAAACCTGTTTCATGGATCCAAGTTGATTTTCCACAGCCCGGAGCGCCTCTTAAAATGAGTAACAATCTCATCGCTCTTTATCCCCATAAATTTATTTCATGGAGTATCTTAGAAAGATATAAAAAAATATCCTAGAGGGCTGTAGAAAAATTAAAGATTCAGTATCCGCCAATATCTGCAAAACTATGTGAAAGGGTGCAGTCACGGAAGTTTTGAAGCACTTTGTCCGCCCCATTCAGCGTTACAACATATCGACGCCCCGCACCAAAAGTCAGAATAGCTTTTCTCGAGGTTTCAAGAGCATCTAAAAGAGGGGTGAGTTGTTGCGGTGTAACGGTGGCCTCTAAGGTCATTTTGTTTTTTTGCGACATTGAAAGCGTTGTCCGGTAATTCCCGACAGAAAAGGTTGTTTCTCCCGTAATATTTGGGGGGAGATTCCATGTTGTGTTCATGGCATCAATTTCGAGACCTGTTTTTGCAGAACGGAACATGATTCTAAAAGGGCTGTTTTCATGATTCATAGCGCCACAGACAGAGACGATTTCACCAGCGTCATCTTTCTTTTCAAATCCCATCCAGTTCCCAATTTTGAGATCAACATCTTTCAAGGCCTTTAAGGCGCTATTTTTATCTTCAGGTGGATTGTTGTTAAGGGGAACGGTTGGCGTTGCCGCATTCCCTGATGAGTTTAGCCCTTGCTGTTGCGCTGAATCAGGTTCGGTTGGCGCACTGCCACTTGTCGCTGCTTTGTTCTGGTTTTTTGGCACAGGTGGGGTGGAGGTTGGGTCAGCATGAACCGTTCCCAAAGAAGTTGCTGTTAAAGTGAGAACAAAAAAACTAGCTCCAAGGAGGGCAGGAAACTTTCTTGAATATTTCATATCTTTTCCTTTGCGTTTTTAAGTCAGAGTTATCTGTGCATGAAATAGGTTTTAAGAGAAGGGAGGCAAAACAATTCTATAACTTCCTAAAGAAACCCTCATCTTGGTTTTCTCAGGTCTGATTATCTATTTCTAATCCATTCCCCCTTTAATTTAAAGGGGCTGCTGGAAGGACTTCTTTTTGAATATTTCTGCGGATTTTTCGGACCTTTCGCACAGAGACAGGCTTTGCATGGTTTCCCCATGCGGATCGGATATAGGTAAGGACTTCCGAAATTTGGATATCTGAAAGCATTTCAGAAAAACCAGGCATCGTAAAAGAAGAGGGGGAAATAGAGGGAATAATAGGGGTACTACCGCCGTTTTCAAGGAGATGAATGAGAGAGGCTGTGTTGGATGAGGTTACGATTGGGTTCTTTTTAAGCGGGGGAAAGGATAAGCCATAGCCTTGACCGTCACTGCCATGGCAAGAAGCGCAACGATCGATATAAATTTGCTCCCCCCGTGAAAATTGACGATGCTGTTTTTGGATTCCTTCTTCACGGATGGCCCAATCATTTTCTTTATCGTTGATGGGTGGAAGAGAAAGTAAAAAGGCAGAAATCGCTTTAATATCCTCATCTTTCCAATAGGAAGTGCTTTTTTGAATCACTTCGGTCATAGATCCAAAAACATGGCTTTTTGTAGATTTTCCTGTTTTTAAGAAGCGTTCTAAATCTTTCTGTGTCCAGTCTTTGAGGCCGGAATTTGAATCTTGCCGAAGATTTGGCGCATTCCAGCCTTCCATATTTTGTCCCCCTGAAAGGAAAAGGTGGCTGGTCTCTTCTTCGAGTGTTTGTTCTTGAAGTGCATTTCCTCTGGGGGTATGGCAAGCACCGCAATGCCCAGCCCCTTCAGCAAGGTAAGCCCCCCGTTTTATCAGGGAATCTTTGGCCTGCGGCGTACTCTCTGCTTTTGCTTTTTCAGCACTTGGCGCAAAGAAATAACGCCATATTGTTAAAGGCCAGCGAACATTAACGAGCCAAAAGATTTTTTCTTTTGGAGCCGGTTGATGAACAGGGGCAACTGCTTTTTGAAAATAGAGATAGAGATTATGGATTTCTTTATCACTTAGATGCGCATAAGAGGGATATGGCATCGCTGGATAAAGAGATTTCCCATCCTTGCGGACACCTTCACGAACGGCTTTTGAAAATTCCTGTTCGGTGTAAGTGCCAATACCATAGGTTAAATCGGGCGTGATATTGGTAGCGTAGATAAGTCCCGTTGGAATGGCAAAGGCAAGTCCGCCAGAATATTCGGGCTTATCTTTGAGCGTATGGCATGCAGCGCAATCGGCTAAAAGAGCGCTATATCTTCCAGATTCAATTTGTGTTTTGAGTTGAGAGGCCAAGCCTGCTTGGACAGAAAAGGTGAAGGTCGCTAACGCAAAGAAACAAGCTATTGGAAAGATAAAGCGTTTCATCTGATCAATCCCGACAGAGAGGGTCAGGTTTTTTTAAGTAGGTTTCTTTTATTGCTTTTGCAGACCAATAGGCTAAAGCCGCAACGAGACCTGTTGGATTATAAGTGATGCTATGAGGAAACGCACTTGCGCCAATTACAAAAAGATTATGAAGTTCCCAGCTTTGGAGATAGGGATTTACGGCACTGATATTCGGGTTATCGCCCATAACGGCTCCGCCTCCTAGATGGGTTGTTTTATAGTCTGAAGTATTAAAGGGTGCGGAAAGATGGTTTAGCTTCCATTTTCTGGCATTTAGCTGGTTTGCAATTTGTGGGATTTTGCCTGTGACATAGCGGTTCATTTTAATATCATTCGAATGCCAGTCGAATGTCATGCGCAGCAGGGGCTGCCCGTAAGCATTTTTCCATGTTGGATCAAGATCAAGGCAATTATTCCTGTAAGAGAGCGAGTTTCCATGAGAGTCAATTTCAAAGGAATGTTGATACATGTCTTTGAGACTTTCTTTAAAACCATGACCCCAGTTGCGTTTTGCTTGGGGTTTATGGTTCACCGCAGCGCCAATAGGACGTAATCCTGACTGGTTTACCCATAAGGCGCTTCCGCCAATGAAACCTAATTTTTGGGTATCTAAATGAGGGAGCGTGAAATCATCAATGGCGACACCACTGCCGCCAGCTCCGACAAATTGATTGATTTGTGTTTCTTTATCAAGGAAAATCCGAGAGGTGGAAAGAGATTGGTAGTGAAAATTTTTACCGACGGTGCCTTTCCCTGTTTTTGGATTGTAGATTTCCCCAATTTTAGAGAGTTGGAGTAAATGAACATTATTCATCGAAAAAGCACCTAAAATGACGATTTCAGCTTTAACTTTTTGTGTTTTTCCTGTTTTTAAGTTTGCAAAAGTGACGCCTGTCGCACGTTTTTTGTCTTTGCTTTTGTCAATGTGCAGAACATGTGCAAGTTCAATGAGATGGAAAAGAGGGGAAGGATAAAGGGCAGGAAAAATATTCACATTAGGCGATGCCTTGGAATAATTATAACAGTTATAGCCACCGCAATAGCCACAGAAATTACATGCCCCCATGTCACATTTATAAGGGTTTTTATAGGCTTTTGAGGCGTTAGCAGCAGGAATTGTATAGGGGTGGAAGCCTGCTTTTTGACAGCCTTCCCGAAAAAGTGCGCCTGAGTAAGTTTCTCGCAGGGCCGGCAGAGGAAAGTTTTCAGAACGATCTGGGGCGAAAATATTCCCTTTTCCGACAATTTTTCCCTTAACTGTATAAGCTTCTCCAGAAGTGCCAAAAACTTTTTCTGCTTTTGTAAAAAAAGGCTCTAAATCTGTATAGGAAACACCAAAATTTTGTAAAATCATATCTGGAGGAATAAGGCCATTTCGGTAGGCTTGTTTTCCGTAGCGCTCTTCAAGATATGTTTTTAAATGCAGCTCTTCTGGGATAACCCTGAAATGACAACCAGCCCAATGAAGGCCAGCGCCGCCAACGCCTGTTCCTAATAAAAAAGCGCCAGCACGCCGATAAGGCAGAGCTTGCTGGGAGAGGTGGTTGCGGATGGTAAAAGTACTTTTGGATAAATCTTGAAAGAGGTGATGGCGAAAATTTCCTCTTAATTCATCAATGCTTGCAGGATAAGCGCCTTCAAGGGCAGTATTACGTTTTGGACCACGTTCTAGAACAATGACAGAAAGGCCGGCCTCTGTTAGTTCTTTTGCCATAATCGCGCCAACCCAGCCTGCGCCAACAATGACAACATCCGCTTTAAGTGTCGAGTTTGAGGCGGAAATCTCGGTCATAAGGAAGTCGTGCCATTCTCTTCTTGGAGTTGCCAAAAACGTTGCATTTTTTCAAAGGAAAGGGGGATTGCAACAGGTTTGTAAGGATAGGGCGCACCATGTTGGTTAATCCATTTCATAAATTCTGCGCGGGCCCCGGGAAATCCAAGATATTCCCAGCCTTTCATTTCTGTATTTCCGCCATAAAGCGGATCAGAAAAAACGCCTTCTAAAACATTTTGTCTTAGCTGTGTAAAAAAGACCGAACTTGGAATATCTCCAAGATTTATTTGGTCATCTTCAAGATTTTCTAAAATCTGAATTTGTGTTTCTGAAGGAAGGTTTACAAAAGATTTTTCATGAAAGTTGTCTTTGATCCAAGCAAAAAGTCTGCTTAAGGCGGTTTTGTAGAGATCATAAGGCGGATACGGGAGCTGGTATCCTAGAGCGTGGTCTCCCTGTACAAAAGGTCCTGAGAGATAAGTTCGTTCTCCAAAGCCGTAGGGCATTGCAAGTTGACGTTCAAGATAATCAACAACATGGAGGCCTTTCTTATCGTGCGTCAGGTCTTCTGTTGGAAAAATCAGTTGAGAGGCAATTTCAAGGAACTGGCGTTCTTCTGGTTGAAAAAGGAGAGAGCCATGTGTGTAAGCATTGCCCTTGGTACACCCCGTAAAGGAGAGTAAAGCAATGCAGCTACTGCTTCCGAAAAGAAAATTGCGGCGTGTAAAGGGTACAATATTGTCGGAAAGAAGGTGCTGGCTCAGTGGGGTGTCCTTGCAGAATTTGAGTTTTTCTCATTTTGGGAGGTGTCTGCGGCAGAATGTATTGAAGAATCTTCATTTGACTGTACGAGCCAATTCGAAAATTTTTGGTGGAGTTGGGTTTCAATCTCGGTGTTGACGTCTTCTACCAAAAGATTTGTCAGACGTAAGAGCGTATCACTGTCTGATTCCCCTTTCTTGGGGGTTACTTTCTGATAAACTTCGGCCGAAAGATTTCCTGTTTTTGCAAAAGCTGGGTTCTCCATTGTGAGGGAGAGGATAATTTTACCGTCATAATTATTGAGGTGATGGACAAGACTTGCTTGCCGAATATTCAGAATAGCCTCTCCCGATTTCCCTTCACAGGCAAAACGTTGTCTGGCAAGGTCTTTTAGAAGCTCGTTTGGCGTATAGTCCATCTGCTGAGATTCATGTTTGGGTAATGGTGTGGCATCGTCAATTACCCGAAGAGAGGCAACATTGAGATGAAGGCGAGGTAGAAAATTATAGTTGGGACGGTGATGTGCACGTGAGACTTCTGCGATGACACGGCCAGCATCTAAGAGGAAAAACCCAAGCCCTACGAAAAGCGCACAGGTCATCATGATTCTATAGAGACGGATATTCATGGGATTATTTCTTCGGGGAGAAAGGAAAAGCGGATATTGCAAAAATGGCAGTCAACTTCAATCTTGCCTTCATGAATAAGTTCTTTTTGCTCCTCTCCTTGAAAGCCTTTGAGCATATTTTCAATCTTCTGACGGGTGCAACGGCATCCAAAAGAGAGGGAACGGAAGTCACTTGCCATGACTTCTAAGCTCCCGAAAAGCCGATAGACAATTTCTTCAGAAGGCACCGTTGCGTTCAGAGCCTCATCCTGTTTTAGAGTGTCTGCCAGAGTACAGGCGGTTTCCCATAAATCTTTAATTTTATCTCCACTTAGAGAACTATCTTTGACGGCTCTTATCTGACTCTCGTCTGGCAAGCGTTCTAAAATAAGCGCCGCAGACTGGTATTTTCCTTCGATTAAATCTGAAAAAAGTAAAATATGGCAAGGATATTGCGCACTATCTTTGAAATAGCGTTCTGCTAAATGGGCGAGCGTTTCTGTTTCGCTGCCTTCCATTTTAACAATACCCTGTTGAGGCTGGGGGGCATGTTTTTCTTGAACTGTAAAGGCGAGATACCCTGATCCTAGAAGTTTTCCAGCTTCGGCATCTTTAGAAGGAGTCTCTTTGTTTTCTTCATTTTTTTGCAAGGTAACACGCAACGCTCCCTCGCTGGAGCAATCACTTGCCATCATAGAGAGAAGGCCGTCACCCTTGGTTTGAACAGTGAAATTACCTTCAAATTTTAAAGCAGTAGCAAGCCCAGCCGTCAGCGCTGCCATTTTTCCCATAAGAAAAAGAGCTGCGGAATCTGCCTCTTTATGACGGGAAAGAAGCGCATTTCCCAAATCGCCAAGACGGATAAAGCGTCCCCTGACAGGTGCATTCCTCAGAAAAAAGGGAAGAACAGCTTTTTCTTCTGTAAGGTTAGGGACTTCTCTTGGACGTCCAGAACCAGATTCTTTTGTATTGAGAGAGATAGACGAAGAGGAAAACATAAGCGGCAACGTTTTTAATAAGCACAAAGAATCAATATTTTAATACTAAGGCGACTTGTGAGAGTTTTTCAATGGCTATTTTACATTCTTCCTCGGTTACAATCAGAGGAGGGAGCAAACGCAGGACATTATCGCCCGCTGGAACGGCTAAAAATTTGTGGCGCAAGCACATTTTTGCCACTTCTGAAACAGGCGGTGCACAGCGCAGACCCTTTATTAGACCGATACCGCGCACTTCTGTAAAAACTTCTGGATAGTCTTGGACTAATTTCTGGAGCATTTTATGAAAGGATAAGCTTGTCTTTTGAACTTTTGGTAAGAAACTTGGGGCTAGAATTTCTTCTAAAACTGTTTTTGCAGCGATGCAGGCGAAAGGATTTCCCGCAAAGGTTGAGCCATGTGTTCCAGCTGTCAAATGCTCGCCAAGTTCTTTTTTAACCAATACCGCCCCAATGGGAATACCGCCACCGAGACCCTTAGCAAGACTGAGGACATCAGGGGTGACATTAAATTGCTCATGGGCAAAGAGGTGTCCGCTGCGTCCAACGCCTGTTTGGACTTCGTCAAACCCTAGAAAAATACCATTTTCACTGCAAATGTCTCGTAATTTCTGAAGGAATGCAGTGTCGGGAACATTAATGCCACTTTCCCCTTGAATCGGCTCGACAAGAATGCCGGCAACCTTTCCGTCAAGAAGAGGATAAATAGAATCAATATTGTTAAAGACAGCGTGGCGGAATTCGCTGGGCATAGGCCCAAACCCTTCCTGATATTTAGGGTTTCCTGTTGCAGAGAGCATGGCAAGTGTCCGGCCATGGAAAGCATGATTAAAGCTAATAATGGCACGGCGTTCGGGGTGGTCTGACATATATTGTGCACGGCGGATAAGTTTAACGAGTGCCTCATTGGCTTCTGTGCCGGAATTTGCGAAAAGCACATAATCCGCAAAAGAATGTTTTACGAGATGTTCTGCAACCTCTTCACTCTCTGGAATTTGATATAAGTTTGAGACGTGTATGAGCTTGTGAAGTTGTTCAGTAAGATTTTTAACAAGTTCAGGGTGTGAATGCCCCAAAGAAGAGACGGCAATGCCCGCACCAAAATCTAAATATTTTTCACCAGATTTTTCATAAAGCCAGACGCCTTTTCCATGTGTGAAGGCGATTGGAAAACGGTTATAATTTGGCGTTAGAAAAGAAGAATGGCGCGTCATAAAGTCACATTATAAAAGTAAAATGCTTGGAGCATATCTGCTGTTTAAAAGCAAAATACACTATAATGTCTTAGAAATCAGTATTTTAAAAAATTAAGTGGTTTTGAAAAGCAGGTATTGAGTAGATTATGTCAAAAACACCGAAACAATCTTTGCTTCCAACGCTAGATCGTTTTTATCTAAAAGAAGCTTTGCTGGCTTACACGGCACGTTTTTCGACGACAAAGCAAAAAGCTGCACAAATGTTAGAGCGAAAAATTATGCGCTGGGGCTTTAAAGCTCAAAAGGCGGGTTTGCCAGAGTCAGCTATTTATGAAATCCAAGAAAATGCAAAAGTGCATATACCGCACCTACTTTTGGAGATGGTTTCCTTAGGTGCGATCAATGATTTAGAGTTTGGGCGCTCTAAAGTGCGCCATAGCGCAGGCCGAAAATCACGGCGGCTTATTGTTGCAAAATTATCCGCAAAAGGTATTGGTTCGGATCTTTTGGAAGAGGCTATTGAGGAAGGGCTTGGGGAAGCTGGATCAGAAAAAGCAGAAGCGCTGGAGGTTGAAGCTGCCCTTCGATTGGCAAAAAAACGAAAAATTGGTCCGTTTCAAGAAGAAAGAGAAGAGGGTGAAGGGATGATAGATGAATACGCAGAAATGCAAAAATTTTCTAAAGAGCTCGGTATTTTTGCCAGAGCAGGATTTGGCAGGGAGATTGCGATGAGAGTTTTGAAAATGCCTTTGGAGGAGGCGCTTCCTTATTTTGAAGAATAGAGTGGTTTCTTCTATTAAAATTAAAGGCTAGTATCTTCTGCAATTATACCTATATAATTTAGGACTGAAATTTATTATTTTGGGGATTGTTTTGAGAATGAAATTCTATCCCCCGGCAAGAGGTTGGTTCTATGGGATCTATGAGCATCACGCATTGGATTATTCTGGGCGTTATTGTCCTTATTCTATTTGGCGGAAGTGGCAAAATTAGCAGCATGATGGGCGATTTGGCTAAAGGGTTAAAGACCTTTAAGAAGAGTATGGCTGAAGAAGATGAGCCAGATTCTAAAGCGTCCGCTTCAATTGCCCATAAAGACGGCCAAGATGTTTCTATGGCTTCTTCTCGCACAGCAGCACCGGCAGAACAGTCTCGTAAGGATTAAAGCGTCCGTTGTTCGTCTCGGTCATTAGCATTTGAATTAAAGGATTTGTTTTGGGCACAAAATTTCCTGCCCTGTATAAGGATTGGCGTTTAATTCCAGCACAGGCCAAGGGCTGTGCTGTTGCTTTAGGTAATTTTGATGGTGTGCATCTTGGGCACCAGTATTTATTGCAAAAGCTCTCGAGAGCCTGTCCCTCAGCCCCTTTGGGAGTGGTTACGTTTGCGCCGCATCCAAAAGCATTTTTCCGCCCTCAGGATCCGCCTTTTCAGTTGGTGAATACAGGGAAGGAGCGTGCAAATTATTTGGCCCATTTCGGGGTTGAGCATGTTTTTGAGATCGCTTTCAATCAGGAATTTGCCAATTTTTCTCCAGAAATTTTTGTTGAAGAAGTACTGATTAACTCTTTAGGGGTTAAGCATGTTGGCTGTGGAGTAGATTTTTCTTTCGGGCATCGTCGTCTTGGCAATGTCGCTTTGCTTGCGCAGCTTTTGGGGAAGGCACAAATTGGTTTAACGGATGTCGAACCACGTGATGATGCCGAAGGGCCTATTTCCTCGACCCGTATAAGAAAAGCTTTACAAGAAGGTTATCCAGAGAGAGCAATGCATTTTTTAGGACGCCCCTGGCGGCTTTCTGGGAAGGTGTTGCATGGGGATAAAAGGGGGCGTTTACTCGGCTTTCCAACGGCAAATGTGGCGCTTGGTAATTATATTGAGCCAGCAAGGGGCGCTTATGTCTGCGCCATTAAGTTGCCTCAGGATGGTGGAGACGGTGCAGGGAATGTTTATCATGGGATAGCCAATATTGGTCGGCGCCCAACCATTGATGATAAAATTCAAAGTCGTATAGAAGCGCATTTATTCGATTTTTCAGGCGATTTGTACGGTCGTATGATTGATATTTTTCTTCTCAGTCATTTGAGAGAGGAAAAGCGCTTTGAAAATTTAACGGTTCTGACGGAACAAATCAACGCAGATGCCTTGGCGGCACAGTCTTGGTTTGCAGAGGGGAATGCTGAGCGTATTTCTCTTTTTTAACTTTTCCTTTAAAATATCTTACTCATTAAAACTTTAAGTTTCTAAGCTGATTTGGAAAAACGTAATGTCTCAAAAAGATCATCATCACTTAAACGAGATTACTCAGGCAGAAAAAATTGCCCAAGGGGACTATCGGGGGACGGTGTTTCTGCCAAGGACAAATTTTCCAATGCGTGGAAATCTTCCCACGCAAGAGCCTAAGCGTTTAAAACAATGGGAAGCGGAGAAACTAGATCAGAGGATTAAAGAGGCAGGACGTCAGAGAAAAACGGTTTTTACACTGCATGATGGCCCTCCTTATGCTAATGGACGTATTCATATTGGGCATGCTTTGAATAAAGTGATGAAGGATGTGATTAACCGTGCGCAGCGTATGTCAGGAAAAGAAGTTCGATATATTCCTGGCTGGGATTGCCATGGTCTTCCAATTGAGTGGAAAGTCGAAGAGGAAAACCGTAAGAAGAAAAAAGAAGATGTTAAAGACGATATTTTAGGATTTCGCGCTCAATGTCGTGATTATGCTAAACATTGGGTCAGCGTTCAGGAAGCAGATTTTAAACGTGTTGGTGTACAGGCTGAATGGCAAAATCGCTATGTGACAATGGATTATCGTTATGAGAGCGGAATTGCAAAGGAAATAGGCGCATTTCTTTTGAGCGGACGTCTCTATCGCGGTTTAAAGCCCGTTATGTGGAGTCCTGTCGAGAGAACGGCTTTGGCAGAGGCTGAAATTGAATATCATGACGTTAAAAGTCGCACGTTATTTGTCGCCTTTCCAATTAAACAAGATCCTACGCATGGCAAATTGAAAAATGTCTCTGCGGTCATGTGGACAACAACGCCTTGGACTGTGCCTCTCAATCGGGCTTTAGCCTATAACCCTGAGTTGGAATATTGCGTGATTGAGGCTAAGGAAGTTACTGAATCTTCTTTAGTTCCTGTGAATAGCCGCCTTCTCTTAGCAAAGGAACTGGTCGAAGATTTCGTAAAAAAGGCACAAATTTCTAAATATCGCCAAGTTTCAGAGATACTGGGGGCAGATTTAGAGGGGGCGACAGCCTATCATCCCTTCTCGTCCCATGTGTTAGGAAAAGACCTTCCGAATGGGGAAGTCTTTTATAATGGAGAACGCCCTTTCCTTGGAGGAGATTTTGTTACGGCTGAGGCTGGGACGGGTGTTGTTCACATGGCGCCAGCGCATGGAGATGATGATTTTCGCCTTTGTATTTCCCATGGCATTAAGATTACAGAAGATGTTTTAGACAATGGGCTGTATGCAGATCATGTATCAGGATTAAGTGGCGTTCACGTTTTTAAGGCGGCCGATCCTGTTTGTGACTTGTTGAATGAATCACGTGAACATTATGAAGGAAAAGCGCCAGCTGGTTTAATGGCAGAAGAGGAAATTTTACATTCCTATCCGCATTCTTGGCGTTCTAAAAAGCCCATTATTTTCCGAGCAACCCCTCAATGGTTTATCGCAATGGATGGGCATGAAACGCCAGAAGGGGGAGCTGCAGGCTCTTTAAGAGATAAGGCTTTGGATGCGTTGGAGGAGGTGACGTTTTTGCCTGCCTCTTCTCGTCGGCGCTTAACTTCTATGCTTGCAGGACGTCCTGACTGGTGTATTTCCCGTCAAAGGACATGGGGCGTCCCTATTGCAATTTTTGTTGAAAAGAAAACGAATAAGCTTTTGCGCGATGCAGAAGTGATGCAAAGAATTGTAGATGTCTTTGCACAAGAAGGGGCAGATGCTTGGTATCAGCCAGACATGGCAAAACGTTTTCTCGGTGAAAAATATAATCCTGAAGATTATGAGCCTGTTTTTGATGTCGTGGATGTTTGGTTTGAAAGTGGATGTATGCCAGGTCTTGTTCTGCAAGATGCGCAAGGGAAGCGCCAAGAAGGGCTTAATTTTCCAGCAGATTTGATTCTGGAAGGCTCAGATCAGCATCGTGGCTGGTTTCAATCTACTTTGTTGGAATGTCTTGAATCTTGGGATATTGCCCCTTCCAAAACGATTTTGACGCAGGGCTTTGTTTTGGATGGCAAAGGCCGGAAAATGTCAAAATCTTTGGGGAATGTGGTTTCTCCTATTGATGTTGCAGATGAAATGGGGGCGGATATTTTGCGTTTCTGGGTTGTTAACTCAGATTCCAGTGAAGATTTGCGTATTAGTAAGGAAATTTTGAAACAGCAAGGGGAAATGTACCGCCGTATCCGCAATAGTCTGCGTTGGATTTTAGGCGGGTTAGAGGGGTTTGATGAAAAGGAAATCGTCCCTTTTGAAAAATTGCCCTCTTTAGAGCGCTATATTCTGCATCGCTTACGTCAGATTCATCAGAAAATCACCCTTGCTGCTGGCACTGAAAAAATGTCAGCAACGCATGATTGGCGTGATGTTTTTAATGAAATTTATAATTTCTGTAATTTAGATCTTTCCGCTTTTTATTTTGATATTCGTAAAGACGTTCTTTATTGCGACGGGCAGCAGGAGCATATTCGCCAGTCGGTTAGAACGCTTTTGGATATTCTCCATCGGGCTTTGACAACTTGGCTTGCACCAGCCTTAGTCTTTACCGCAGAGGAGGCTTGGACCGTTCGTTTTGGAGAGAGTAAGGACTCCGATGGAAAAGCTTCAAGCGTGCATTTAGAAACCTTCTATGAACCAGCTCACCAGAATGGCACTTATCTTTGGGATGATACTGCTTTAGCTGCAAATTGGGAGAGAATCCGTGAACTCCGGGGAATGATCACAACAGAGTTAGAAGGTTTAAGAACTTCGGGAGAAATACGCTCTTCGCTTGAGGCCTCCGTTCTTCTAACGCTTTCGGAAGAAGATCAAAACTTGCTTTCATCTGAGGATTGGCAAGATATTTGTATTGTTTCACGGTTAAAATTGACGCAAGGTGAAAAATTCTCTGCTAACGTAGAAAAAGCAAGTGGTGAAAAATGTGCCCGCTGTTGGAAAGTGCTGGAAGATGTAGGGCAGAATGAACAATACAGCGATCTTTGCCCGCGTTGCGTAGCTGTTGTTAAAACTTATTTAGAGGAAATGCCTTCATGAGCGCAGATAACCTTTCTTTCAGAGAAAAAGTTCGAACTTATCTGAATGGTTTTTCTTGGAAGCAGGCGACACCTTCTAAATTTATTGCGATGGGATTAATCGTTCTTGTTTTTCTGATTGATCAATGGAGTAAAGGGATTATCCTCGAAAAATTGAGCGGTTTTGTTCATGCAAAGGAAATTACGCCTTTTTTTGATTTAGTTTTGGTTCGAAATAAGGCTGTAACCTTTGGGATGTTTGGCGGCGTTACAGATACGCTCGGTCCATGGGTTTTTATTATTATTTCGTTAATGGCCTGTATGGCTCTCGGGATGTATCTCTGGCGGACGACTTCGGTTTTGATTGCGCTTTGCTGCGGATTGATTATTGGGGGAGCGCTTGGAAATGCTTTTGACCGCTTATTTCGAGGCGGTACTGTCGTTGATTTTTTGTATTTCCATATTGGGGAAGTTTCTTGGTACGTCTTTAACTTGGCAGATACAGCGATTGTTGGTGGCGTCATGATTTGGATCATTTATTCTTTTTTCAGTGATAAAAAGAATACGGGTAATTTCGAGGGCTGAGGGAGAGAAAATGAAGCATTCTTATCATGTGAAAATTTTAACGACAGTTGTCTGCTCTTTTTTTCTTTCCACAGCCCTCTCAGGTTGTTCAGGAGATGAAGCTGCGAGAGCTTTTGGCCTTAAACGTTCTTTGCCAGACGAATATACAGTGACAACAAGAGCACCTCTTTCCATGCCTCCATCTGAGAGAATGGCTTTGCCTGGAGGTGATAAGTCTGAAGGCTCTGATGTCGATAAAAGTGCTAGCTTGGAAGCAATGGAAACGCTTTCCCCCGAGATGGCGATTCATCCGATTGTTGGAGAACCTAGTCCAGGTCAGTCTGAGTTAACCGCAGCGACGCAAAAAGCTGCTGCAACGCCAGATTCCGGCGGTCTTTCGGAATCTGAAGATCCCCGTTTTGTGAATCGTGTGATGTTTTGGAAAGAGAAAAAGACAGGCGCAGTTGTTAGTGCCGAGGCGGAAAATCATCGTTTACGGCGAAATGAGGCTCTTGGCCGTCCAATGAATGAAGGCCCAACACCAACGGAACAACCCTAAAGGTATCAGATGCTCCCCCAAACAGAAGCGTTGAACGAGGCAGATCATTTTTCTTCCATTCACCGCTTACCGGATCATTTAGTAAATTTGATTGCGGCTGGCGAGGTTGTGGAGCGCCCTTCAGGGGTTGTGAAAGAACTTGTTGAAAACGCATTGGATGCGGGTGCGTCAACAATCGAAATTGAAACGAAGTCTGGCGGAAAAGACCTGATTGAGGTTGTTGATGATGGCAGAGGCATGTCTCCAGAGGAATTGCCCTTTGCTGTGCAGCGTCATTGCACTTCTAAACTTCAGCTGATCTCTTCCACCGTTCAGAGTTCTGTAGAAGAAGATTTCTCGACAATTTTAGAAGATATTCGAACACTGGGCTTTCGGGGAGAGGCATTGCCGTCTATCGCTGCAACGGCACGCCTTTCGTTGACCTCCCGTTTGGCCGATTCTGAAGAGGCTTGGTGTCAAGAGGTGGAAGGGGGAGAGATTTTTCCCGTAAAGCCTGCAGCTGGTGCAAAAGGAACAAAGGTTCGGGTGAGCGATTTATTTTTTGCGACCCCTGCTCGGCGTAAGTTCTTAAAAAGCATACGGGTAGAGGATAGCCGTATCGAAAATATGGTGCGGCGCTTAGCGCTTTGTGCACCAGAGGTCTCTTTTCGTTTAAAACGGGACAATCGGGAAGTTTTATATTTTCCAGCACAACCTGCAAAGGATCGTGCAGCCGCAGTAATGGGTGCGCCAGTAAATCTTTTTATTCCTTGTCAGGCGAATAGAGGGCAGCTTTCTGTTACGGCTTGGCTTGGCAGTCCTTCTCAAACGAGATCAACAGGTTATAGTCAATTTTTCCTCGTTAATGGGCGTACTGTGACGGATAAAGTACTGCAAATGGCTTTGCGTGTTGCTTATCGGCCTTTAATTGAGCGGGGACGTTTCCCTGTAGCGACTGTGCATCTTCATTTGCCCTTTGAGGAAGTGGATGTGAATGTACATCCTACAAAAAATGAGCTTCGTTTTCGGGATGAGGTTAAGGTGCGTGGATTTTTAATTCATGTGCTGAGTGAAGCACTTTCTGGAGGCGCTGGTGAAACGACTTCATTTGCTTTTGGTAAAACAGCAGTGAAAGCGCCATCTTTTTCAGTTGGATCAGCAGGAAATTTTGGGCAAGATAAGAATGCGCTGAATCAGAGATTGATGTCAGCCTTGTCCCCTGATTTTGGGCAGGCGAGCTTTGCACCAGCCTCGCAGGCGAATGTCAGGAAATTCACGGAAACGCAGGCCTTAGCCGCAAGAGTTTTAGAAGAGGCAAAATTCAGTGAGGCCGATGGAAAAACATATCCTCTTGGTCAGCCGATTACTCAGATTTTTGAGACTTATATTCTTTCCCGTGCCGAAAATGGCGCATTGATCTTGGTAGATCAGCATGCTGCACATGAGAGATTAACGATTGAATATTTGAGGGAACAGTTCTTAGAGGGAGGAATTCGAAGCCAAACCCTTCTTATGCCAGAAATTTTGGAAATAGGGGATCTCCTTGCAAAGACTTTATTAGAAAAATCAGCAGAGCTGGAAAAATTAGGATTTTTGATTGAGGATTTTGGAACAGGAAGTTTAATGGTTCGTGGAACGCCCTCTCTTTTGGGGACAGGCGAAGTGGAGCCGCTTTTAAGGGATATAGCTGAAGAGCTTGCGTTCTTAGATGATTTTCCTGCAAAGAAAGCAAAAGCCTTGGAAGAAAAAATTGAGGATATTTTAGCGACAATGGCGTGTCATGGCAGTATTCGGGCAGGGAGGCGTTTAAATCATGAAGAAATGTCTCAACTTTTACGGGATATGGAAACGCATCCAAGAGCTGGTAACTGTCCACACGGCCGTCCAACATGGATTAGTTTAGGAAAAGAAGAACTCGAAAAAATGTTCGGCCGTTAAGGCTTTTGTTTAAGGAACAAAGGGAATAGGTTTGAGTGTTTCACTTAAATAGAGCGGATGGCAGGGACGGTTTTTGGTGCTGAGCTTCAAAGCGTAAAGGTTAATGCCAGCGTCTGCTAGAAATTTGGCGACTTTTGTCCCTTGCGCTTGAAGCATTTTGGCTTGAGGCGTTCCATAAGCAAGGAGAACACAATCGCTTTCTTGTGCCATTTTTAAGAGATGCTCTAGATTTTCTTTCCCAACAGGATCAGAAACTTCTAAAAGTCTTTTTTGATCTGTACAGCGATAGGCGAAAGAATTCCCAACATTCATGCTGCCATAGCCCCATTTCCGAGAAAGACGCTGACATTTTGCAACCGTTCGGTCATCTTCTTTTTCTGTGGCGACTGAGGGATTCATCATAATCCACATAATGCGGGGCTTTGTTTTGTCCCAGACACGGCACAATTTATAGCGGTAACAGTCTCCAAGACCACCGTATAGGGCGGTACTTTTTATATCTTCCCCTAAAAACAGCCCTTGGCTTTTACCAGCAGAGTGAGCATGTTTTAGATTACTTCTCTTGTTCATTTACGCTTTGGTGCGATGATAAAACAGGGGTTTGGCTTGATACGGCGGCAAGCAAGTTCAGCGCGCCCCTTGTTTAGACCTGTGACACGGCCTCGATAGAGGGGTTTCCCTGTATTGTTCGCCTGTGAAATACTGATTGTGCCATCTGCAAGTGACCAGCCAGCTTTGGCCTTGAGTTTTTTAACCTCTGTTGTGGCAGAGACGATAGAGGGGAAAGCGCCGAGTTGAACGCTCCAAGTCGTTTGCGCATTCGTGTTGCGCATTTTATTCACTTCTGCATCTAAGTCAGAGCGGGTGTTTGATGGGCTTGACATAGAAGCGCCACGGGAAGGCAATGCCGCACTCTCTGGCCGTGCTGTTCCAGATAGCCCAGGCGGATAGACAGGCATATTTGTCGCTGCTGCGGCATGTCCTGGCGGATAGACTTGCGGTGCATAAACAGGGGGAGCAGGTTTTGCCAACGGCGAGAGGGAAACTTGTGCCTTCTCTGCTGTTGAAGGATTATCAACCGCATTGTCTGTTGTATAGGTTGCAAAATCAATTGTATCGATGACCTTTGCATCCGGTGGCATTTTGTTGAGAAGTTTTGTTGCCAATCTGCTTGTCGCAGGGTCGTTGGAATAGCGGGAGACCATGAGATCCGCACGGGAACGATAACGAGGCCATGTTCCTGCAATCAACGGCCCAATAGAAGCAACATAGTTGCGTGTTTCTCTTGGAAGTCTTGCCCCACGTTTCAGATAGCGATCAAGGTTTCCCGGCCCATCATTATAGGCGGCTAAAAAGCCCGGCGTCCCATAAATATCATACATTTGGCGGATATAAGCCGTTCCCGCCATGATGTTATCACGAGGATCGTAAGGATTAGGCCCTAGGTTATATTGCTTTCGCAGCATGTCATAAGAAGGCCCCATCAACTGCATCAGACCCATCGCTCCTGCGCCAGAAGTAATGAGTTTTCCACTTTTATCGTAAAGATGGCCACCAGATTCTTGTAGAATGACGCCTTTGATCCATGCTTGTGGAACATCAAAACGTTTGGAAGCTTCAGCGATATAAGGGCCCCAAGGATCGTCTGTTGCGCCAGGAGGACTGTAATGATGGCGGGAGGCTTTTGCTCTATAATATTGTTCTTGTTGTGCTGCCGGCAGATTGAGATATTCGTCACCTTCAAGCGTTGGGGAAGAGCCATCCCCTGCACAAGCGGAGAGAATAACAGGAATCAATCCCGTTAGGAAAAAAAAGGAAAGATTTTTCAAAGGCCTAGAAAAGATCATTGTGCAGAGTTCATTAGGAAATAAGAGAAAAGCCAGTTCATTCTACTTAGCAGGTTATTTATTGGGAAGGTTAGAATTTTTTATTTCTAATAAAATATAGGGCTTTTCTTAATTTTTTTTGTGATTATCTGATGGAGAAGAGAAATTTTTAATTTAAGGAGATAGAGTAATGGCTTCAGGTGTATTGGATGCTGCGCGCGTGGCGAAGGCTGCTGAGCTGACACTCGCAGAATTGCGTGCAATTAAGGAACCAACAGAGGCGCAACAGAAAAAAGCGCTTTATGTCGAGCGTATGGCAGCAATTGCAAAAGCGGCCGCTGAAACAGATAAAGAAAAGGGTGTGGGGAGTATTTCTTTGGTTTCGGAAGAATTTTGGTGGATTTCAAAACACTGGTGAGCTTTTTTTAAGAAGAGATTTTATGAAAAGAGAAGGTTTTAACGGCCTTCTCTTTATTTTAGATTTTGTCTTCGTCTTCAGCTTCTTTTGTGAGAGGTTTGGCCGCATGTTTTTCAAGCCATCGACCAAGGGGTTTAGCTAAAGCAGGCCCAACGATAAGAACAGCAATCATACGGGCTGTTTGCAATGCCAGAATGATTGGGAGGTTCACAGGAGCGCCTGCGCTGATAATGATGATTGTATCAAGCCCTCCAGGGGAGGTCGCAAGATAAGCAGACAATAAATCAATATTCGCTAATTTTGCCAAGGGGAAAGAGAGGAGCGCACATGCCCCAACAACCACTCCTGCAGAGAGGGCAACCGATGGCAGAATTCTGATAACATGTTTTAAAACAGGCTTTGTAAAGCGCATGCCAATAGACCAGCCAATAATCGTATAAGCTGGAACTCTGAGCCAATAAGGCGCATTGATGTCACAAAGTCCAAAGGATTTTAAAATTACACCGATAATAAGGACGCTGAGTAAAGAAACAGCAGGAATTCTCGCAACTAAAGTGAGCGCCGTCCCAAAGGCAATCAGTCCAAGGCTTGACCAAAGGTCAAAATGCAGTTCGTGGGAGAGTTTCACCAGTGTCGAGAGGGAAAGGGAAAGATTAGGGAGTGCAAAATAGGTTACCAGAGATGTGGCAAAGGCAACCAATGCGACTCTGAAATAAAGCATAAAGGCGGCGACTTTCGGATCCGCACCGAAATCACCGCAGATTGCAACCATGGTGGACGCCCCGCCAGGGGAAGATCCCCAAAGTGCAGTCGTTCCTGGAACAACACCTCTCCATGTTAAAGTTGCCCCCATTGTTAGGCTGACAATGATAACGGAAAAGGTAAAAAAGAGAACAATCCAGAGATGTTGTGAGATTGTCGCCATTGCCGTAGCGGAAATCGCACCGACAACAAGAGCTCCCAGAACAGCTTGTGCAAAATTAAAAAAGGGTCGGCTGATTTTAATATGCCGGCCTGTAACAGCACAGAAGACAGCAGCAAGCATTGGGCCGAGCATGAGTCCAGCCCCGAGATGCACTGTAAAAAAACTTAAGGTGAAAATAATGGAGAGAATAAGAAGAAACGCCCACTTCTCAAAGAGAGAGTGGGGCTTTTCTTCTGTATGGAACGTATTTGTGGAGGGAGAGATTTGTGTTTGAGCCACAACAAGTACCTAAAAAAATGAAAAATTAGGCGCTTGCACCGCCTGAAGGAGGTTGGGGTGTTGGATTTTTCTTTTTACGGAAGCGGTCAAGCTGGACAATCTCAGCATTTTCAGAAGAAGTTTCTTTCGGTGCTGATTCATCATCTTCGTCTTCAAAAGACTCCATTTCGTCTTGAGAGCCAACAGGAACAGAAAACTGTAATTCAAGCGGAACAGCTGGATCTGAAAAGACAGCAACGGATTTGAAGGGAATAGTTAAACGGGTTGGCTGGCCATTGAAGGATAGAAGAACAGAAAAATGCTCATTTCCAGCTTCTTTGCTGATTTTCAACTCACCAAACTGGCGTTGAAGGACAATGGTGATATTCTCAGGGTAACGGGCACGAAGCCAATCTGGCAAAATGGCACCTGGATAATCTGTTCGGTAGGAGATGTAGAAATGATGCTCCCCTGGAAGGCCTTCTTCTGCTGCATATTCTAGGGCCTTAACCATAACTTCCCGCTGGGCTTCTTCCAGCCATTTTGGATAGGGGATGATGCTTTGGTTTAGCAATTGTCCAAGGTCAATGGGTGTTCCATCATTGCCGTCATTACCGCTCATAATTTCAAATACTTTTCACGATTTTAGAGAATTAAAAAAATCAGACAAAAGTTTGCCTATATCATTTAAGGATTTCCTTGGATTATATCTTTATTCGATTTAAGGGTACAACAAAAAGATATAACTTATTTTTGGAAATGGGGATTTAGGGGGAGAATAACGCATTTTATTTTAGTCGGAGAATAGATGGTTTTTTCTGAAAAAAAATATGGGCGCATCCTTGTTATTGGGGATGTGATGCTGGATCAGTATATTTTGGGGCGTATTGACAGGATTTCTCCCGAAGCGCCTGTCCCTGTTCTGCGAGAGAAAAATTTATATGCTGTTCCTGGCGGTGCAGCAAATGTCGCGGCGAATCTTGTTGCCTTGGGTGCGAGTGTAAAACTGATTGGAATGTGCGGGGAAGATTCTGAAGGTCAGAAATTGCGTACGCTTTTGGATCAGCTTGTTTTTGAAGAAAATAATCTTTCCCAGTTGGCAAAGGCACAGGGGGCAGGAAAAGTTGATACTTCCGGGCTTATTGCTTGGAAAGGGCGGCCAACGACAGTTAAAACGCGTCTTGTGAGCGGTAATCAGCAGATTGCAAGGTTGGACCGTGAGGAAACTGGAGAGTTTCCTGTCTTTATCTGCCAACAAATCATTCAGAAAGCGCAAGAGGCACTCGAATGGGCAGAGGTTGTGGTCTTCTCTGATTATAACAAAGGATGTTTAGAGGGCGGTATTTTTCAGAAAATTGCTGAATTTACGCAAAAGAGCGGCAAGCCTCTTTTGGTGGATCCTAAGCAAGCTGATTTGTCTTTTTATAGAGGCGCTTCTCTTTTAACCCCTAATAAATCGGAACTTTCAAAAGCAACATCTTTTTCATTGGAGACAGAGATAGAAATTGAAAAAGCTTTAGCGCTTGCCGCAGAATCTTCAGGTGCAGAAATTCTACTGACACGTTCTGAAGAGGGCATGTCCTTGCGGAAACAAGAGGGAGATGTTCTGCATTTTCCCGCAGAAAAAGTGGAAGTTGCTGATGTTTCTGGGGCAGGTGATACGGTTTTGGCAACGATTGCCGTGATGCTGGCGCGTGGTCTCGCACTTGAAGAAGCTGTTAAAGTTGCGATAGATGCAGCTGCCTTAGCCGTTTCACGCCATGGTACAGTCCAAATTACGCTTCAATCTTTGCGGCAAAAAATTAAATCTTATTTAGAATTTGGAAAAGTGATTGAGCCTTTTGCTCCCATTTTTGAACAAGCGGTGGAGGCAGGGCGTTTTTGCAAAGAAATAAGGGAAAAGAAGAAACGGATCATTTTTACAAATGGCTGTTTTGATATTCTTCATCTTGGACATTTGCGCCTCTTGCAGAAAGCTTCCTCTTTGGGAGACTACCTGATTGTGGGCTTAAATACAGATGCCTCTGTTAAACGGCTTAAAGGCGCTCAACGCCCTCTTCAAAATCAAGAAGTTAGGGCTGCTTCTTTGGCGGCTTTGCGTTGGGTGGACATGGTCGTTTTGTTCGATGAGAATACGCCTGCAGCTCTTTTGAAAGAGCTTGCTCCGAATGTGATTGTTAAGGGGGGGGATTACCGCCCTGAGGAAGTTGTCGGCGGAGAGGATGCAGAGGTTTTTCTTTTCCCCCTTGAGGAAGGATATTCGACAACGTCTTTTTATCAAAAACTTTTAAGAGATAATCAGGGTCAAAAAGGAGAGTTATAGGGTGTTGGCGATGAAACAATTACAGGAAAAATGGACAAGCTGGATGTTTGATGAAGCTGCGCCTTTGTGGTCTTCAGCTGGTTATCATTCAGATTTAGGCCTTTTTAATGAGATGCTGACATTTACAGGACGTGCAGAGAATCCACAAGGATTGCGTTTGATGGCGCAAGCACGTCAAGTTTCCTCTTTTGCGCTGCTAGCCTCTTTTCAAGAAGGGGATGAGGCGTGGGGTGATTTAGCATTATCTGTTATGGGAAGGTTAGAGAAGCTCTACCACAACCGAGATGGACAAAAAGGCTGGATATTTTCCCTGAACCAAAAGCAGGAGATTTTAGAGGCTAAAAGAGACCTTTATGGGCATGCTTTCGTTCTTTTTGCTTATGCTTCGCTGGGGCATTTATTGAAAGAAAAAAATTCGCCAGCATTTCAAAAATTTCGTCAAACCTCTTTGTGTGCGGGAGAGGAAATTTTTCAACTCTTTGGCGTAGAGATAGCGGAAGGACAGTTTCAGCGTTTTTCAGAGTGGCGGGAAGTGTTGCCTTATCACGGGGAGCATGCGCAAAATCCTTGGATGCACCTCCTAGAAGCCTGTTTAAGCCTATATGAAGTCTATGGTGACATGATTTGGCAGCAGCGTGCTAAGGAAATTCTGAAGCTTTTTAAAACACATCTTGTGGCTGAAAAAGGGTTGCTGCCAGAAAAATTTGATGAACATTGGCAGGCTTTGGAAAAAGCGGGTCAGAATTCCGTAGAGCCGGGGCACTTATTTGAGTGGAGCTGGCTTTTAGGAGAAGCTTGCCGTCTTTTAGATTTAGAGGATTTTGAAGTAGAAGCTTTGCAGAAAATAGCGCAGACATTCAAAGAGTTTGCTGTTCAGTACGGGAAATCTTCTCAAAATCCCCATTGGATTGTTAATGCTGTTTTGGAAACAGGGCATGAATATAATTCAGCTATTCGGTTATGGCTTCAAACCGAATATTTGCGTCTTTTAGCTTCTAGTTACACAAAGGGCGCAAATGAAAAAATTTTGGAAAAGCTTCAAGAGCAGACAGAAATTTTCTTCGAAGATTTTACGCCAAAGCGTTTAAAAGGTGGCTGGATTGACCGTTTAAATAAAAATGGAAATCCTGAAAGCGCTTTAATGCCTGCGACTTCTTTTTACCATATTTTAAGCGCTGTTATCGCAATCAAAGCAATCGGCTAAAAGCGGAAAGAGGAAAAGTGGGAGGGTTTCTGTTGCTCGGTACCCTCCCGAACCGCGCTTATCTCTGCGTATTAGGCAGCGACAGCGAGCACCTCATGGTTATCATTGGCACTTATAAAGTTTTAGTCCGGTAACGGTGGTACCATGCCGAGCAAAAAGAATATCTTTATTGCGCACGTCGATCCTGTTTCGTCCCCATAGATACTTTGATAACAAAAGCATAGTTTGGTGGAGACGCCGAGCACTGCCCTCGGGTCCGTAACGCCTATTCCATAAACCGTTTATTGCCATAGTCTGGAAAACCAGCTCTTATAAAATGGCGTGTTTTTAGCTATTTTTCAAGCCTTAGAATAAAATAAAATATAATTTTGTTTATTCAAATATTTGCTAAAAAAAGCTATCTGTGAAGGAAGATTTTCATGTTAGGGAATGGTGCTATGGGGCTGACACAAGAACAACAACAAGAAGTTGCAGAATTAAGGCAAGAAAAGAAACAGACTTTTAGATCCGTAGTGCCAGGGCTGGAAGAAATTTTGTTTGAGCCATTTAAGATGCTCGATCATGGTTTTTTGCGGGTTGTTGATTATATGGGCGATGATTCTGCGATTGTGCAGGCTGCCCGTGTTTCCTATGGGCGAGGAACGAAGAAAAGCCTTCAGGATAAGGGGCTGATCCGTTATCTTATGCGTCATCGGCATACAACGCCTTTTGAAATGTGTGAGATTAAATTTCACGTCAAAATGCCTATTTTTGTTGCCCGTCAATGGCTTCGTCACCGTACGGCGAGTGTGAATGAGTATTCCGCACGTTATTCCGTTTTGGACAAAGAATTTTATATTCCTGCGATTGAAAGAATTGGGGAACAAAGTGAAACAAATCATCAAGGAACAGGGGATCTGCTTGCGCCAGAAAAAGCCCAGCAGGTTTTAGAGCTTTTGCGTTCAGATGCGGAGCGTTGTTACCGCAATTATGAAACGATGATGGGCAATGAAAATGAAGAGGGGCTTGCGCGTGAACTTGCGCGTATTAATCTCACTGTGGGAACTTATACGCAGTTTTATTGGAAAATTAACCTCCATAATTTACTTCATTTTGTTTCCCTTCGTGCTGATCCCCATGCCCAGTATGAAATTCGGGTTTATGCTGAAAAAATGCTCGAAATTTTGGAGGTTTGGGTTCCTTTTGCCGCAGAAGCCTTTAGAGAATATCGTTTGGGAGCAAAGACGCTTTCCGCATCAATGGTGGAGGCTGTTAAGCGCATGATTGCAGGTGAAAAAGTCACAAGAGAAGATTCCCATATGAGTAAACGGGAATGGCTTGAAATGTGTGATGCTTTGGATTTAGAGGCTTGAAATTTTGAAAAACGATGAGTTTCCAGAAGCGTATGATTTCTTAAAAGAAGAGGACGCAAAAATCGACAAATATACTTCAAAAACCTTTCGTGTTTGGGGAGTTGTCGCTGTGATTTTGCTGGGAATTTCGATTGGGATTGAGGTTTTTTGGCCTTTGCCAAAATAAAACTTTCCCGAATTCCCCTAGGTTTTTGGCTTTCTCGGAACTATATGAGAACTACGGTTAATTATAGTAATGTTTTGAACATAAGGAATTTAAGATGAGCGACTTACAGGAAACAATGATCCCTGTTCTAATTGATGTGCAGGAGACACCTAATCCGTTGGTGCGTAAGTTTGCTTTGGGACGTTCTGTTACAGGTTCTTTCGATACGGTTGAGCTAGTTGATTTTGCGCAGTCTCGGAAGATTTCTGATTTCGGGGCAGAGCTTTTTGAATATCCAGAAACGAAAAGAGTTTTTCTCGGGCGCGATTTTGTTTCTGTTATGGTACAGACAGAAACGTCTTGGGAAAGTTTTTCGCCGTTGGTTTTGAGTAAGATTAGTGAATATCTTTCTGCCAATAAGCCTTTTGTAAAAGAAGGTGTTTCGGCAGAGTCTAAAGAAGATGAAGCTGAGGTTTCTCCAGAAGATAGAGTCGTTGTTCAGCAAATTAAAGACTTAATTGAAGATCGTGTCCGTCCAGCTGTTGCCCGTGATGGGGGAGACATTATTTTTCGCAGCTACCATGATGGCATTGTCTATCTTGTGCTCAAAGGGGCTTGTGCGGGCTGTCCTTCCGCGCAGGCAACATTAAAAAATGGTGTTGAAAGATTGTTGAAACACTTTATTCCGCAAGTGCTAGAGGTTCGTCAGGCTTCCTGATTTTGCATCACCTGTAAATTTCCTAAAAGAAAGAGAAAAAATGTCCCTTGAGAGTGCTTCCTTAGATCAAGAAACCCATAAGCTTGAGGGACAGAGGATTTTTACAGAATGCCGGACCCCCAAGACATTTTTAGGTAAAAAAATTGATTCTAAAATTTTAGAGGATTTGTATGATCTTTTGAAATGGGGGCCAACTTCTGGAAATAGTGCGCCAGCACGTTTTCTTTTTTTAACAGATTCCGAGGCAAAGGAAGCTTTACTGCCAGCCTTGTCTCCAGGGAATATTGAATCGCTTCGTTCAGCAGATGTTATTGCAGCGATTTGCTATGATCCTTTATTTTTTAATGCTCTCCCAAAGATTGGAAGCCAAGCGGGGTTAAAGGAATGGTTTGCAGCAGATGTGGCATTAAGTGAAGAGACTGCATTTCGTAACTCGACCCTTCAGGGAGGGTACTTGATTTTAGCCGCGAGAATGCTGGGTTTAGATGTTTTGCCGATTTCAGGTTTTGATGCCCCCATGGTTGAGGAGCTTTTTTTGCGGAAACAGGGCTGGCGTGTGAATTTTCTCGCAGGATTAGGCTATGCTGAAAAACAAACACTTCCAAATGGTGCGCCATTGCCCCGTTTGCCACGACTGCCTTTTGAAGAAGCCTGCGAGATTAGATGATTAGTCTTGTTTTAAATGGGGCCTGTGTTGGTGTTGAAAAAGGGAATATGGTTGCTCTTGTTGATGGAGAGGGGCGGCTCTTAGCGCAAGAATTTATTGAGGGGAGAACCGGTTCTAATTTGTTCCCAGCGGTGACAGCTCGACTTTTAGAGTCTATTGCGCCACGGCAACCAGATCAGGTTGTTGCTGTGCGCGGTCCTGGTTCTTTTACAGGTCTTCGTTCAAGTTTGGCGCTTGCAAAAGGTCTTTCAATGGGCTGGGCATGCCCTTTGAGGGCGGTTTCTTTAGGGAGCGCTTTACGGGAAACACTTGATGCGCCTGATGCGCTGATTCTCTCTCTGGCCCGAAGAGGCTATGTTTTTGTTGATTCCCCTCATCAAGAGATACAATCCCTTCCGATTGAAAAAGCGCTCGAATTTTTAACGGAGGATGTCAAACTTGCCGCAGGCGATGCGGTTTCTGGAGAACAGAAAATTCCAGAAATTGTTGAAAAAATACTTTCTATTGGGATAATGCAAGGCGCTGTTCCATACCCTTCTGCTCAAGGGATTGTTAAAGCCGCAGAGGCTCTTTCGAAAGAGGCGGTCGATTGGCTGCCTCTCTATATTGATCCGCCTAAAATTAGCCGTCCAAAGGTTGCGGATCGACCGCCGCCTATTGGGTTTGAGTAAAATTTTAAATGAAAATTCCCTCACAGGACGAATCTTTTTTACTTAGAAAACGAGAAATTACTTTGGTCTATGCTGCCTTAATGGCGGAAATGGACAAAGAATGCTTTGCTTCGGATCTTTGCTGGTCAGAGGATTTGTTTGTTTCCGCTTTGGAAACAGGGGCATGGGGTGAGCTTCTCATTATAGAGGATACGCCTGTCGGCTTTCAGCTTTGCCGTAGTCTTCTAGGTGAAACAGAAATTTTGACTTTGGGAATTCTACCAAAATTTCAAGGTAAAAAACTAGGTAGGCAGCTTATCTCTTCTGTTTTTGAGGGGGCAAAGAAACGCCAAGCAGAGGAAATTTTTTTAGAAGTTGAAGAGGGCAATTTACCTGCGAGAGCGCTGTATGTCGGGGCAGGTTTTAAAGTGATTGGTATGCGTAGAAATTACTACGGAAAAGAACGGCACGCCCTCGTAATGCGCTGCAATTTGAAAGAAGGTGCAACTAGTACTTTTTAGGATAAATGAGGATTTTCCATTCTCCTGTTGTCGCATCTTTTAAAAGGATTTCGGGTTCTGGATAATGGAGCATTGCTAAGAGCGTTTTTGCATTGGAAAAAGCTGTTTCACCGATTGCTAGCATCTCTAACGTTTGATTAGGCTCTAAAGTGTCAAGAGCCATTCTAAGATGAACGCTGGGCATAGGACAGTGGAGTTTTCTGGCATCTAAAAAAGCAGGTGTCATTTTGTCAGGAGACTTTTGCAGCATTTACGGTATCATTCAAATAAAACAGGTGGTTATTATTTCATTCTGTTGTTACCTGTTTTATAACTTTATACTTAATAAAATGTAAGAAATAAGAGGGAAGTTTTACAAAACAATGCGTAGTCAGATAGATCCTCATCAGAATACGCAAGATTCTGAAGAATCTCAGGAAGAGTCTCAGCTTGAACGCCACTGTCGAGATGCTGGTCTTAAAATGACGGGACAGCGCCAGGTGATTGCACGGATTTTGTCACAGACGGATGGACATCCAGATGCGGCTGAATTACATCAGATGGCTGTAAAAGAAAATCCAAAAATTTCCCTTACAACGGTTTATCGAACGGTTAAGCTTTTAGAAGATCATGGTATTTTAGAACGCCTTGATTTGGGAGGTGACCGAGCACGTTATGAGGCTTCTCACCATGGTGTTCATTATCATCTCCTAAACAGTGAAACCGATGAGGTGTTGGAGTTTGATAATGCGAAGCTGACCCAGCTGCTTCACACAATTGTTGAGCGTATGGGCTTTAATTTGCTTTCCCATAGGGTTGAGCTAATTGGAACACCACTCTCTGAAGAGGATGAATAATTTTTGCCTTAAACGTTTTATTCTTATTTTAAAAAGCGTTTAAATTTAGGGTAAAAAGCCATAGACATAGACAGTTAAGAAAGCAGTGCGAATGTTGGACGTAGATAAAAAAATTGGCGGTTTTTCAGAAGGGAAAGCCGCTTCAGATCATGTTCGAAATCTGGCTAAAATTTTAGCAAAAGACCATGTTGAAACGGGAGGAATTCCCGAGCTTCGTGGTGGTGGCCTTGCTGTGCGTCTCGCAAAGAATCAGGCAGAAATTGAGGCGGCGCAAGCTGTTCGCTATAAGGTTTTTGTTGAAGAGTTAGGAGTTTCCTGTTCTGATGAGGTGCGTCAAAGTAAGCGGGATAAGGATAAATTTGATTCCCGTGCAGATCATTTGCTTGCGATTGATACCTCTATTGAAAATGGCCCAAAAGGGATTGTTGGAACTTATCGGCTATTGCGTTCTGATATGCTCAAAGAAGGTGAGAATTTTTATAGTGCGGGGGAGTTTGACATTTCTCCTTTATTGAAATTTGAAGGAATGCTTTTAGAAGTAGGCCGTTCCTGTGTTTTAAAAGATTATCGCCGTCAAGTTGCCATGCAGCTTATGTGGCGAGGACTGACAAATTATTTATTTTTGCACAAAATTGATGTGATTTTTGGATGTGCAAGCCTTTCAGGTGCAGATCCGAAACAGCATGCAAAAACACTTTCTTATCTTTATTATAATCATTTGGCTCCTCCTGCTTTGCGTGTGAAGGCGTTGCCTGAGCGTTACGTTGAAATGCAAATGATTGATCAGGATCAGTTAGATCGCCGTGAATGCCTTTCTGAATTGCCAGCGCTTTTAAAAGGTTATTTGCGTTTAGGCGGTTTCGTTGGTGAGGGCGCTGTCGTTGATCCCGATTTTAAATGCACTGATGTCGCTGTTATGGTGAAAACAGAATTAATGACAGATAAATATTATCGTCATTATGAACGCCAGCTTCGAAATGCACTTGCTTAGAGAATTGACACTCATTTAAGAGAATAAAAATGAATTATCGGGCGTTTTGGGCAAAAGCGGAAAAATCTTGGTGGGGATTTTTATCCGCCGGCATTCTAGGCGCTCTTGCTTTGCCTCCGTGGTATATTTTTATTTTTCTGCCTTTGAGCTTTTTCTTTTTATGGCATGGATCAGTAAATGCGCCGAATTGGAAGAAGACGCTTTGGTGGGGCTTTCTCTATGGAATGGGTTGGCATGTTACGGATCTTTATTGGTTAACCGATGCGATTTTAACGCGGGTTGAGGATTTTTGGTGGGCTGTTCCAATAGCTTCTCCTGGTGTATCCTTGCTGATTGCGCCTTTAATGGCGTTGCCTGCGCTTGCGGCAAGAATTCCTTTTTTTAATGCGTCAGAAGAAAATTCTAGTAAATCCGAAGGGCATCGGCTTGCAAGTCTCCTGCTTTTTGCAGGGATGTGGCCTTTATCGGATCTTTTAAGAACCTATATTTTTACAGGATTTCCTTGGAATCCTCCGGGTTCTGCCTTGGCATTTCCAGGTATTTTGGGAGATATTCTGCTTCAGCCTGCAAGCTGGATTGGTGTAGATGGTTTAACGTTTATTTTGGCCTTGTGTGGAACAGGATTTTTCTTAGGAAGAAAAATTTGTTTTGCGAGCTTATCTATTGCGGCTCTTTTTATTGTTTGTTCGGTCATTCGATATATTTCTCCGCCACAGGCGGTGCAGGCGGAAAATCCGAATGTTTTGATGGTTCAGAATTCCATTTCAGAAACAGAAATTTTTACCCGTAGCGCTGGGCGAGAGCGTTTTGGAACGTATCTCCGCTTAACGAATGAAGGGGTGGAAAAAGCACTTTCTGAGGGAGAAAACCGTAAAAATCTTGTGATTGCATGGCCTGAATCAGCTTTTCCTTTTTTATTAGATCAGACAGAAATCGCTCAAAAGCTTATTGCACAGGCAGCTGAAGGGCATTGGCTGATTACAGGCTCTTTGAGACAAGATAAAAAAGGACGCATTTATAATACAGCGCAGGCGGTTTCGCCAGAAGGCGAGATTCCTTTTATCTATGCAAAAAGCACTTTAGTGCCTTTTGGTGAATACCAGCCAGGGATTATTCCTTTTAATTTATTGCCAGATCAGCTGACACCGGGAGCGGGGGTTACAACTTGGAAGGCATCTGGCTTGGGTTCTGTTAGTCCCTTAGTTTGTTATGAGATGGTTTTTTCGGGACGGGTCGCTTCCTCTAAAGACCGTCCAGGGTGGATTTTAACGATTTCCAATGACGCTTGGTATAGTAACAGCGCAGGACCTTGGCAGCATATGACGGCTGGACGTTTGAGAAGTGTGGAAGAGGGGCTGCCACTGGTTTTTGTAAATAATTTTGGCCCGTCAGTTGCCTATTCACCGCAAGGAAAAGAAATTGCTCTTATTGAGTGGGGGAAGGTTGCGACCAAGCTTGCTAAGTTGCCAAATGCTTTAGGGCCAACTGTTTTTTCAAGATTTGGACGACTAACCCCTGTTTTGATTTCTGTTTTAAGTTGTTTCTTTGGGCTGATTTTGAGTTTTTACTTTAAAAGTCGGAAACCTAGGGGATAATCTTGTTTTCGAATTTTCCAGACATCATTTCAGGGCTGAAGAGAAATAAAAAGAGAATATTTTTTGAGTTTGCTCTTCTCTTTGTTTTATGTGCTGTTACAATTTTTTTATTTTACTTTGCGATCTCTCCAGAGGGTAATTCGGACTCTACGGTTGCTATTTTCGAAGCGCTGGATGTTGCTCAGGGGAATGTTTTATTAAAAGGTTGGTATCTTAGTGAGTTAAATTTTTATTTTTCAGAGACCCTTCCTAAAGTTTTGATGTTATTTTTTGGATTTTCTCCAAAAACAATTCTTTATTTTGCACCGGCCTTTTTTTGGGGATTGGTTGTTTATCTCTCTTTAAAAATAGTCTTCAAAAAATCGGAAAATAGTTGGGCATCTTTTTGGATAATTGCTGCTCTGATTGGCTTGCCAGCGCCTTTTTTTATCAAAAGCGTTTTAAAAAATAACAATATTCACATCGGTTGTCTTATCATAGGACTGTTCCTTATTTGGAGAATGGGGGGGGAAGCTGTCGGAATTAGAAAAATTTTTCTATTGCAGCCTGATTGCCGTAACGTTTTTTAGTGATCCGTTATTTTTACTTTTCTTTTGTCTGCCAACAGCGTTGGCTTCTCTTTTTTTCTTTTTTGTTTTGAAAAAGAAAACCTATTTCCAATGGTTTTGGATTGTACTGGCTGGGATTGCTTTAAAATACTTTCTTGAGTTTCTTTTATTTTTTATTCCACATTTTGTGACACATCGTTTGCGGTATCATTTAGATACACCTTAGTGGCATAGTTTGTTGAATGCTAAATTGCTTGTGACGGCGGCTTTGGATTGTGTCGGAGGAATGCCCCATTTTAAGGATTATTTCTCTTTTTTAGCACTGGGTCTGCTTTGTCTCCTTTTGGCAGGTTCTTATATTTCTTTTTGCCGGCTGAAGATACAGAAAGTGTCTTTTCTGGATTTTAAAGATTATGTTTTGGTTTTAGGGGCTGTCATTTGTTTTCTGGTTGTAAGCACGTCTGCTAAATTTGATGATGTGGATGGGGTTAGATATATCACTGCAACAATCGTTTTTATTTCGATTTTTTTGGCAAGACACTTTGTTTTTTTTTGATTCTTGGGAAAAGCCACTGCTGATTGGTGTCTCTTTGGGACTGATTTTTTGTCATTTGAGGGGCGATTTAATAGCCTGGAAACAGGCTCCTTCTATGAGTTTAAAGGAAACGCAGAAAGTCCTTGAAGAAAATCATATTACGGAATGCTACACCGATTATTGGTCTGGAACGAGTGTGATGTTCCGCATTCCCTTTCTCGTAAGTTCAGCGATCATAAAAGATGGAACTGACAGTAAAATGGTTGCTTACCGTTTTCTTTCTAAAGGATCGTGGTATAGCAAAAAGCCTCGCCGTTGTTATCTGACTTCAGATGAGGGGGATATTGGAATGATAGAGCAGTTTTTTGGTAAAGATTACGATCGTAGAACCGCAGATAACCAATATATTATGCTTTATCATCAGGATGTTTTATCGGTTAATTAGGATTTTGAGCGCTTTTTCTGAATAAATTCTCTTAACGTGACATCGTCATAATCCTTTTGAACCCAGTCCAAAAAGGAAATATTCTTTTTTTCTCCTGTTCTTTCATATAGTTTTAAAAAAAGGTCTAGAACACCTGTTCTGCTTCGGCTGAAATGGAAGAAACGCCAATGAAGCTGTTTTTGAGCTTCTTGTACTGTATATCCTTCAAAAAGAAGGATAAGTGCACTGGCAAGACCGGCTCGATCTGCGCCAGATTTACAATGAATGAGCATAGGCTTAGGAAGTGTTTTCCAAAAATGGTAAAATTTTAAAATGCGTTCTTTTTGGGGAAAATTTCGGCTTTCAAAAGCCATATTCTCGTAAGGAATAGCAATGTTTTTACAGATTTCCCGTCCCAAACGGTCTGATCCACATTCGGGGCGATGACCGCGCAAGTTAATAATTGATTTGAGATGAAGCTGTTTGACGAGACGTTTAAATCTACGGGGGGTCGGGTGGTTAGATCGCCAAACTTTTTGAGGAATGATAGGGGAAAGATTTTTCCAGAAAATGCGTAAAATAGCATGGTCTTTAAAAAGAGAATTACACCAAATTTGAAAGCGTTGAAATAAGTAGAGGTATTTTTTTTGAGACAAGTTTTTACTCTCATTGAGAAGACTGCTAAAAATTAAAAAAATCGCCTTTTCCAAAGCGATCAGATTCAATGGAAGATAGAATGGGTAGCCAAAATTCAAAAGAGAAAGAGAAGAACTCTTTTCGATTCACTTATGCTTATGGAAAAATATTTTTAGGCCTTTTATTGCTAGGGTCAACAACGGCATGTCTTGATGAATATGTTAAAAATATGCGGATTGAAAATCCTTTAGGCGGGCCTAAGGCGGATATGGTGGTTGCTTATGGGGAACAGGAGCTTTTGGACGGTCAGGATCCCAGCCAAGACGAAAGTCTAGAAGGGGCACAGAGAAGGCATAAGAAGCGCAGTCATAGACATAGCAATGCTGCGCCAACAATGATGATGCCTACAGCCCCTCCAGGCGCTGCGTTTGAAGAAGACGGCGAAGGCGGCAAAGATAGGCATTCTAAAAACGGTAGAAAGGGCGTAACGCCAACGACCGAAGTTAATTACGGCGATGGTGACGAGTAGTGTCAAAAGGAAAGGGGCTCTTGAAAGAGCCCCTTTTTGTTATAAATCCATTTAATCGGTTTAAAGCTTGCGTGCCTCTTCTTGGAGCATAACGGGAATGCCGTCTTTAACAGGAAAGGCAAGACACGCCTGTCGTGAGATAAGTTCGCCAGTTTCAGCATTATATTCAAGAGGTCCCTGTGTTACAGGGCAAACAAGCATTTCTAAAAGGCGTTTGGATGGGGGACATGTTTGTTTGAAATGGTTTCTTGTTGAGACATAGAATTATCCTCTTGTTAGAATATCTAAGAAAATTTGTGCGCGTTCTTCTAGTGTTGGAGCCTCTAAGAGTGCCTGCTGATGAATAGCTTCAAAAGGAAGAAGCATGGGCAAGGTTGTTAGTAAAGCTTCATTTGAAAGGAGGCTGATACTTTCCCAATTTGCGCCAAGATGATGCTTTTCTAACCAATTTTTCAGCCCTGTTTTAATCAGCTTACGATCAATGGAAGGTAGAATGGCTGAGATAAAATCACCACCAAAGGCACTGGGATCAATTTTTCCCTCCTGGCCGCCATCTTGTAAAATACTGGTGCTGAGAAGATGAAAACGGCAAATGCCAGTCAGAGAGAGCGTGAGCTTCCCATCTGGAAGTTCTCTAAAGGAGGTCAAGCGCCCAATCGTTCCGACTTTTTCAAATTCGCCTTCGGTTTCATCTAAAGATGGCTGAATGATACCGATAAGACGTGTTTTTAATAAAGGTGCTAAAAGAGAGGAAGCGGCCTCTTGGTCAAAAATACCTAAAGGAAGCTGTCCTTGTGGCAACAGCAAGGCTCTTTTGAGAGGTAACAACCCAACGGAGGGTGGGATGTCAGCTAACGTCATGTCCTTAATGGGAGGGAGTAAGTGATTCATTTAAAAAGATTTCAAGAAAAAAGAAGAGAGGAAAGCTTACGTCTGCAACGGCGTGTCAAATCACTTTCTCCCCAAGCTTCAAAAAAGTGGAACAAGGTTTGTTTGGCTTCTTTAGCCACTTCTTCGTCGGGCTTTGTTGAAAGAATAGAAAGGATAAGGTCGGCTGCTTCCTCTGACTTGCCAGCCGCATTTAAAGCATTAGCAAGTTTGAATTGCGTTTCGGTATCTTCGGGGGAATTTGCAGCGGCTTTCTCCAAGGTTTCTAACTCAGAAAGAGCCTCTCCCTTTTTTTCTGCAATTTCGAGAGCTGCAACAGCGCCCTTAATCTCCGCATTTTCTATCATCGTTTCTGGAATATCTGCTAAGGCTTCCTTCGCTGCTTCAATTTCATCCATGGCAATGAGGGAACGTAACAATCCTGCCCATGCTTGCGCATTTTCAGGGTTCTTTTCAAGAATTTCGCCAAAACAGGCACACGCTTCATCAAATTTGTTTTCTTTGATGGCCTTTTGCCCTTTTTCAAGCAGATGTGTGGCGGGAACAGAGATGCCTATTTTTTTTAATGCCGCTTCAAGAAACTGATGCACTGCTTCTGGAGATTTGCTTCCTTGAAACAGATCAATAATTTTTCCTTGCGTAAAAAGAACGGTTAGGGGAACAGCGTTAAGCGGAAGACCGCTTTGGACAAGCTGTTGGCAAAGGGTACGATTTTCGAGGAGGTTCAAACGCCCCAAGCGGATGATTCCTTCCATAGAGGCGGTGACATTTTTTAAAGTTGAAAAAAGCGTCTCGGAATCTGGATCGTTTTCTGTCACAAATTCCAAAAGAAAAGGGCTATTAAGGCTTCCCTCTAAAACTTCCTGCATGAAGTTTTTCTCAGTGATTTCAAGATAGTCTCCTCCCAGAGAATTTTGGGAAAGTGTAAAGGAATCGTTAGAGAGAGACATACAAACTGGCCTTAAATCTTAAAAATAACGTATTTTCTATAAAGCTGTGCATTCTTTATGGCTGAAACAAGGCAGGAAGGAAAAGAAAAACTCAAAAATTTATATTTTTATAAATTAGGACTTGCCAGAAAAGGTCTCTAAGACGTATATCATGTTCAACGTCTCTTAGAGATTAGAAGAGTGCGGGCGTAGCTCAGGGGTAGAGCACAACCTTGCCAAGGTTGGGGTCGAGGGTTCGAATCCCTTCGCCCGCTCCATGTTTTTCAAGCATGGAGCTTTTTTTGTTTAAGTATGTCTCAAGAGTGCGGGCGTAGCTCAGGGGTAGAGCACAACCTTGCCAAGGTTGGGGTCGAGGGTTCGAATCCCTTCGCCCGCTCCATGTTTTTTCAAGCATGGAGCTTTTTTAATCTCTATTTTTACTATCAAATTTCAAAAAAAATTTAGATATATAAAAACAGGATGCTTTTTCAAACATCCTGTTTCTAAAGAGAAAATAAGGCGACTTACCCTAATTCTTTACTGAGCCGGCGCTTCGGTTACCTCGTGTGTTGTCGTTGAGATAACATTGCCATTTTTGTCTTTTTTTGTTGTGACAATGGTTTTTTTCACAAGGGCTGTTTGCTGCTGGGGTTGCACAGCAACGGGTGCTGGCTGTTTTAGGCATTCCATAACCATGGTTTCACGCACGGCAAATCCGAGCGCAAGCCAGTTTCTCCAACCGCCAAAGGAAGCGTTGGTATCAGAGAGCATTTTATAGCCATTTGGGCATTCTTGGTTTGCAACACGTTGGCATTTAGCCGCAGGATGATCGCCACCGCTGCATGTTACATCAAGAAGATCAACACCTTGTGGTGTCTGCACATGTTCTACGGTTGTACAACCAGCAAGTGTTGCTGCGGCGAGAAGAGAAAGTGCAAATTTTTTCATAGAGATTAAAATCCTGCCCATGAGAGATGATTAAAATAATTAGGGAAATCCATACCGCAAAAAATCGATAATTTCCCATTTTACGCTGAATGGTAAATCTTTTCTGGTTTTCTTTGTAAGGGGGAGTCTGTATTTTTCTTCTAGTTGTGGATTTTAAGAAGCAATTCAGTTTTTCCGAAGGCTAAGAAAGATTTTGTGATGCAAACTTGGGTACTTTATGCACTTTTATCTATGTTTTCAGCAGGGGCTGTTTCCGTCATTGGGAAGATGGGACTGACAGGGATTTCCTCAGAAGTTGGTTTGACGGTGAGGACATTGTTTGTCAGTTTTTTTGTGCTGATTTTTGCTGGAATTTTTACCCAAGCAAAGGAATATGCAACGCTTGCATGGGAGAATTATTTATGGCTTGGTATTTCAGGCCTTGCGACTGCTTTTTCATGGATATTTTATTATAAAGCTTTAAAAATAGGGAATGTTGCAAATATCGCTTTGATTGATAAAGGCAGTGTTGTCGTTGCAATGATTCTTGCTTATCTTTTCTTAGGGGAGGCGATTAGCTGGCGCATGGCAGGAGGCTGTTCTTTAATTGTCTGTGGTTTGCTGGTCATTGCATGGCGTTAAAGTAGTCTAAAGAATTGACGCTAAAAAGAGACATTGAGAGATCCAAAAAATTCTCTTGGGGCTGACCATGCAAGGTTAGGTGTTTTGTCGCCTGAGACAGCTGCTCCTAGGTTATATAATTGTGTCGTGTAATGTTGATCAAAGAGATTACTTACAGAGAATGCGAGTTTTACTTTGTCTCTTTGCATATTTGGCCCTAATAACAATGAACCTGTAAATTCAGAAGTCCAGTAGCCTGGATTTTTGACGTCGCCTGTATAGGTGACATTTGTCTGGCTGTTGTAATTAACATTGAGATCCCAAGCTAAGCGTCCATTCCTGTAATGAACATTTGTCTTATACATATAGCGTGGATAGTTTACTTGTTGAACGCCATTTAAGGAGGTGCTTTTGCCATTTAAGTTTGGGACAGAGCCTTCATAAACGGCATGATTGTATGAAAAGCTATTCATAAAATCCAACTGTCCTAAATAATTTGGCATTCTAAATATTCTTGATAGGTGAGCGAGGCCTACAAGATCCATCCCGTCCATTTTTTCATTACCTAAATCAGCTAAATATTGGCTTTGTGTCGAACTCGCCGAATTTCCGATTGTCACGGTTCCAAGCCGTCCAATATAGTCTGTATGATAATAATCCAGACCTAAATTGAAAGATTTCCCGCTATAACGATAACCAACAACATAGTTCCAAGTCCGCTCGCCTCGTAAATTCTTTTTTTCTTGTTCAAAAGCAGTCTGTCCACTGTTAAGGCTGGCAGAATTTCCGAGCTTATAGCTCCAAGCAGCGCCACCAGCATCAATAGGTCGCATATTTTCTGCAACATCGAAATAAAATTCATGCTGTTTGGAGATTTTCCAGTCATAGTTAAAATGAGGTAAAAACGCATTTGATTGGGTGAGGCGGCCGCTAGGGCCACGATAACTATAGCTCGCAGGATTTCCATTCTCAGCAGATCCTCCAGCTCCCCAGGACCAGAGTGTTTGATCGCTGGCGCGGTCGTACCAGCTGCCATTTTCTGTTTGAACAAGGGATTTAAATCCGTAGGTGAAAGTCATATTTTTCGAGAGTTTAAAGGCATCTTCAGCATAAAATTGAAAAGTATTGCTTGTAAAAACAGAGTTTGTTGCAAGTATCCCGTCGGCGTTTTTTAAATCAAAGTCATTATTCGTTTGGTTTGCGCTATTGAGCGGATAAAAGAATCTTGGGTCATGATAGCGGTTATTTTCGTACCAGATCCCCGTTTTTAGCGTGTTGCGATGTCCTAATTGAATGGAAAAATTTTGTGTAATTCCGATACGCCTTCCTTTTACATGCTCATCGGCAATTCCGAGATTTGATGCGCCTCCAGGGGCATTAGCAGGTGTTGTGTAAAATCTGGAAGCTGTGCCAGATCGGCTGTCTGTGACTTGTCCATAGACAACAGAGCTGGATTTGATTGTAGGACTAATTTGGAAGTCTGCTTTCAGGCCTTCTAAATAGACACGTTGAACTTCTGTGTTTCCATAGACAAGATTGCACAAATCTGTATTTGTGGTTTGTTTATGGTTGCAGGCTCCTGCAAGATTATTTGCAGCGTTGTAATCGGGTGCAAAATTATAATCGCCATAGCCTAATGATTTTTTCATGGAAACAGTATTATCTGTTGTGCCATATTCAGGCTGATCGGCCCAGTTTGATGTGAGAGTGAGTTTTCCAAAACTCGAAAGGGGTTGAACCAATTTAAAATTGATAGATTCTTCTCTATTGTACCCGTAAGGGCGTTTCCCTGCACCTCCATAGGGCGCTAATAGAGCCATTTCTTTTTCGCTAGCGTAGCTGTTTGTCCAGAGATCTTGTGCATTTCTGAGAAAAGAAACGGCAAATTTGGTGCCTGTTTTATTGAGTTTCCCAGAATCTAATTTGCCGAAAGTTCGGTAACCATTAAAACTGCCGAATTGCTGACTTATATGCACTCCAAAAGTGTTGCTCGGATCAAAGGTTGTGTAGGTAACGGCACCCCCTAATGTTGTTGCAGAGGGAGTTGTGAGAGCGCCAGCCCCTTGAGATGCAGAAAGTGATGCAATGTTTTCTTGAATAATAATTTGATTTGCATCAGCGCCAGCTGTGCTGCCATAGCCTTGGCTGCCTAATGGAATACCGTCCATTGTAAAGCCAAGCTGTGTTTGGTTGTAACCGCGTAAATAGAAGGTGTTGGCGAAGGCATCGAGGCCGCTGGCATCTGAAGATTGAAAATTTGCGCCAGGGGTTGAGGCTGCTAAAGCCTGTAAAGCGTTTGTTCCTTCGGCAAAATGTTCGAGTGTTGCCCGCCCAATCGCTGTTTCAGCATTATGGGATTCTTCAGGATTGCTTGGTTTGTGCCGATGTCCAATAGCACCTAGATGTTCACTCCCACCGCTATGCCGGTTCGATATTTTTCTTTTGCTTCGAAGAGAGGAGGTTTGATCTGTTGATGGGGTAAAGAACTTTTTATATGTCGCACTATTGCGAGGATCATCTAGGTCTAAGTGATTTTGCGGTTCTGTAAAATATCGTTTGTAAGTAGGACTATTCTCAATAGAAAAAGAATCTGTCTGTGGTTTTACATGTTCTTTTTCAGTCGCGTTCTGTGCTTCTACTTTTTCTGGCAAAAAGAGAAGAGCGCCCACGATGAAAAATGTACGTGGAATAAAACGATTTTTAGGAAGATTTGGAAAGTCACAAGGAGGGCGGCAAAAAGTTTTTTGGGATTTTTGCGCCCGGGCGCTCATCGCGGCGGCGAGAGCTCGGACAAAAGACGGCGGAATAATTTTGCCATCTTTTTAAAGGAAGGAAAATGAGTCGGTGGACTCAAATGATCAAAGGTGGCGAAACAATTCAAAGGAAATATCCAATAAAGTTACGGCTTAATTGATGGAGATGGATGTATATCTAGGATTCGTTTTTTAGGCAAGTTTTATTTTTAGTCATAATGATTTTGAGATGTCCTGTTTTAAAAATAGATAGAGCTGGTGAGATGCCACGTCCTAGGGAGTCCTAGTGCAGCGACATTGGTGGCGGAGGAGCCGGCACTTGCGCTTGGAGTCATAGAGGCCCAATAATTTTCCTGCGTGACATTATCCACCTCAAAACGAAAAACAATATTCTTATCGCAGATTTTGGTTGCAAATCGTGCGCCTAAATCAAGGGTTACATACTGATTGGCCCAACTTGTATTATAAATATTAGCAGCTCTTGTGCTGACATAATGGATATTCGCATTAAGGCCTAAGCCTCTGATTTGATGCGGATGGTAGTCCAAGAGAAAATTGGAAGCCCATTCAGGAACTCCAGGAATTTCTTTGTTTTCATAATTTAGATTGCTGGCATGTTCTAAAAAAGGATGAAGCCATGTAACACCTCCCAAGACAGCGATGTCAGGTGTCAGACTCCCAGAAGTTTGGAATTCGATCCCAGCATCTCTTTGAAGGCCGTTATAGTTGAATAGATGCGTAACAGGATCTGTAAAGGCATAGGGGCGATCCATGGTAAATCCATCCAAATTGAAATTAATACGCTTGCGGTAAAGATATTTAATACCGCCTTCAAATTGTTCTGACTGATAAATTGGAAGTATTTCTCCAGCATTGAGTGAGCCAGAAGAGGCCTGTGTGCCATCACCAACCGATTTTCCCCAGTTAAAATAGGCACTAAAAGAGGAGGTTGGATGAAAAACGGCGGCAACAGAAGGTGAAAAACTTCCTTGGCTATGCGATTGAGAGGTGATTTGATGCTGCTTATTATAATTTTCGAGGTTAATCCATCCCCATGAAAATTCGCCCATGACAGAAAAATATTTTCCAATTTCCATTTGATCGCCCAAAATAAGGCTTTGCTGCTGCGTGGTGGATTGGTGATAGCTGCCTGAAAATTTAGGTTCAGGGCCAGAGACAATTTGAGGATTGTTAATGTTGGCCACACCAATATTAAAAGATTGAAATTGAAGGGGAGAGTCCATAGAGGCAGTAAAGCCATTTGTGCCAAGATTAAGATGATGCTGTATTACACCCGTTTTTATGTCGGCATTTAAATAAGCAAGATTACTCCAGACTGAAAATTCGCGCCCAACAGGTGCCGCCGTGACACTTTGCTGATAGTCGCCCTGATTGTTTAAAATTGTGTTGGTAATAGAGTAATTATAGCTTGGTGAGCTTTGGTAAAGGCCACCTAAGGTTAGATGTAAATGTTGATTAAAATCATGTTTTAATTTCATGATGCCAAGCGCCGTAGAAGCATTCACCCCACCTTGAGATTCTCCAAATCCGGGGGTAGCAGCGCTCGGCGCATTTGGCAGCTTAACATTCGAGCCATAAGTAAAAATGCCAGGAAGGCCAGAAAAGGACATATTATACTGGCTACCGTCTAACTCTAATTTTGTTCGTTTTGTTAATTGAATATCAATATCGCCACTATAGGCGTTTCGCCATTGATTAGAGCCTTTTACATACATTTGTCCTGTTTGGTTAAGGTAGTTGAAGCGGATTTTGATCGGTCCTTTCCCAAGGGAAGTATCTAAAGATTCCAAAGGAGATCCAGTTGAATCATAGCCAAAATTAAAATTGAAAAAAGGTTTTGCAGTTGGACGTTTGAGGGTGACATCAACCATGCCTGCGGGACTTTCCGGGCCGTACATTGCGCCAGAAATACCATTGAGAATGGTTAGGCTATCGATTTCCTCTGTCGCAAGAGGCGTTGAAAAACTTGCATTGAGGCCATCAATACGAGAATTTGCGAATTTATCAGCTAAAAAACCACGATTGATAATGCCTGTAAAAACAGGATTGTCGCCTTTAGGCTGGATTTGAACAGAAGGCATAAAACCAACAAGCTGATCGACCGTTCGGAGCTGCTGGTTCTCAATGACGTCATGCCCAACTTGCATTGCAGAAAAAGGGGCTTTTTGGAGATCAAGATTTCCCAAAGGACCAAAATTGGCTTTTCGGTTAAGGTAATCTACCTTTTTGCCTGAGATTTGATCCACTGGGTCTGGAAAGGCATTTTTCTTTATGCCCTTAATGGAGAGATGCTCCTCCGCTTTCGCTGTGAGCGGTACAGAGAGGAGGAGCATTGAGAAAAATGCAGAGAGTTTAAAGAAGGATTGAGAGCTAAGTCGTTTATGAAAAAAGAAATCTAGAGAAACAAACCTTTCGAATAATGTTTAACCCATGAAGATACTTTTAAAAGAAGATTATTCTGTGCCTTTTGGTTTTATATCTTCTTCAATAATTTCTAAGTCGGCGTCACCTTTAGCACGTTTTGAATGAATGTGAAGCTTTTTTTCAATTTTCATAAAAGCTTTACGGTCTGCAAGAGTTGCCTTTTGATAAGCTTCTTCCCGTTCTTTTCTTTCAATTTCTTTTAATTCACGCAGTTGCCGAGGGGAAAGCTGGATAGAGGCAGGGATAGGAGGAGAATCAGAAGAGGTGCTCTCCTGAAGTCTTTGAATATCTTCAGGCGCAGCCCAAGCTCGCCAAAGGCTTGTCATACAGGCCATAATCGCAGGGCCGAGGAAAAGGCCAAGCAGTCCCATAAGCTCGATACCACCTAGAATACCAAATAAGACCCAAAGGAAAGGAAGATTTGTTCGTCCACCAATTAATGCTGGACGAATAAATTGATCCGCAATGGATTGGACAAGATAACCGAAGATAAAGCAGGCAATACCCCAGGCAACAGATTTAAAGCAAATAACGAGGCAGCAGAGTAAGAGTACGAAAGTTCCAACAAAAGGAATCATCGAACTGATACCCGTGAGAAGACCTAACAAGACGGCCTGTGGAGCTTGCGCAAAAATATAAGAGATTCCAATGAAGATACCTTCACCAATCCCAACTAAAACCAAACCTGTTAAGGTGCCGTAAACAGAACCAACAATTTGCTGGGCAAGGGCTTCACCTTGTGCGCCAAAAAATTTAATGCTGACACGGTTAACTTGTTTAATGAGGACATCTGCATATTTTAGGATACAGAAAACTGCTGTCAGCGCAAAAGTGAACTGCACACTGATGTCCATGACAGCTAAGCTTAGGTTTTTGGTAAGATTTGCGGCGGGGCTGACATCAATAGATTGAACAAAACGCTTGATTTCTTCTGGACTTGCTAGATTTTTATCCCACCACGAAGAAATCATAGGGAATTTTTCAACCCATGCTGGGGTTGGCAGACCATGATGAACCATAGACATTAAAGCAGGAACAGCTTCGACAGCCTGAACGCTGGCCTCATAGGCAAGATAACTTAAAGGAACAATAGCTAGAAGCGCAATAAGGGTCACGGCCAAGGTTGGCAGGATAAGAGGACGCCAATATTTGCTTTTTGGAAAAAAACCTTCTGCCCGATAGTACGGAGGCCATGCGCAGATGGAGATGATAACGGCCCAACCAAGTGCTGGTATAAAAGGCGCTAAAAGAAAAATGCTTGCCGTGATGATGCAGACCGCTAAAAAAAATCTAGCGTATTTTTGCAAGTCTTTATTCGAAGGGGTATTCAAAGGCATAATGGTCAGTACTTCATCAAAGGGAGCATGGTCTATTTTAAGAATATAAAAAGAAAGCTGAAAAGAAAATGAACTTTCTTCTCAGCTTTCAACCACGTAAACTTATTTACTTTTGAGCTTGCTTAAGCGCATCTTGAATCAACTCATGAGCAGCTTTTTCATCGGCCCAGTCGGTGACTTTAACCCATTTATTTGGCTCTAAATCTTTATAATGCTCAAAGAAATGTTTGATATTGTCCAGAACGATTTTAGGAAGATCGGCGACTGTTTTTACTTTAGAAAAAGCAGGATGGACTTTATCTGCGGGAACGCAGAGAATTTTTTCATCTTGTCCAGCTTCATCTTCCATTTTTAAGACCCCAATAGGGCGGGCACGGATCACGCAGCCTGGGATAATAGGCTCAGGTGCAAGAACGAGTGCATCTGCAGGATCCCCATCGGCCGCTAATGTGTTTGGAATGAAACCATAGGAGGCTGGATATGCCATTGGGGTGAAAAGAAAACGGTCAACCATAATTGCACCGCTGTCTTTATCAAGCTCGTATTTAATACGAGAGTTTTCAGGAATCTCAATGACGACGTGAACTTCATTAGAGTTTGGAAGGAGGGCGGGGATTTTTGAAAGATCCATAATCCTGTGATGTCCTTAAATTTCTTATAAAGAAAGAATATTCAAAATGTTGCGTAAAATACAATTTATAATGCTTAAATATTAGACAGATTGTGTTTTTGTTGCAAAAGATATCGTCTTATTTGGGATATAAATATTCATGTAGCCTTCTTATAAAGGGGTTTTTGAAAGAAAATCGACATCTTTTTATAAAAAAAGCTTGAAAAAAAAGAGCGAATGAGAGAAGTTCTCCGCCAGCGCCCTATGCGCCTGTAGCTCAACTGGTTAGAGCCGTCCGCTCATAACGGATTGGTTGCGGGTTCGAGTCCTGCCGGGCGCAGGGCGCTTTTGCATTGATATTTTATATTGCGATTTATAATTTCCAAGTTTTATAGAAAGGGGTCACATGGCTGCCCATCAATATGTTTATGTGATGAAGGATCTCACAAAAGCGTTTCCTGGGGGTCGGGAGCTTTTTAAAGGCATTACCCTTTCGTTTATGCCAGGCGCTAAAATTGGTATTTTAGGTGTGAATGGTGCGGGTAAATCGACTCTTTTGAAAATCATTGCGGGGAAGGATAAAGAGTTCGGGGGTGAAGCATGGGCTGCAGATGGCGTTCGTGTTGGTTACCTTGAGCAAGAACCTAAATTAGATGAGGCGCTCACGGTTGGTGAGAATGCAGCGCAAGGGTTTGGTGAAATTCGCCGTAATGTTGAGCGTTTTAATGAAATTTCAGCCCGCTTTGCAGAGCCGATGACCGATGAAGAGATGAATGATCTTCTGGCAGAACAGGCAGAGCTTCAGGAAAAAATTGACGCAGGGGACGGTTGGGAACTCGATCGTAAGCTCGATATTGCTTTAGATGCGCTGCGCTGCCCACCAGCAGATTCTTCTGTGAAGCATCTCTCAGGAGGAGAAAAGCGCCGTGTTGCGCTTTGCCGTTTACTTCTTGAAAAGCCTGATATTTTGTTACTTGATGAGCCAACCAACCATCTCGATGCAGAGAGTGTGGCTTGGCTGGAGCGCACTTTGAGAGAGTATCAGGGAACAGTGATGGTGATTACCCATGACCGTTATTTCCTTGATAATGTCACAAACTGGATTTTAGAAGTTGAGCGTGGGCGGGGCATTCCGTTTGAAGGAAATTACTCTTCTTGGCTGGAGCAGAAGCAGAAGCGTTTAGCCCAAGAAGAAAAAGAGGAAAGTTCACGCCAGCGAGCTTTGGCTGCCGAGCAGGAGTGGATTCGTTCTTCTCCGAAAGCACGTCAGGCCAAAAGTAAGTCCCGTATTCAGCGCTATGAGGAATTACTGGCAGAAGGTGGCGATAAAGGAAATGGAACAGCGGATATCGTGATTGCGCCCGGCCCACGTCTTGGCGGAACTGTGATTGAAGCAGAAAGCCTTTCTAAAGGGTTTGGGAATCGTTTGCTTATTAATGATCTGAATTTTAAATTGCCACCTGGCGGTATTGTCGGGGTTATCGGTGCCAATGGTGCTGGGAAGTCAACCTTGTTTAAAATGATGACGGGGGTTGAACAACCAGATGCAGGTTCTCTGACCTTGGGCGAAACAGTTCAGCTCGGTTATGTGGATCAGTCCCGTTTTGCGTTGGATGATAACAAAACCGTTTGGGAAGAAATTTCTGGCGGAACAGATGTTATTCATTTGGGAAAACGTACTGTTCCTTCCCGTGCTTATGTTGGGGCATTTAATTTTAAGGGCTCTGACCAGCAGAAGAAAGTTGGGATTCTTTCGGGGGGAGAGCGCAACCGTGTTCATTTAGCAAAAATGCTTCGTGGAGAACATAATGTGCTTCTCTTAGATGAGCCTACCAATGATTTGGACGTTGATACGTTAAGAGCTTTGGAAACGGCCTTAGAGACATTCGCAGGCTGCGCTGTTGTTATTACCCATGACCGTTGGTTCTTGGACCGCTTGGCAACACATATCCTCGCGTTTGAGGGAGATTCCCATGTCGAATGGTTCGAGGGAAATTTCCAAGCCTATGAAGAAGATAAAATGCGTCGTTTAGGCGCAGATGCTGTGAAACCAGGGCGTTTACGCTATCGTCCCGTTGTCCGTTGATTTGAACATATTGTAGAGCATTAAGCTATGAAACAGTCAGAATCTTTTTCGATTTTGACCCCTCGCTTGACGCTGACAAAAGTTTCTCTAAATGATCTTGAGGATTTGTCGAAATTTAAGGCAGATCCTCAAAGTTTTTCCCACATGCTGGGGGGACTTCGCTGTTTTTCAGAGACACAGGAAGAGTTGGAAAAAGATCTTCTTTTCTGGCAAGAGAATCGTGTTGGGATGTTTACGATCCGTCTCAGGGCGGAGGCGCTGGATATAGGCGATTTTGTTGGAATAGTCGGCGTGCATCAGCGGCCAGATTGGAGAGGTTTGGCTTTGCGTTTTGCGATTTCTCCTTCTTTTAGAGGAAAAGGAATCGCAACTGAAGCTGTTTTATCAACGCTTGATTTTGTTTTTCAAATGGGATTGCCTTCTATTCTTGCTTTGGCAAGAGAAGATAATGTTGCTTCACGCCGAATTTTAAGCGCCGTAGGGATGTCTGCACGAGGTATTTTTATTCGGAAAGGCGTTCCAATGTGGATTTATCAGATGAATAGCCCTTTAAAAAGAGATATAGATTAAGGGATGATTTCTTCTGCTTTAAATAAAAAAATAGCCGTTTTTATTGACGGGATGGCCGGTACGACGGGGCTTTCTTTGCGGCAACGGATCGAAGAGGAGGCTTTTCGGCCTTTTTTTACGTTGTTAACGCTGCCAGAAGAGCTGCGTAAAGATGAAAATGCACGTCGGGAAATGATGCAACAGGCCGATATTACGGTTCTCTGTTTACCAGATCAGGCCGTTAGGCAGGCTGTCTCTTTAGCGCAAAAAACGAAAACAAGAATTTTAGATGCAAGTTCAGTTCATCGGGTTGATGAGGGGTGGATTTACGGGTTTCCAGAACTTGAAAAAGGACAAGCTGAAAAGATTGCTCATGCAGAAAGAGTCAGCAATCCTGGGTGTTATGCCACAGGTGCGATTGCTATTCTGCGTCCTTTGATGCGTGCTGGCATCTTGCCAGAAAGTTATCCAATTTCTTTACAAGGTATTTCAGGCTATAGCGGTGGCGGAAGAGGCATGATTTCCGCTTGGGAAAAAGAGGATTCTCCTTCTTTTGAGCTTTATGCTTTGATGCAGACGCATAAGCATCTTCCTGAAATTACAAAATATGCTTCTCTTTTTAGAACGCCGCTTTTTGTCCCTGCTGTTGGTAAATTTGAGCGCGGGATGGTTGTTTTATGTCCTTTAGATTTGGGGCTTTTACCTAAAAAATATCGTGTCGAGGAGATTAGAGAAATTTTGACCTCCTATTATGCGGATTGTTCCCAAAGTGAGCGTGGAGCTATTCGAATTTTAAGTGGAAAAGAGACTTTAGAAGAAAAACGTTTATCGCCAGAGAAAATGGCTGGACGTGATGATCTTATTCTTCGGGTTCAGGGCGAAGAAGGTGGGCGTCTTGTGATTACAGCACATTTCGATAATTTGGGGAAAGGCGCTGCTGGAGCTGCATTATCAAATCTTTTGCTGATGCGAAAATACCACTTTTAAAAGCGCAAAATCGACTTTGCAAAAAAAATATCTTGCTTTTGAGTAGAAATTTAGTCTTAAATGAGCATTTCAAATATGTATTTGGTTTTCTAAATTTTTTAAGGAGATACTCATCGTGTCTTATCCCACCGTGGATACGTCGCAAATCATAGGAGGGGATGAAAAACTTTCCCCTTGGTGGCGCCGTATTCTTATTTTAACAGTGGTGATTGCCTCTGCGGCACTTGTGTACATCACTGCACATACACCTGAAATTTCTCCACCAATTCCTGAAAAAGTCATCAATGTCGCAGATAATTCTGTGATTGCAACGAAAGAAGATATTCAGGACGGACAGAATATTTTTCAACGCTATGGCTTAATGGACAATGGTAGTCTATGGGGGCATGGCGCTTATATTGGGCCAGATTTTGGTGCGGCTGCTTTGCACCGTGAGGCCATTATTCTTCATGAAGAATATGCGCAATCTGAGTACAAAGTTGCTTATAAGGCTTTAGATGAGGGGCAGAGAGCTGCAGTTAATGCGGAAGTAGCAACGCTTTTAAAGAAAAATGAGTATAATCCACAATCAGGTGAGTTACACTTGACAGCTGCTGAAGCAGAGGCATGGAAAACGTCTCCAGATTATTGGGAAGATTATGTTAAAGACCCTAGCAAAGATGGTGGTTTGAAGCCTAATCTGATTACGGATAAGACAGAGCTTCGTAAGTTGGCTGCTTATTTTGATTGGGCTGCTTGGGCTTCTATTGCGCAACGCCCTGGCCAGACCCATTCTTATACCAACAATTTCCCATATGATCCTGATGCAGGCAATACTCCAATGCCTGGCGCAGTTCTTTGGAGCGTGTTGAGCGCCTTGACGCTGCTTGGCGGTATTGGGGGAGCGATTGCCGTTCGTGACCGTTATCCTGGTGCAGGCTGGGTCAGCAATATGCAAAAGCAGCTGCCTTCACGTCTTGTTCCAGGGCAGGCAACCCCAGCACAGCGTGCTTTAGGGAAATATATGCTTGTTGCGGTGACGCTTTTCTTCCTTCAGACTTTGATGGGTGGGGCGATTGCGCATTACCGGATTGATTCCGCAAGTTTCTATGGTATTGAGCTTTATAAAATTTTCCCGTCAAACCTCTTACGCGCATGGCATTTGCAGTGTGCTGTTTTCTGGGTTGCAACAGCCTATGTTGCTGGTAGTCTGTACATGGCAATTGGCTTGCGTCCAAAAGGTGATGAACTTGCAAACTCCAACCTTCTAAAATGGATGGTTAATGGACTGTTTGCAGCTTTTGTTGTGGTTGTTGCAGGTTCTTTCCTTGGGATATGGACAGGCTTTTTGGATCTTTTCAAAGGCTCTTCTGATCTTTGGGAATGGTTCGGTGCAACAGGTTGGGAGTGGCTTGAACAAGGTAAGTTTTGGCACTTTCTTTTGGCTGTTGGTCTTTTTGGCTGGTTCGGAATGCTTTTCTGGCTCGGTCGTTCCAGTAAGAATGAAAATAAAGATGACAGAGCGCTCATCCGTGTTTTCTGGTTAGCAACTTTGGCTGTGCCATTGTTCTATGTTCCAGTTCTCTTTATTGGACATAAAACAAACTATTCCATGGTTGAAATTTGGCGGTTTTGGCTGATTCATCTATGGGTTGAGGCTTATTTGGAATTTTTCGCAACAACCTTGGTTGGTGTGATGTTCTATATGCTGGGTATTGTTCGGGTTAAAACAGTCCTTCGTACGGTTTACTTTGATGGTATTCTGTTTTTCATGGGCGGTGTGCTTGGAACATGCCATCACTGGTACTTCACAGGCCAAAATCAGATGATGTTTGCTTTTGGTTCGTTGTTCTCTGCGATGGAAGTCGTGCCTTTGACACTTATGTGTGCGGAAGCATGGGATTTCTTCTCTGCAACAAAACGCGATACAGATGGCGGTTACTCTGTTGTTCACAAATATGCATTCTACTTCTTGGTTGCTTGCGGTTTCTGGAACTTTGTTGGTGCTGGTATGTGTGGGTTCTTCATCAATATGCCAATTATGAGCTATTATGAAGTCGGTACAATGCTCACAGCAAACCATGGCCATGCTGCCTTTATGGGTGTATTTGGTATGTTAGCGCTGGCAATGGTGGTGTTGGTTCTTCAGAACCTTTCCAGCAAAGAGGAATGGGTTAAGCTCGAAAAATGGATTAAAGTTTCTCTTATTGGAACGAATATTGGTTTAGCGCTTATGTGCGTTACTAGTCTGTTTCCAGGAGGAATGTTCCAGCTTTGGGATGTTATGACCAATGGGTACTGGCATGCTAGAAGTGCAGCTTACACTAAAACAGAACTTGCGCTTGGTATTGAGTGGGTCAGAATGTTTGGAGATATGATTTTCATTCTTTTTGGTTCTCTTCCTGCCTTTATCTTCGCATTAAAAGCATGGGTTGGATTATTCTCAAAGAAATCTAAAGAGATTGCTTAAGAGGGTGGTTTTATCCTAGAAAGGGAGGCCTTTTGGCCTCCCTTTTTTCTGAAATGATTATTTTATTGAAATGGTGAAAAAGGGGCTTTCCTAAAAAGGAAAAATGGCGTAAGTAAGTGAAGAGTTTCAAGCGAGAGTGGCGGAACGGTAGACGCAGTCGACTCAAAATCGACCGTCCCAAAAGGACGTGGGGGTTCAAATCCCCCCTCTCGCACCAATACTAAATTCTAATCAAGATTTTTCTTAAGGGAAATCAAATGGCAGAAGCCCCAAAATGTCCTTTTGCAGGGATGATTGAGAAAATTAAGGCTTTTTTTAAGCGCGGAAAGAAATAAGTAGAAATTATTTCTTTTAAGCGCTTTTCCGTTATCGCCTCCATTCGGGGCGATATTTTTTTTTGGCGATCATACATCTCTAGTAGCTTCTGTTTACAGAAGAAGAGAGGATTTTTTCATTTTGAATGGGGCTTATCACCCTAAAATGAAAAGGGATTTTTTAGGGTTTAGGCGCATGTTTTTAAGTGTTGCTTTCAAAGAGGTTGTAAAACTCTTTGTGGTTCTTGGTCTGGTTTTCTGTGTAAAAAATGAGGCTTCCGCACAGGTTGCTCAAAATACAACGTTTCAGGCCCAGCCACACGAGCTTCATCTCTCCATTCCAGAACCAGACACCCCTGAGGTTTCTTCTTTTCATTATTCCAAGGCGGATTCAGTTTTAAGAGCGTATCCGCCTGCGCTACAAAATCGCTCTTATATTCAAACGAGCGCTTCTAAAGTAGAAGCCGTTCCCCCTTATATCATTCCGCTCAATCAGTCTTCTGAATATCATGAAAAAGCAGGTATTCATTATGGAAAAGCGCATTATGACTATGAGCGCTTTGCTGGAAGCAGCGGATTGCCTCGAGATGTGCAAAAGAAATGGGCTTCTAAAAAGGGCTGGTTTAATAAGACTCTTTATGCCATGGATCGGTTTTTTAATCAGCCTGTTCCAGAGCAATGGTCTTCTGGCACATTATATGAACTCTTTGCTCCAGGCGAAAAACCAGGGGAATGGACGATTGAACCTTACTTTATTGCGACCGTTCCAAATGGCCAATTTGATAATTTAGGCAGGCAAGTTTCAAGTAATCCAGGCTCTTATTCCTTTGCGCAGCAGTGGTATATTCAGGCGGCGGTTACAAAGCGTCTAACAGTCAATATCAATCCGGGATACAGCTATAGTTGGGGAGGGGGAGATCGCTCTGGATCGGTAGAAGTACAAGATTTGCCCTTCGATCTCTTTTACAGGGTGACCCCTGATGATCATTATCCTTTGGTCACGGTTTACCTCGGTGGACAAGCGCCCACAGGCCCCTATGATCAATTACAAAATTCGAATAATGGAACGGGGACAGGCGCATGGTCTTTTAACTTTGGCGTTAGCAGCATGATGACCTTTCCTATTTTTGGGCATGCTTTAATTGCAGATGCGTGGGCACAGGCAAATCAGACAACGGGTGATGTGCGTGTTAAGGGGATGTCAACTTATGGAACAGATCAAAATTGGGATGGCTGGGCGATCCCAAGCCAGTTTGGCAGCGCAGGCTTAGGTCTTGAGTACGGCATTACAAAAAAGTTTATGCTGGATTTGGAATTGATAGGTTACTGGAATGCCCCTGTAAGGATGAAGGGTTGGGAGTCTGGTCAGTGGCAAGAATATCAAGAATCTGGATGGACAGATGTTTTCGATTTAGGGCCAGGGTTAGAATATAATTTTAATGAACATTGGAGCGTCGTCAGCGAGGTTATTATTCCCTTGGCAGGTGTTAATACAACCGCCTCTCTTTCTCCAACGGCAGCAATTGTTTGCTCTTATTAAAATCACCTTGATAAGATTTATCGTAACGTATTAAAAGTAAGCTTCGATTTTAGAAAGTGGTGCAATGTTACAGGTTTTGATTGCGATTGGCTGGATGTGGGGAATTGGCGTTATTGTCCCTGGGATGGATTTTGTCCTAATTTCCCGTATTTCTTTTTTACATGGTCGAAGGGCAGCCATTTTGGCAACTTTCGGCGATGCAGCAGCCATTGCCTTGTGGAGCTTTGCTGCCTTTATTGGAATTCAGACACTTTTTGAACATGCGCCAAAATTATATCATCTTTTACAAATTATAGGGTCTCTTTACCTTATTTACTTGGGACTTCAGTTAATTTGGCAAAGTTTCAAACCTATTGAAATGGAAAAGGCTTCAAAAGAGGCTGAAGATCATAAAAATAGGGGTTTTTTTCTCACAGGTTTTTTCGTAACGCTTGCTAATCCTGCCGCTATCTTTTGGTTAGCCGCTATTTTTGCCGCAAATTTACCTGTGCATACGCCTTGGGAGTGGGGCATTCCTATTATCGCAATGATTGGGACAATGGAAATTGTCTGGTATAGCCTTGTTGCTTGTCTATTTGGGCATCCCCTGGTTTCTGAAAAATTTAATCGTTGGCGCCGTTGGGTTGATGTGGTGAGCGGTTTAGTTTTTATGGGGTTGGCGGTTCAGATTGCCCTTGAGAGCTTGCTTCAATAGGCAATTCCCCTTCGAGCCGAAGACTGTCTGGGTCTTCAGGCTCATTGGTGAGGACAGAAAGATAGCGTTTTTCGTTGTTTGTGCATGCTTTAAGAGGACTTTCTTGATACCAAGGGGTTTGGGTTACGCCACAGAAAGTGCCTTTAAAAGGTGTAATCCAGTGCATTTTAGGAAAGGAAATTTCTAAAAAAGCGGGGTGAAGGCAGACACCCGTTGCGTAAACAGGTGCGGATATCCAAAAAAGAACCGAATAGGCTTCAGATTTCTCTTTTTGAGCTTTCTTTTGAAGGAAATAGGTTTGGGAAGGTTTTTTGTGGAGAAAGCTCCGAAAGGGATATGTCTCGGGCTGTTCATGGTGAATGGAGAGAACGTCTTTATTGTTATTGAGAAATTGGATTTTAGGTGTTGCGGGGATGCTGCAGTCTTGATCTGAAATGTTTTTAAAAAAAAGTGTCGCTTTATCTTGAGACATGCCGTTATACGGGCCTTCGCTATTTGAAAAAGCCATTTCAATTTGATCTTGACGGCACTCTTCTGCCAAAACAGGTGAGTGGAGCGTTACAAACGGAAATAAAAAAATGGCGGCAAAAGAACCATATTTTTGATAATTTGATTGAAAGAAGAGAGGGTGTTTAAAAACTGGAATAAGAGTCATTTTGGCAGTAAAATGGAATTCTAGAAAAATCTCTACTATCTTACTAAGAGCGTTCTTAAATAGCTAGCTCTTGAAAAGACGTGTATCAAGATTTTGGTATAAATCAAAAAAGGGACAAGAATGCGGATATTTGTTACAGGTGGGTGTGGTTTTATTGGCTCAGCAGTCGTTCGCGAGTTGGTGGCTCGTGGGCACGAGGTTCTCAATTTTGATGCGTTGACTTTGGTGGCCTCTCCAGAATCTGTGCAGTCTTTAGAAGGAAATGAGAAATATCATTTTGTTCAGGGAGACATTACAGAACCTGTTCAGCTTGAAAAAGTTTTCTCAACCTTTCGTCCGCAGAAAGTTATGAATCTTGCGGCTGAGACGCATGTCGATCGTTCCATTGACGGTCCAGCGGGTTTTGTGGCGACCAATATTGGCGGCACGTTTACGCTTTTAGAAATTGCAAGACATTATTGGAATGGTCTCGAAGGAGAAGAAAAAGCTCTCTTCTGTTATCATCAGATTTCAACGGATGAAGTCTTTGGACCTCTTTCAATGGAGGATTCGCCTTTCGATTCAAATACACCTTATGCGCCTCACAATCCGTATTCTGCAAGTAAAGCGGCTGGAGATCATTTGGTGCGTGCCTGGTATCATACCTATGGCTTTCCTGCGTTTGTGAGTAATACTGCAAATAATTATGGGCCATGGCAATTTCCAGAAAAACTTATCCCCTTGGCGATTTTGAATGCTTTGGAAGGTAAAAAAATTCCTGTTTATGGAAATGGGCTGCAAATGCGGGATTGGATCTATGTTGAAGATCACGCAAAAGGACTTGCAGATGCGATTGAGCAGGGACGTCCTGGAGAAACTTATTTCTTAGGTGCAGCGCAACCAAGAACAAATATTGACGTTGTTAAAGAAATTTGCCGTTTAGTAGATGAAATGGCACCCAAAGAGGGTTTAAACCGTCAGGATTTGATTGAGTTTGTCACAGACCGTCCAGGGCATGACGTGCGCTATGAGATTAATCCGACAGAAGCTGAAAAAAAGCTTTCTTGGAAGGCGCAGAATGATTTTGAATCTGGTATTCGTTTAACGGTTGCTTGGTATTTAGAAAATAAATCTTGGTGGGAAAATATCCGAAAAGCGCTTTATACAGGCGAAAGACTTGGGCTTGGAGAGAAATAATGACAGAAACAAAGGATCGTAAAGGAATATTGTTGGCAGGAGGGCACGGAACACGTCTTCGTCCTTTGACAACGGTGATTAGTAAGCATCTTTTACCGCTTTATGATAAACCGATTATTTTTTATCCACTGTCTTCAATGATTCTTGCGGGTCTTTCAGAAATTATGCTGATTACGACACCAGAAGAGGCTGGATTATATAAGAAGCTTCTTGGAGATGGATCTGAGTTTGGGATTAAGCTTGTTTATAAAGAACAGGCAGAGCCAGCTGGGATTGCTCAAGCGCTTTTGATCGCAGAGGAGTGGTTGGATGGTGCGCCTTCCATGCTGATGCTCGGTGATAATATTTTATTAGGCACTTCTGTTTCTGAGCGTTTGAAAAAAGCGAGCGATGCGAGAGAAGGGGCAACTGTTTTTGCGCATCAGGTAAGAGATCCAGAACGGTATGGTGTTGTTTCCTTTGATTCATCTGGAAAACCCATCGAAATTATTGAAAAACCTCAAAATCCAGCTTCTTCTTGGATTGTTACGGGGGTTTATTTTTATGATGGAGAAGCACCTAAAATTGCCCGAGGTTTAAAACCTTCTGCCCGGAATGAATTGGAAATTACAGATATTAATCATGTCTATTTAGAGAAGGGCGTTTTGACTGTTGAGCGTCTGGGACAGGGATATAGCTGGATGGACGTTGGCATGCCAGAACCTTTATTAAGAGGGGCAGAGTTGGTGAAGGGGCTTCAGGATTATTCTGAGCATGCGATTGGATCGCCTTTGGCTTCTGCTTATCAGATGGGTAGAATTGATAAGAAGACTTTTGAAGATGGGATTAATAAGCTAGGAAAGACTTGTTTGGCACGCCTTTTAAGGAATGAGCTTCATAAAGGCATTTTTTAAGCAATTTGAGCTTTAATAAAAAGGGGCGCTTTAGATTTATAAAGCGCCCCTTTTTATAAGTTCAAGAAAAAATCCTTATTTGATATTGAGAATGTTTTTAACCTGATCTGTTTGGGTCACTTCAGGCAATATTGCAATGCTTAATGTCGCAGGATATGCCGCCATTGGAACGCCACTGCAGGTCGCATCTTCCTGAGTTGGATCTTTTTTAACACCAAAATTAACAACAATGCGTGAAGATTGGCGTTCGGATTCACTTTGGATAAAGTCTGCATTCTCATACTCAAGCGGATAACGGCAAAGTTCTTCAAGCTCTCCATTCGGCAAGAAGGTCAGTTCAGAGGTTAAGAAGCTTTTGCCATCTTCGGCTGGGTAATAGACAAATTGAACCTGTTGTCCTTTTAGGTTTTTATAAATAATGCCGTCTGAAAAATAAGGGCTGGCAGCCGCCATATCAGAAAGCCATCCCGTTAGCCAGGGTAAAGAGGATTGGCTAACCGCTTTTGTAAAGGAATGATTTCCCCAAAGTGCAAAACCAGAGAAGACAATGGCATTGGAGACGTAATCTTTTTCATCCAAATGGACGCCAGAATCAACTTTCCCAGCTGTTTTTTCACCATGAATAGAGAGCGTATAGCGATAAATTCCTAGATCATTAAGGTCATTTGGCATGAGAAGAGGATTTGAAGAAATATTAAACATGCCGTCTCTTAAAAAGAAGAGAACAGGAGCGGCATTCGGATTTCCGGGAACTTTATATTCGTATGCTTCTGGAACAATAGTCGCCGTGATTTCTTTTAAATGCGGGAAATAGGCTGCGCAAGCTGTATTGATTGGAAGGTCAGGGGAAAAGCGTGCGCTAATCGTTTTTTTATTTTCATCTGTACGCAAATTGGAAACATGTAAAGGCAGTCGGCATTGGCCACCGCCAGCTGTTGCAATGATAATATCAGGATTTGAGTCTGGAGATGTTGCTAATTGGAAGCCAGGGTAAGCAACTTGCTGACGTGTATCGGTATCACTTGTCCAGACATTTTTCGTTAAAATTTCGTCAATGGCAGAACGTTCCCCATGTAAAGCAGACATATAGATGTCTGTATGCTTAAAGGCATGCACATCTAGCGTTTCACCAGTGGTTGTTTTGAAAGTGAGGGTGACTTTGGCTTGAATACCATGGCCATCTTTCAAGTCAGCCTTTAGTGAAAGTGCTGGAGGGGATTCAATGGTAGAGACTTCTTTACTGCCTTTACTGGCTGCAGAGGCAGCCGAAACTTGCGTTGAAGAAGCCGCAACAGATTGTGCGGCTTCAGCACTTAAAGGAAACAGAAAAAGGGAGGCAATAACGAGTGGAGCTTTATTTAGCATTATTTGTTTGATTATATCAGAGGAAAAGGCATGAACTTTGCTCAATACTAGCGGTATCTCAAAAGAAGGACAAGCTTAGGCGTTAGATTTCTCTTTTCTGGAAATGTTAGGAGACTGCTCCGTTAAGGCAGAAAACTGTACCATGAGAAAGGCAAAACTTTCTCCAAGAAGACCTGGAAATTCGCGCCGAAGAAGAAGGGCTGTACGCTCTCCTGCATGGTCAGTTGAAAGGGTTGCTTTTGGGTTAGATTGCCAAGAATTAACTTCTTGGTGCGCGCGTGGCAGCAGAAAGCGTAATCCGCCATTTTCACCAGAAAAACTTGCAATAAGTCCCGTTTTTTCTGTGAGGTAGGCGTTTAATTCATGGTGTCTGAAATGATAACTTTCTGCGATAAGAAGTGTTAGAAAGAGGGTTAAAAAAGGAATGGAAAGTCTTTGACGTTTAGAAAGATTATCTTCTTTTGAAAAAGGCACAAAAAGGCTGGCAGTTATTATCCCAAGGCAAAGAATTATTCCTAAAAAATAGACCTGTGTTGGCAGGATATTCCCAAAGAAACGCATAGGTTTGAGAATGTAAAGGTCGCTTTCTTTAAAGTGGGAGGAACTTTTTATTGCAAGAGAAAGAGCTAAAATCGCCAATAATCCTAAGGAGAAACTGTTTAAAATTTTTGGCAGAAAAAGGCAAAAAGCGCACAGAGCAAGAAGGGCGGAGCTGCTCATAATGATGAGAGGGATAGAAAAAACTTCTGAAGTATTTTGCAGGCCTAACAGATTAATTTGCTTAGGAAGATGCAAAATGATCCATATATTACTGATTAAAATAGTTGTAATTAAAAGCGTTAAAATAAAGGTTTTATTCTGCTTAAGGAGGTGTTTTAACAAAGGAAGTGGCAAATCAGAAAAAGACATTGAGAGATTAAATCAAGTAAAAAGAAGATTTTAGAATATTAAGGGAAAAAATACGAAAAAACCCTAGATTATTTTCTAAAAAAAGTAGAAATTAGGGGGGTAGTTTCCTGTATTGTCAAGGATATAGGATGGAGTCGCTGTATCGTGATGGGTTTTATGTCAATTTCTTCTTTTTTCTTTAAAATGTCTTCTTCCGCTCTTGCTCTGGCTGGGATTGCTTGTTTGAGTATTTCTTCGGCGCATGCAGGAGGTTCTTCTTCTGCTAGAATTGATAAGTGGCAGACGGCCTATCAAAACCTGCAAGCAAAATCAACAGCTTGCAAGCATTCATTTCCGTCACGTGTTGGCCAGATGGTTGATCAGGATAAGTGTCTAGAAAAGGTTTATTCTAAATATGGATCCACTTTTTATGGCGAGACTTGGCCACAATTTGAAGAAGCTATTTTGGGATACCGTTTGCAGTTGAGCTTTAATATTGATCGTGGTCAGATGCAGTTCCAGGAGGCTGACAATAATATTAAGCACATGTTGCAGGAAATTGGCGCTGCAAATTATCAGCGTCAAGCGATGATGTACGCAAATAATACAGTTGCCGTTAGCCCTTCGGCTGAAACTGAGTTAAAAGCCCCAGGTCTTTCTTTCTTAGATTAAGCTATAAGGTAAGGTTTGTGGAAGTAAAAAGGCGCTCGAAAGAGCGCCTTTTTTGTTGTGTTAAAGTAAGCAATCTTTTAGGTGGGGAAGGAGAGGACGAAAGGGTTTAGCGTTCTGCGTGAAAATCCTTTTTCTTCAACTAAAGCGTCTAAAACAACACTTGCAAGATCGTCACTGCAAAGTTCGTAATTCGGGTTGCGGTCTAATCTAAAAATTTTGCTATAAGTTTTGCAATCAGCACAGCTTTCGATTTCAATAGATGGCATTTTTTCTTCAATAGACCAATAATCAAGATGCTCTGACCCTAAACATTCAGGGCAAATAGATCTGACTTTATGCCAGCGTGTTTCACATAAAGCGCATTGTTCATAGCGGAGACCTTCTTGCTGGCCTGTTAAAACCATATCGGCAACAGCGGGTGTGCCACAAAAGGGGCAATGCGCTTGTGAGGTTACAATGGTTTTTTCTTCTTCGAATTCTTTGGCATAGTCTGTTGCCGCTTGTGCCCAGCAAAGGGAAAGACAAGCCCAAAGAGGAACGGCGGCTGCGGCATCACATTGCGCAAAATTACCTGTTAATAAATAAGCACTTTGCTGTGCAAAATAAGCTGCATTGTCACTGAGTTTTTTCAAGGAAGAAAGATGTTCTTCTTGAATAAGTGGCGAAATTTTTTGAAAAAAAGCTTTATAGATTTTATGTAAAAAGGGTTCTTTTTCTAGATCTTCTGGAGAAGGATCCTTTTTGGCTTCAAACCAAGATTTAATCTTTGAAATATCTTCTTTATCAAGAGGATATTGTGCGAGAAGCTCCTTTTGGATAAGAACCATTTTTTCAAGAAATTTGAGATATTCTCCACCATCTTCTTTTGCTTCTTGTGAGAGAAGATGGAGGCGTTTTGCTCGTCTGTCATAGAGTTTAGAGAGATCGGTTAAAAGGAGTGGCGAAATTTTTTTGACGCCTCCCTGAAGGAAAGCAGGGCCTTCTTTGAGATCTGAAGGGAGATGCTGTGGTTTTGCCGCATTCTGGTTCTGAGATGCACACATAAGGAAAATTGTCCCAAAATAAAAAGGATCGCAAAAGAGCATGGTTAAAACCAAAGCCCTTTTACGATCCTGCGTTAGAAAAAATTAATGCCCAGAAGTATGCTGTTTACTTTCTATGATCTTTGGTGATTTGGTTTTTTTATCCATAATCTGTTCATACCAACGGCTATGGTGGGAACGTGCCCAACGTAGGGAGACGTAACCTGTAATCATCGCCGTAATAGATCCACGTACCCAAATACCGAAATAGATATGTCCCAGCACAAGCAACATGAGCGCCAGTGCAATAGCAGAATGCGCCAGCATCGCAACACGCAAGACGGGCACGGAGAAATAGTCAGAAAAATATTCTCTCCAAATGATTAAACCGGAAAGGAGCAGAACACAGATACTGGTCATAATGCACCAGAAAAGAATTTTCTGTCCGGCATTATATTTCCCGATATGGAGGTCTTTTCCATGAAGATTTAGGAGAACGCTATCAATATTTTTAAACCAAAGAAGATCTGTTTTTTGAAAGAGATTCCCCTTAACAAATTTAAAAAACATGATGAAGAGGCATAAGAACACCACAACCCCTAGAATAGGATGCAGCATTCTTGCTGTTTGCGGTGTTCCCAAAACACGTCCAAAGAATTCAAAACTTGGAAATGCAAAAGAGAGGCCGCTAAATCCGACGAGGAAAAAGCAAACGGCATTCAGCCAATGCAGCAGGCGCTTTCCATAGGTTGTGCGCATGACAACGCTTTTATTCATATTTGGCATTATTTTTAATCCTTTAAGTGATTTTTTTCTGCCGCAGCATCTGCCTCTCTGGCTGCTTTAGCCTCTTCCGCAGCCTGAAGTTTCTCTCTTAGAGTAGATGCGGCTTTTTCGAGATCATCTTCGACAAGATCCGTCGCCTGACCAGACTTGACGGCATTTTTAAATTTTTCAGCTTCATCTTTCGCAAAAGAAGCGGCATCTTCGAGATTTTCTTTTAGACCAGGAATTTCTGAATCCTCTTTATGGTCTAGACCACCGATTTGATCGTCACCACAAGGCCCGACAAAGGCAAAATGGGAGAAGACACCTGCAATCGTTGCGATGAAAGCGGTTGCACCGAGCGGTTTAAGCCAGTCCTTCCAACCTAAAACGATTGGGCTGATAGATGGATCTCTTGGAAGGCCTCCGTAAATTTCAGGCTTGTCGGCATGTGGAAGAACGTAAATGACGTGTGTTCCACCAACGCCCTGAGGGTTATAAACCCCAGCATTTGGAAAACCTCTTTCTTTCAAGCCTTTAACACGTTCTTCAGCAAGCTCTAGCATGTCATCACGCATTCCAAAGGCGAGAGCGCCTGTTGTACATGTTTTGACGCAGGCAGGTTCTTGTCCGACAGCAACACGGTCAGAGCAAAGCGTGCATTTATAGGAATGATTATCCTTATGGCTGACACGTGGAATATTGAAAGGGCAACCAATCATGCAATAACCACAACCGATGCAATGCTCAGATTCAAAATCGACAATACCGTTTTCGAACTGAACAATAGCACCTGCAGAAGGGCAGGATTTTAAGCATCCTGGTTCAGAGCAGTGCATGCAGCCATCTTTACGCATGAGCCATTCAAGCTTGCCGTTCTCATTGACATATTCATCAAAACGGATAACGGTCCAAGTTTCTGCTTCCAGATCCATGGGGTTATCATAAACCCCATAGTTTTCTCCAACTTTTGTTCTGAGGTCATTCCATTCATCACATGCTGCCTGACAGGCTTTACAGCCTGTGCAGATTGAAACATCAATGAGTTTCGTAACCTGAAGGGAGGCGTCTCGAGTGCTGGGCGGAGGAGTCATTCCATTTGTTGCCGAGCGGCGCCGTATGTCCTGTGACTGTAAGGTCATTTTCTATTCCTCAACCCTTAAATTTTCTCAAGATTAACCAAGAATGCTTTAAATTCTGGTGTGTGCGTGTTTGCATCGCCAATTGGTGGCGTCAATGTATTCGCCATAAAGGCAGGTTTCGTTGCTCCCATAAATCCAAAGTTAGAAGGAATTCCGATTTGGTAAAGGGCTTTACCCATAACCTTCAATTTTGTCAGACGTTTTGTAACAACCGCTTTACCTGTGATATAGCCACGTTTTGATGTCAAGCGAACCATATCGCCTCGTGCAATGCCGAGTGAGTTTGCGAGCTCTTCAGGAATTTCCAAGAAAGCCTCTGGCTGCAGAATGGCATTGATGGCCGCATGCTTTGTCCATGTACGGAAAAGTTCTGTAATAGAGTAGGTTGTCGCTGTATGCGGAAACTGATCTGCATGTCCAAAAAATTCAGGACGATTGGAAGGCAAGAACCTAACAGACGGCGACTGAATGTTCTCTTTACGATCTGGCAAAGTTTTTACAGGAGATTCTACAGGCTCATAATGCTCAGGGAAAGGACCGTCAACCATAGAGGTTGTGCAGAAAAGACGCCCGACACCCTCTGCTGTTGTAATGAATGGACCTTTTGAGGAGCCTGGTGTTTCATTCTCTGGAAAATCAATCGCATCCGCACCAGCCCAGCTTTTGCCATTCCAGTAGATATATTGACGCTTTGAATCCCAAGAAACACCATTCGTATCTGCTGAAGCACGATTATAGAGAATGCGCGCATTCCCAGGCCAGCACCAAGCCCAGCCAGGTGTGCATCCAAAGCCCGTATCCGTATTGTCACGGCGAGCCATCTGGTTGCCTTCTTCGGTCCAAGAACCTGTGAAGACCCAGTTAAAGGAAGCCGTTGTCCCATCGTCACGGAGATCCGTTCCCATAAGATTATTTCGCAGCAGCTGCCCCTTGCGCAGAATGATTTTACCATCAGCATCTATAATGTCTGCCAAAGCGTAGCCATTTGATTCCTTGGCAACCTCTTCTGGCGTAGGTTCTTCTGGATCTTCATAGTTCCAAGACATGTTTAGAACAGGTTCTGGCGCTACAGGTTCAGATTTCTTTGTGCCTTTCTGGTAAAGCGCAATATCTTCTTCGTAGAGCTTACGAATTTTGTGAAGAATTGTTCCTAAAATACGGGCATCGGCCCATGCTTCTCCAGGTGGGTTTGCACCTTTCCAGTGCCATTGCAGCCAACGAGCAGAGTTTACGATAGAACCATTCTCTTCTGCAAAGCATGTCGTTGGAAGACGGAAGACTTCTGTCTGGATAGAGGCAGAATCGACGGCATTATATTCTCCGACCTTCTTCCAGAAATTTGAGGTTTCGGTATCCAATGGGTCCATTGTGACCAAAAATTTAAGCTTAGAGAGGCCTGCAATTGTACGGTTTTTATCAGGGAAGGAACCAACAGGATTAAAGCCCTGAACGATAAAGCCGTTCATTTCGCCAGCGACCATATTCTCAACCATTTGAAGAATATCGTAGCTCTTATCCCATTTTGGCAACCAGTGATAACCCCATAGATTATCTTTCGTTGCATGATCTCCCCAAATGCTCTTTAGGAAAGAGACAAAGAAGGAGGGAAGCTGTTTCCAGACATCAACCTGCCCAAGCGCCTCTGGCTTAATAGGACGTCCAGCATAGTACTCTTCGAGCGTTTGTTGTTTTTCGCTCGGAAGCTCCATATAACCAGGGCAATTGAGTGAAAGGAGACCAAGATCTGTAAATCCTTGAATGTTGGAGTGTCCACGCAAGGCATTAACACCACCGCCAGGCATCCCCATATTCCCAAGGAGAAGCTGTATCATCGCAGCACAGCGAATGGTTTGCGAGCCATTTGTGTGATGGGTAAATCCAAGCGCATAGAGCCAAGAAGTTGTTAAGTTTGGCGCAGATGTCTCTCCAAGAATCTTACAGACTGTCAAGAAATCCTCAACAGGTGTGCCGCAAATTTCAGAGACGATTTCTGGCGTGTAGCGCTCAACATGAGCTTTCAAGAGATTAAAGACACAGCGTGGATGTGCAAGCGTTTCGTCACGGAGGACATTGCCTTTTTCATCAAGCTCATAATCCCAAGAGGATTTATCGTAAGCCTCTTTTCCAACCTTCCCAGGGTTATATCCACTGAAAAGACCGTCTTTGAAACCGAAGCCTTCTTTTACGATGAAAGACGCATTTGTATATTGAAGAACGTACTGGTGTTGAATCTGGTTCGTGGAGATGAGGTAACGCATTACGCCGAGCATAAAGGCAGCATCAGAACCTACACGGACAGGTGCATAGACATCGGCCACAGCGGCGGTACGGTTGAAGCGAGGATCAACAACAACAATTTTTGCTTTGTTTTGAAGGCGCGCTTCAGTAACCCATTTAAATCCAACAGGATGAGCCTCAGCAGCATTACCGCCGAAGACAAGAACGACATTGGCGTTCTTAATATCGACCCAGTTATTTGTCATTGCGCCACGGCCAAAACTAGGACCTAACCCAGCAACGGTTGGCGCATGGCAGGTGCGCGCCTGATTATCAAACCCTAACATTCCGAGCGCACGGGCAAATTTCCAAGTCAAAGCGCCTGTTTCACTGGAAGCGGCAGAAGAGCCCAACATTCCTGTTGACAGCCAACGGTTTACAAGCTGACCATCTTTATTTTTGACAATAAAGTTCTTGTCGCGATCTTCTTTAATGAGGCGGGCAATGCGATCAGTTGCTTCGTCCCAACTGATACGTTTCCATTCGGTACTGCCTGGAGCGCGGTAGGAAGGATATTTTAAGCGGGATTCACTATGAATAAAGTCAATTAGACCAGCGCCCTTGGGGCAAAGAGACCCACGACTGACAGGATGATCAGGATCTCCTTCAATGTGGAAAATAGATCCTTTTGCATTGATAGATCCATCGCCCATTGTATACATGAGAAGACCACAGCCAACAGAGCAGTAACAACAGTTATTGCGTGTCTGTTTGGCATGGGTAAGTTTATATTCGCGTGTTTCTAGAGCGTGGGCAAAAGGGGGTTTAAAACCCAAGGCGACAACACCTGTGCCAACAGCTGCAACACCTGCTCCTCGTAGAAATTGTCTGCGCTTTAATGTCATAAGCCTCGTCTCGTTTCTAAACCAATTATTGCACCAGCATCTTTATGTATAGGATGGGGAAGCATTAGTATCGGATAAGTAAAAAAATATTTTTCCAAGCTCGGTAATTATAAAAGCTAGGTCTATTTCTGTGAAGTCCAGCATATCTCTCTGGATGAACGCCATGCGTGCATAGAGGGAAATATGCAACAGTCATCAACAATGATTAAGTACTATTTTTGTACTCTTTTAAGATAGACTTTGCAAGTTTTCCAAGAATGCGAGTCTTTCTAAGGGGTTACAGCAGAGGGCTTTGGTGCATCTGGAAGGGGAAGGGGGACAGATCCTTTGAAATTAACAATTGCAATCATTTTTTCTGCTGTTTTCTCGCCTTTTGCGGGCGCTGTCGTTCCCCAGGCAATACAGCTGATAACCCATTCTGGTATTTTTAATTTTGGACGCTCTTTGTCGGCAGGTTCTTTTGGCATCCGCATTTCGGCAACGCACCATCCTGCTTCTGCTGGAATGCGTTTTTGTTTAACGATGAAATCAGTGACATTTGCATAAGAGCGTGAGGCTGTACTTTTAGAGGGATCGATTTTTGTAACAAAACCAGCGCCAGGGGCATCCTCTCCCATATACCCAAATTGGCTTAGGCTGATTCCATCTCCATAGTCCTGCAACAGCGCCATGCTGCATCCAAAATCAATTTGATCTGATTTGAGATCTTCATCCGCAGGGCCAATCGCATATTTGGCAGAGACGCATTCCCCGTTGGAAATGCCGAGAGGAAGATCTTGCTTTTTTTTATCCGCACCTTGTGCTGGAGAGATAAAAAGCGTCAGTGAGAAAGAAAATAGGGTTATGCCTATAATCGCCTTATTTTTTCCAGACACGGTTTCTCCATAAGCAGGCGAAGACGCCCATGAGGATGAGATAAAGACAGATTAACCCGCCACTGATTTGACGTGCGTTGTGCGAGGGGTCATTCGCCCATTCTAAGAAAGTGCTTATATCTGCTGACATTTGCGCATCGCTTGGATGTGTTCCATCAGGATAGGTCAGGGTTTTTGCTGCTTCTTGTTCGAAAGGAGGCGCCATTTTGAAATGACGGTGGTGGGTCAGTGCAACTGGATTATAAAAAAGGCCAGGTTCTAGCTTCATATCGGGTGGCGGTGTCTGATAGGCAAGCAACATGCTGTTAATGTAGTTTGTGCCTCCAGCAATATTGCTGGCAATATGTGAAAAATCTGGAGGCAGATCGCCAGCATTGGCGTTTCTTGCAGCTTTTTCTGTTGGGTATGGCAATGCGATAGGATCAAAAGCGTTGGCCTGACGTTTTTTTAAGTTTCCATTATCATCTAAACCATCAGGCACCTCATGGTGTCCTGCCCAAGCCAAAATTTCTTTAGAAGGAATGCCGATCTTTAAAAGATCTCCATAATGGAGATTTTGCGCACCATGGCACTGGTTGCAGATATTGGCAAAAACATAGAAGCCTTTGGTGGCATCTCCTTTAAGGGGCTCTTGGTTCTCTTTGGCTTGCGCTTGGGAGAATAATGCTGCGCCACCACAAAGCAATAGCGTAAAGAAAGAGCGGTATTTCATTGGAAAGCCTCCATTTCTTCGAGCTGTTCTTGTCTTTTGGCGATACGCTCTTTCCAAGCAAAGAAGGGGACAATGCCATACATGTAGAGAAGCCACCAGACCAAACATCCTCGGGCAAGCCATAGCATTGTATCTGATGGAGGGTTTAGACCTGCAAAGCAAAGGCCAGCAAAAGAAGCAATAAAAGTGATGAAAATAAATTTTAGCATCCCTCTGTCTGACATTTCTACTTTTGGAGATCGGTCAAGCCAAGGGAGGAGGGCAAGCGAAAAAACGACCAAAATAACGGCAACTAATCCAAAAGCTTCCGAAGGAACGGCTCTTAAAATGGCGAAGAAAGGGGCAAGGTACCACGGGGGATGGATATTGGTCGGGGTACGCATCGGATCGGCAGGAATAAGGTTTTCAGGCTCACTCACAAAATTGGGTAAAAAAGAGGCACAACCAAATAGGACTAAAAGAATACAGACAATCCCAATAGCATCATTGACGACAAAATAGGGATAGAAAGGAAGGCGTCTGTTCGGCTGGCCACATTTAGATTTTGAACGGCAGACACCTATTTTGGACTGTTTTTTTTCTTCATTGCTAGGACGGTGACAGCATCCAACTTGTCCAGCCTCTGGATTTGTGCGCCGCATTCCAAGCCCATGAACGCATAGAATATGAAATCCTACAAGAAGGAGCATAAAAAGCGCCCCTGAAAAATGGAAAATAAAAAGGCGTTGTAAGCTCATGGTTGCTGCGGAAGGATTTCCTGGTTCTTCAAAAGAGGCTGCGCCAAAGAGCCAAGCGCCTAAGCCACCAGAAGGATAGGGGACAACATTAAGCGCATTGCGGCTGACAGTTGCAGCCCAGTAGGAAAGCTGTCCCCAAGGGAGGCAGTATCCTGCAAAAGAAATGGCTAAAAATCCACAAAAGAGAACCCATCCGCTAATCCAGGTCAATTCACGGGGAATTTTGTAAGAACCATACCAAAGTCCTCTGCCAATATGGAGGTAAAGCGCAACAAAGAGGGCAAAAACGCCGCCTTGGTGGAGAAGGTGGAGAAACCATCCAGAGGGAAGCCTTCTTATAATGTCTTCAACGGAATTAAAGGCGTTTGCTTCTGTTGGGCTATAAGCAAGTGCCATGAAAATACCGCTGAAAATCATGAGCACCAAGGCAGTTAGAATACAAGCGCCTGTTGTCCAAAGCAGCCATAATTTTCCACGTTTAAGAACAGGAAAATCAAGAAAGTGCTTTATCATTCCTTCAAGCATTGGCAAGCGGGTATAAAGCCAGAAAGGTTCTTTAGGATCGGAAGGGAGATTCATAATTTTTCAATCGACGAGAGGGAAAAATCTGGGGACTGCTCAGATTCCCCAATGCGTAGCATCAGGCCTTTTTCAGTATTTTTAAAGGAGACTGGTGGGACAGGAAGATTAAACGGGGCTGGCATATTTTTAAAAACACGTCCAGCGCCATCGAACCAAGAGCCATGGCAGGGGCAATGAAAAGAAGAATCTTTTTTTGGTTCAAAAAGTGTTGTGCATCCAAGATGGGTGCAGGTATTGATGAGAATCAGATATTCAGGCTTAAGGGAACGATGCCAATTACTTGCCTCTGGGGGTTGCTGTTTACGTTGGGATTCAGGGTCTCTTAGCTTAGTTAAAAGTTCTGGTTTTTGGAGTTCATTTAGCATGACCTGTGTGCGGTGCTGAATAAATACAGGAAGGCCTCGCCATCTTACAATTCTAAAAGAGCCTTCTGCTAAATCTGAGAGATCAGTTTCTAAAATACTGCTTTGAGAAAGTGTGGAGGCAATGCTGTGATTGGTTCCATTGAGGCTATTGATTGCGGGGATAGCAAGGGAACACGCTCCAGCTCCAGCGCATGCGCAGGTTGCATAGCCTACAAGTGACATTTTTCCCCCATTTTTAAGAATGTCCCTGCGTGAAGGGTCAGAGGAATCTAAAGACATAAAACACCCTAAAAAGAGGAAATAATAAGATTTCCTATAAATTATTTTATTTGCACAACGGATTTAATTTTTAACTCAAAGAATGTTTAAACTTAAATATCGTGCATTCTAAAGAAGATTTTTCTAAGTCTCTTGGAGTTTACGTGAAAATGATTATCATTTTCAAGGTTCGAGAGAGAAAAGAGGTTAATCTTCATAATGCGCAATGGGCACAGATTAACCTCGTTCTTTTAAAAGAGGCTCTAATTTTTCACTCTAAGATGCTTCTATTGAGATGTTTCAGAAGCAAGACGCTGGAGAATAGAAGGGAGAATGCCACCATGTTGTAGATAATGGATTTCTGCTTCGGTCTCTAAGCGTGCCATCATCAAAATTTTTTCTTTCTTGCCATTTTTTCGTGTGAAAATGACTGGAATTTCAGCATGTGGCGCTAAGGTTGATGGTAGGTGAATATCAATTAATTCCTCTCCTGTCAGGTTTAAGCTTTTGCGTGTTATTTTCTCAGGAAAAGTGAGGGGGAGGATACCCATTCCAACAAGGTTGGAGCGGTGAATACGTTCAAAGCTTTCCGCTAAAATAGCTTTTACGCCAAGTAGGTTTGGCCCTTTTGCCGCCCAGTCACGGCTGGAACCCATGCCATAATTCTCGCCAGCGATAACAATAAGAGGAATTTTTTCCTCTTTATAACGCATTGCGACATCGAAAATGGAACCTTTTTTACCGTCTGGATAATGGCGAGAAATACCTCCCTCACTTTCTGGAAGCATTTCATTACGGATGCGAATATTGGCAAAAGTTCCCCGTGCCATAATCTCATCATTTCCACGTCGGCTGCCATAAGAATTGAAATTTTCAGCTTTGACACCACGCTGCGTGAGATAGGCGGCTGCAGGGCTGTTGGGAGAAATATTGCCAGCCGGGGAGATATGATCGGTTGTAATATTATCTCCTAAGAGCGCTAGAATGCGCGCTTGTGAGATCGGCTCAAAATGGTCAATTTTTTGGAGTGTATGAACCCAAGGTGGATTATGAAGATAGGTCGAGTTGTCTGGCCATTGAAAAAGGGGTGTCGATTTTTCTGATTTAAGGCTTTGCCACAGAGGTGTGCCGTTTTCGGCTTCTTTGTAGCTTTCAGAGAAAGTTTTGGGCGTGATGTAGCTTAGAATATAATCTGATATTTCTTTTTCGCTAGGCCAAATATCTTTTAGATAGACATCTTTCCCATTTTGATCTTGTCCAATCGGATCTTTGGTTAGATCTGTTTTGAGATTGCCAGCAAGTGCATAAGCTACGACAAGCGGCGGGCTGGCTAGATAATTAACTTTTGTAAGGGGAGAAATGCGTCCTTCGAAATTACGATTGCCCGAAAGGATAGCACCAACAGTAAGATTATTTTTTTGGATGGCCTCTGTAATATCTGTTTGCAAAGGGCCAGAGTTGCCAATACAGGTTGCGCATCCATAGCCGACAACTTCAAATCCTAAGGCATCAAGGTCTTTATTTAATCCGCCTGCTGCAAGATAGTTGGAGACGGCGCGTGAGCCAGGTGTGAGGGAGGTTTTGACGCTGGCTCTAATTGAAAGACCAAAAGAGCGTGCTTTTCTTGCCAATAATCCAGCCGCCACCATGACGGAAGGATTAGAGGTATTGGTGCAGGAGGTGATGGCAGCGATCACAACATCATTGTTTTTTAAGGTTTCACCATTTTTAAGTGTTGCTTTGACAGTCTCGTCAGAGGGAGGGAGTGATTGTGCAACTTCGGCGAGAGGATGACGTTCTGAAGGGTTTTTAGGGCCTGCGAGACAAGGTGCAATGTTTGACAGATCAATTTCGAGGATGTCTGTAAAATGGGGCTCTGCGCTGTTGCTTTCTCTAAACAGTTTTTGTTCTTTGAGATAGGTTTCTGCAATTTTGAGATGTTTTTCAGAACGTCCTGTGAGACGAAGATATTTTAATGTCAGGGCATCCGCTGGGAAAAAGCCACAGGTTGCGCCATATTCTGGCGCCATATTTGCAATTGTGGCCCGATTTTCGACAGGAAGTGTTTCTAACGCAGAACCAAAAAATTCAACGAATTTTCCGACAACGCCTTTTTGACGAAGTTTTTGCGTTACCGTAAGAACGAGGTCAGTTGAGGTTGTGCCAACAGGCAATTTGCCAATGAGACGAACGCCGATAACATCTGGAATACGCATGGCAATGCTTTCACCTAGACTGGCGGCTTCGGCTTCAATACCGCCAACGCCCCAACCGAGAACACCTAATCCGTTAATCATTGTCGTGTGGCTGTCGGTTCCAAATAATGTATCTGGAAAAAGCGTGTGGTTTCGATTTTGAACAAGAGGGGCAATATATTCGAGATTCACCTGATGGCAAATGCCGTTTCCTGGTGGAATGACACGGAAATTTTTTAGATTTTTCTGTGCCCAGTCTAAAAAACGGTAACGTTCTTCATTTTGTGAAAATTCAACTTCGATATTTTTTTTGAGCGCTTCCTGTGTGCCTGAGAATTCAACTGAAAGAGAGTGATCAATAACAAGATCCACAGGAATTGCAGGATTGATATTTTCAGGCGCTTTCCCAAGTTTTTTCATACCGTCCCGAAGCGCAGCAAAATCAACAACCGCAGGAACGCCTGTGAAATCTTGCATGAGAATGCGTGCAGGGCTAAAGGGGATTTCTTTTTCAGAATGTCCTGTTTCTGCCCATGAAATAAGCGCTTCTGAAGCTTCTTTTTCATGGTGTCTTAAGGTGTTCTCGAGAAGAATTTTAAGGGAAAAAGGGAGTTCTTTTCCGGCAGTCTTTGTTTGTTTAAAAGCTTGTGGCAGAGAGCTGAAATGATATGTTTCCCCCTCAATTTTGAGGGTGCTAGGAAAGAGCATGTTAGAGAAAGTGTCTACCATATAAAGAGATTCCTAAATTTTGAGGCGGTTAATGATTTCTAGAGCGGAATTCTTCTGGAATATCGCGCTGGGCTTGGCCTGTATAAATTTGTCGAGGGCGGGCAATGGTTGGGTTGGTTTCTAACATTTCTTTCCATTGCGACATCCACCCTGCTGTTCTTGAGACGGCGAAAAAGACTGTAAAGAAAGAAGAGGGGATACCGAGTGCCCGCAACGTAATCCCTGAATAAAAATCAACATTCGGATAGAGGTTGCGTTTAATGAAATAATCATCTTGCCGGGCAAGCTCCTCCAGTTTTAAAGCAAGTTTAAGCTGAGGGTCCTGTTTAACGCCAATTTCATCTAAGATTTCTAAGCAGAGTTCGCGCATGAGGTTTGCACGTGGGTCTCGGTTTTTATAAATACGGTGCCCAAATCCCATGAGACGGGTCGGATCGTTACGATCCCGTACTTTTGCTAAAAAGGAAGGGATATTTTCAATGGATCCAATTTCCTGAAGCATATCTAAAACCGCCTCGTTGGCGCCACCATGGGCAGGTCCCCAGAGGGCAGCGACCCCAGCGCCGACACAGGCAAAAGGATTGACACCAGAAGACCCTGCCATACGGACTGTTGAGGTTGAAACATTCTGTCCATGATCGGTGTGCAAGGACATGATTTTATCAAAAGCGCTTATAAGCGCCTTGCTGCCTTTCCACTCTTTTCCAGGCATGGAAAAAAGCATGTGCAGGAAGTTTTCAGCATAGCTTAGGCCAGGCTGAGGATACATGAGGGGAAGTCCATTGCCATAACGGTAAATCCAAGCGGCTAACGTTGGCATTTTTGCAATAATTTTAATCGCAGAAAGCTGACGTTCTTCTGGCAGAATCATGTGACGCTGATCGGCAGAGGGATCTGCATAAAAGCTTGAGAGTGCCCCCATCGTAGCACAAAGCATCGCCATAGGATGGGAGCTGCGCCGGAATCCGTTAAAGAAATTTCGGATTTGCTCATGAAGATAGGCTTCATCTGCAAGCGTATTTTCGAAATCCTGTTTGGCCTGTTGTGTAGGAAGTTCTCCATTTAGCAGAAGATAGGCGATTTCAGGATAGGTGGCATGGGCGCAGAGCTGCTCTATTGGATAACCACGATGGAGCAGGACACCGTTTTCGCCGTCAATAAAGGTAATAGCGCTTTCACAGGAAGCCGTGCTTGAAAATCCACTGTCGAAGGTTAAGACACCATGTTCTGCATAAAGGCGGTTAATATTGATGCCATCAGCGCCGAGTGTCGCTTTTTTTAGTGGAAATGAAATAGATTGTTGTTGTGGTGTTTGTAAATTCCAGTTTGAAGGGGTTTTATCGGCATTAGAGGAAAAATGCGATTTAGGCTGCATAAGAATCTCTTTCACAACTGGCAGGGCAGAACATTTTGGCTTGATAGGATATGTTAGCGAAATTTTTTCCTCTAGAATATCCTAGTCAGAGCGCAATAAGCTATTCATACTAACGGAGAGAGAATTTCTCTCAAGCTTATTTTTAAAAAATAGAGAAGAAAGGTAGGCAAATGGCTTCGCTAAATGGAAAAATCCCTGCAACGCTGATTCCTGGTGATGGGATTGGCCCTGAAATTACACAGGCAACAATTTCTGTTTTAGAGGCGCTTCAAGCTCCCTTTCAATGGGATGAACAGATTGCAGGCATGGCTGCTTTGGAAAAATCTGGCTCTCCATTACCTGAAGAAACGCTTAAAAGTCTGCGTAGAACAGGTCTTTCTTTAAAAGGGCCTTTAACAACGCAAAGCGGTAAAGGTTTTCGTTCCATTAACGTGACCTTGCGTCAGGAATTTGATCTTTTTGCGAATGTGCGCCCAGCCAGAACACTTGTCCCACGCCCTGATTTAGCACGCTATGATCATCTCGATATTGTGTTAATCCGTGAGAATATTGAGGGATATTATGCGGCTCGGGAATATTATCTGCCACAAGATAATGATCCAGAGGGAATGGCGCTCGCAGCAGGTTATGTCACAAAAAAAGAGTGTCGGCGTATTGTGCGCTATGCGTTTGAATATGCGTTAAAAAACGGACGTAAAAAAGTGACGCTTGTGCATAAAGCCAATATTGTAAAATTAATGTGCGGTATGTTTCTTGAAATTGGCCGTGAAGTGGCAAAGGAATATTCTGGCAGGGTAGCTTGCGATGAGCGGATTGTTGATGCCTGTGCGATGCAGCTTTGCTTAGATCCTTTGCAATTTGATGTGATTGTAACAACTAATTTGTTTGGAGATATTTTGTCTGATCAGATTTCGGGTTTGATCGGTGGGCTTGGATTAGCACCGGGCGCAAATATTGGAGAAAAAATGGCTATGTTTGAGGCCGTTCATGGCTCTGCCCCTGATTTGGTTGGAAAATCCTGCGCTAATCCTGTTGCCTTGATGCTTGCTGGAGGATTGATGCTGGAACATGTTGGTGAAGTTGAAAAAGCACATGCCTTGCGCAAAGCCATTGATAAAACATTGGCAAGCAATATCCGGACAGGTGATTTGGGTGGAACGGCGAAAACCTTTGAATTTTCTCAAGCGATTATTCAAAATTTATAACAATGGCTGACTTAGAAGGCGCATCTTCTCTTTTAACAGAGAAGGAAGCGGAAGAAATATTTTATAAAGATGATCTTGTTAAAGTGACCGGGCGGGGGGTCTTAACGCTGGATAAATTTTATCCGATTAGAGAGATTAGAAAAGTTTATCTTCAGCGGGAAACGGTTCGCTTTGTTTGGACAAGGATTATTATTTCCGCTTTGCTCCTTTTGCCAGCCCTTGCTATGGGCGAAGGTTTTATTGGGAAGGGCCCTGTTGGATTTTTGACGATTTTAGGACTGACAGCGCCTTTTTTATTGGTCGGGGGCGGGGCGGTTTTTAGTCTCGTACGGCCGAGTTATTACCTTTATTTTCAGACATTCCTCTATGATGAGAGGGTTTTAGAAAGCCAGTCAATTTTTCAAATTGTCCGTATAAAAAAAGCGATTTTAAAAGCAATCCATCTATATCAAAAAGAGGAAGCAGCCTATGAAAAATCTGGAAAAATTTTAAATTTTTTTTAAGCCAGTTTGATTTACGGATTATTTTTCCTTTTTAGGAAGAAGTTTTAAAAGCGCCCATCCAAAGCCAAAGCCCAGAACCATGGCAATTGCGGTTGTTCCGATAATCATGCCAGTTCCCATAAAATTTTCCTTTTCTATAAAGTCGAGATTATTTAATGATAAAGACTTTATTAAAACAGTTTTTGTCTTTAGTCCAAGAGAGACGCTTTATCTTTTTAAGCGTGGTTTGCAAATTATGCTTTATTGTAAAACTGTAAAAATGGTTAAGGGATTGTAAATGAGCATGTCGGCAAAAGAGGCTGTTTTATTTTTTGATACAGAAACGACAGGATTTGTTCGTAAAGACCTTCCTATAGGTGATCCTGCACAGCCACATTGCGTTCAGATAGCCGCTTTGCTTTGCTCAAAAGAGGGAGAAGTGCAATCCGCCTTGAACGTGCTTATCCGTGCGGATGGTTGGCGCATTCCTTATCAGGCTGCGCAAGTCCACGGGATTACAGAAGAGCAAACACATCGTTATGGCGTGAGAGAAGAGGTCGCCGCAGAGATTTTTTATAATTTGGCCTCGAATGCGTTTGCCATCGTTGGGCATAATATTGCCTTTGATATTTCAGCGATTGAGACGTTATTCCACCGTGTGAAAAAAAATGCCTGGTCCTTGCCGGAACAACGTTTTTGCACCATGAATCTTTCTAAAAAAATTTTAAATCTGCCCCCTACCCAAAGGATGCTCAACGCTGGTATTGACGAACCTAAAGCGCCTTCTTTGGCTGAGGCTTATCGTTTTTTCTTTAAAGAAGAGATTGACGGGGCGCATGATGCTATGGCTGACACAAAAGCCTGCCACCGTATTTTTTATGAACTCAGACGTCTTAGACAGAAAGAAAAGGGAGACCAAGCGTGACTGACTCTTCTCCAACCAAAACAGAATCTCCCTTAGAAGAGCAGGTTCTTTCAGAGACAGAAGCCAAGGAAAAATTTGGCGATTCTTTGACAGAGGAAGCACAAGCAGAATTTCAAGAAGATGCCGTGGAGGCTTTTTCTGCGCCAGAGGAGAAAAAACGGGAACTTTCAGAAGAGGAAGCTGCAGAAATTTTTGGCGATGGCCTTGTGCAAGAGGCGCAAACAGAATTTCGTGAGGATGCTGTTGAAGCCTTCACACAGGAAACGCATTCAGAGGAAGAGGTTCTTTCTGAAAAAGAGGCAGAGGAGAAATTTGGAGAGGGGCTCGTTGCGGAAGCGCAGTCAGAGTTTCAAGAAGATGCCGTAGAGGCTTTCTCCCCGCTAGAGGAGGAAAAACAGGAACTTTCAGAAGAGGAAGCTGCACAGCCTACTGTAGCGCCAGATTATCTTTTGACGGACCAGGGAATACAGGCGCTTCTTTCCATTTTTTGGGATGGTTTTCAACGGGATGAGGATGAAAGAAAAGCCTTTTTTCAGGAAGCCTTATCCAAAGATGAATTTCAGTTTTTCCATTTACTTTCAGAGAGGAAAGCAACCTCTGATCTCGAATTTATTGAGGGTAAAATCAAGGGGATTGAAACCCCGCTAACGCAGACAAAAGAAGAAAAGGCCTTTGAATATTCTCAAGGATTAGCGCAAATCGCTATCCAAATGCGGGAATTGAGGGAAGTCAGAAGAAATGCAATTACGTTGCTTTCTTGGTGCATCGGCCTTTTTTCTATTTTGGCATTGGTTTCCGTAATTTTGTTCAGCACGCCACATCTTTCGCAGGGAAAAGCCACCTTATTGGCCTTTTTATTGGTTGTACCGGGGGGTGTGATTGGGCTTGCCGTCATTACGCTGGGTCGTGTTTGGGAATATTTCACCTTTATTCATGGCAGTGGCGAACCGATTAAGGAGTTGTCGGATCCTTCCTTGGTAGAGGCAGGCGATTTTCTGACAAAAGGGCTGGAAGGCATTGCTGAGAAGCATCTCCAAAATAAAAATGCGCTTCATTCTGTTTCAAAGTCCATTGAACAATCTATTCAAAGATTGATTTTAGCAGGTGGTTTACTCTGTTTCTCCGTGACCGTATGGATAAGCTTGGGGATTGCTTCAACGTTCCAAAAGTTTATCTCTTGGGAACATGTTGGCTTTTTCGTATTTACAAGCTTTTTCTTTTTTGTCGTGACCTTCTTTTTGCGCATTGGCTATTGGAAAAATCCAAAATCGGCGAAAACATGGGGCTGGTGCTTTGCCTTGGCTGTCTTTATTTTTACGCTTTTTGGCGCAGGCGCTGTTGCCCGTGGGCCAATCCGTATCGATCCGGGCGCAATGCCGGAAATTTCGTCTTCTTGGATGCACAATCTCTCTCCAAATGGTTTTTTTGAAGGGCTGCGTGGTTGGTTCTATCCCGGTATAGCCTTAGAGCGGGTTTCTCCAAAATCGTGAGAGCGCTTCTAAAAAAGGCCTCAAAGAGTGTCATGCTCTTTTTGGTCTGTGGTGTCTGGGCAGGGAATGCGTTAGGGGCTGCGCCTAAAGTAGCTTCGCCACCCAAAGACCTAGATGATCCTATTCCAGCGGCCGAAGCCAAAATGCCAGCGGAAGAATTAGAATTTCTTTCGCTAGGGGAATATTGGGGGGTGCGCACGGATATGGATGCCGCAGAGGGAGGAAATGGCGAGCGCAAAGTCATTGACAGCGCCTATAATTGGGACGATGAAGTTTCTGCTAAAAGGGAAGAAGAAGCCTTTAATGAGACAGAAAAATCTAAAAAAGCCCCTTCCCAAGATCATTGATTTTTAAAGATAAAATCCCCAGCCTTTTTAGGGTGGGGATGTGAAATTTATAATCTGGGTTTTTTAGAATCATATCCCATTAAAAACATCATTCTGCTGGAGCTACATTTTAATCCTGTATATTCGAGGCTGAAATCTTCATATCTTTTGAAATCAAAAACAGCATCATTCATGCGTCTTCCATTAAAAAGGCCAATTTTTTCTAAGAGCTGAAAATCAGGAATGCTTAATCCTGTTACTTTCCGAAAGAGACCAGGTTCGAGCTGTTCAATAATATCTCTAAGATACTCCTCTCGAAAATCTGTGAGATACATAAAAATAGGAATACGGGCAGCAAATTTTATGAGTTTTTCCTGTACTTGTTTTCGCAGGTTTTTATATTCTTTTTCTTCATCAGAGAGTTGTTTTTTTCTGCTTTATCTAGCACTTCAAGCGTATTCTTCTGTTTTAGTTTTTTGACAGATTCATTTTTTGAAATAAGTTGTTCAAAAATATTTCCTTCATCAGAAACTAAGCCTCGAAAGCCTTCGATCCGCATTACAGCATCATAAACATCCTGATTTTCTAGGACACGGCGTAATGTTGAATCATCCACATTTACCAAAAGCGTATCTTCCCATTTGCGGGCTAGAAGATTTCCTGTTGTCCCGACTTCGGCCATATCAAAGATATTTTCAGCATTGATCTGCGTCATGCGGGCGCCGTCATATGCGATGACAGGTAGAAAGTTTAGAAATTCGGCAATGTTTTTCTCTCTTCCAACTTCATTGATATCTAATCGGCTAGAATAGGTAACAACTTGGCGCAAAGCTCGGTTCGGCGCAAAATCGAAAACGTAGCATTGTTTTTTTAAGATAATCTCAGGAGAGGAAAGTGTATCAGCAGGAAGTGTCCAAGGAGACTGCACTCGAAAAGCAGCTTGAAAATAAGTTTCCGGTCCTTGTGAATTCCGCAGCATTAAAATGCCACCCCAAGGTTTTACGGTTACACCCGTTGTGAGCTTTCCACAGGAAAGTGTAATTGTTTTCGTTGTTAAAGCATCTTGGGGAGAACCATGTATGTTTCCGCCATTCATGGCTTTCTTTACAGGTTCAATAGCTTTAGCCCCCATACCAGCCTTTGAGCCAGCGGCAACAATGACTTTATACTCGTTCCAAAAAGCATTTTCTGGAGCTTTTAAGAGGTTTGCCATTGCATCACAGGCGGAGACCGTTGGCATGTACCAAAAAGTGTGGCGCATAGCATCTCGAAAATATCCTTTATCAAAAGGCATTTGCGGGCGTTCATTGGTTTCAGTTTTTAACGTGTCAATTTCAGTCCTGCGTGCAACGCCCCGAATAACATCCAGCCAGCGTAAAACTTCAGCTTCATGTTTAAAATGTGCTGTTTTAGCAGAACCAGAAGCTTCAAAAAATTTATTTAAGTCAAAGCCATCAAATTCACCGCCCATAGCAACTTCACGAATATCGCTTGGAAGCTCATAGGTCATGAGCATCATTCGGGGAAGAGCAGCGTAGGGGTTATGCTTGCTGGGATATTGAGTCGGCCAGTCTGTTTTTGCACGTTGTTCGTCGGTATAAGTCCAGTTGAAAATCTGGTCTTCGAGAAATTCGCCACCTTGAATAGCACGAAAAGGGGTACCTGAGAGATAAAGCCGGAAGTTAGACGTAATCGGCAAGCTTTTGGCTTCTTCCATTTGGTTTTCTGCTTTTTGTTCCTCTTTATCGCCGTCTTCGAATAAGTCTTTTGTGCTATCTCGCCATGCGCCGTAGTGATATTCATCAAAAATAACGCAATCCCAGTTAATTTCATGAATCCAGCGGTTTTTTTCTTTAATTTTTTTGTCAGATTTTCCTAAAATATCCTGAAGGGACGCAAAATAGACAAAAGGATTTTGTCCCAAAGAAGGTATTTGGTTATCCTCTGCTTTATAAAATTTCCAGCCTTTAAAATCTATATGACGTTCTAAATCTTCTCTCCACGCACTGCTGACAGCAGGTTTGAATGTTAGGACGAGTAAGCGTTTCCAGCCCATTTTTAAAGCGAGTTGATAGGCTGTAAAGGTCTTCCCAAAACGCATTTTAGCGTTCCAGAGGAATTTGGCATCATGGTTAGGATTACGCTTGAATTGTTCTTGAAAATATTGGGCTGTTTTTTCAACGGCTTTTTGCTGTTCGGGACGCATTTCAAAAGAAAGGTCTCTTGAAAGATCGATTTCTTTTCCTTTTCTTAAGGAAAGAATAACGGATTTCACTTCCTCTTTAGAAACGCGAAACCATTCGCCTTTTTCTCGTTGAATGCCTAATTTTTCCAACGCTTTATGGACAGTATGATCTGTGAAGGCAGAGCCATCCTCTTTAAGCGCAGATTCATCTAAAACAATTTTCCATGATTTCTCTCCCGGTCGAATAATTGGAAATTGTTCTTTAATCCGCTCTTCTGCGTTTCGAGTGGTATATCCAATTTTTAGAAGGTCTGGATAATGCTTATCTTCATAGGCATAGATGCGAGGATTGGCATTTGAAAGGGGAGGAAGGGCTAGAGACTTGCTCATGCGTCTTCTCCGTCCATATTTTCTTCGGAAGGCCATTCCCGAATGCGTGAAGCAATAAATTCCTGTTGTTGCTCCGTTAGATTAAAATATTTGTAAAGCTTTTCATCTGTCCATTGTTCAGACATATCCATGATAGGAACAAAATTATAAACACGAGCCGGAATGTCTTGAGATACTAAGGAGCAAGAAATCAGAAAACGAAAAAATTTCGTTTTCATGTAAGTGGCAAGATTTTCGGCTTCTTCTAAGGTGTCATATGCTCCAATGACAAGATAGGTTTCGTTGCAAACTGTATCTGGCGGCAAAATATCAATTTTTGAAAAGATTCTATATTTACCATCCTTTCCCGTCATACCACCATGGTCAAAGGCGGCCCTTCCAGTGATTACTTTATACTTGTTGATTATTTTATGGCCAGCTGTAATTTTCTCTCTTGGGTAAGGTCCCTCGCCACTTTGCCAGCGGAGATTTATGTAATCAGATTGTTTTTCTTCTTCTGGTACAGTTTCAACAGGTCTGGCAAATGTTCTGGGGCCAAAGGGACGGGAGTTTGAAACCTGTTGGCTCATGACGCATCTCCCATTTCGAGAGGACGTGCTGTTGTGCTGAGTCCGAAGGGCTTGCGAGATGAGACTTGAGCTGACATGGTTTTGCCCATTGCCCATTGCCCATTGCCCATTGCCCATTGCCCATTGCCCATTGCCCATTGCCCATTGCCCATTGCCCATTGCCCATGTCAAGTTTTTTTAAGATTTTTCTTAAAATAGGCACGGCTTGATTCTGGCGGATAAGGATATCGAATTCGTTGAGTGGGCGGTTAGAAGTCGAGTGTTTTTCACCTGCAATAGAAACAAATTCACAATCCCCCTTATAATGTCGATCCCAGAGGAAGTAGCAGACACCACCAGCAATATCGACGCCAGGAAAGACTTCAGAGGAAAGTTCGTAATCCACAAGTTTTTTAATACGCTTATCGTTAAGCATTTCTTCTCTGAATTTATCTAAGCCTTTACCACCCCCCATCCAGCGAGAAGGGACGATAAAGCACATATAAGCTGGATTAAGCTGTTTTGCGGCTTCAATAAATTTATTGTAGATCGGAGAGGCGCTTCTGCCAGAACCGCCATCGGCGAGTTGGTAAGGAGGATTGCCAATAATAACATCGAATTTCATAGCTAAAAGTTCTTTTGGGACATTGTTATGGATAAAACTGTAAGCGTAGTCTTCTCCGCCTTGTTCTAAGCGGTCGTAATTTTTCTGTGAGGCGCCACAAAAAGAGCATTTCCCTTTTTTATTCCAGTCATGTTGCGTGGGAAGGTAAAAAATATTTCCTTCCTCCCGTGTGAAAATATTACAGGCGGAATACTCTCCGTTTGCTTTTTTGGAGCAGTAAAGAGAGCGTCTGGAAATCATTCCTGTTAATTCGCCTGTACTAAGACCAAAAATTTGTTTGGTGAAAATATGATTTAAACGTTCCTGTAAGTCAGGGATTTCTTGCTTTAGGCCTCGGATTAAACGTTTAGCAATTTCCCGTAAAAAACACCTGATTTACAAAAAGGGTCTAAAAATCGACTTTCTGGACTGCTGAAAAGTTCTTTTGGCAGCATATTCAGCATATAATTCGCCATTTTAGGCGGCGTAAAGACTTCATCTGCACTTAAATTGGCAAGGCAGGTCAATACATCCGTGGATGATTTTCCATAGTCCCAAGCGTCTATTTTAATATCAGCGATTTCCAGCATCTCAAATTATCCTTGTTTAAGATAGAAACGGTGCATTCCAAATTTGATCGTAGCGAACAGGAAGCCAAATATGTTGCTCTTGAGGGAGAAAAGCCTCTTCGCCAATATCAGAGAAAAGATTAAGGGTTCTGCTGTCACTTTTTGTAATCAGGTGGCTAAATGAAAATTCTTTTCTTTGAATGAGAAAATCTGGAAGCTGTGTCCATTCGCTAAAGAAAATAGGTGTTTCCACTCCTGCCATTTTATAGGTGAGGGCATTTCCATGTACGATATTATGTTCGAGAATAAAGTTAACGGATTTTTCAAGTTTTACTTTTTTTTCAGCAGAAAATGTTTTTAAAAATTTCTTTGGATAGCCTTTAAAAAAAGCCTCTTTTAAGCGTTTTCGGCAGGTTTCAACATTATCATAGAGAATTTCGATGCCATAAAGGGAGGCTAATCCCATGATTGCGTCAAATTCCCATTCTTTTTGAATGCGTGTCTTAGAAATTTTGTTAAGTTTACGTTCTAAAACTTCAAGAAGAAAATTGCCATCACCGCAGGCTGGCTCTAAAAAACGTGCTTCTAATCTTTCGGCCTGTTCATGAACCATATTTACCATGGCTTTTATTTCACGTTGTCCCGTAAAAACTTCGCCATGATGCTCAACCCGTTTTTTAGAGTTTATTCGAGAAATGCTCATTGAATATTTTTTAAGCCTTAAAGAAGTATTTTTATCTATGTCTTACTTTTAAAGAGATTTGAGGAATAGAAAACCCCATTTCTTGCGAAATGGGGTTTTCTTATGATTTGCACAAAGTAAAAAAAATTAAGCGTTGAAAACGCGGTTTTCCTGTTCGGCAACACGGATAAAAGTGGTGCGTTTTGTCAGTTCCTTAAGCTTTTCTGCGCCGACATAGGTGCAGGCAGAGCGGAGCCCTCCAAGGAAATCTTTAACCGTATCTTCAACTTTCCCCTTCATCGGGATTTTAACGGTTTTCCCTTCGGAGGCACGGTATTCTGCGACACCGCCCGCATGTTTTCCCATAGCGGTTGCGGAGCTCATACCGTAGAAAAGGCGGTATTTTTTGCCGTTTTCCTCAACAATTTCGCCACCTGATTCTTCATGTCCTGCGAGCATACCGCCCAACATGACGAAATCAGCACCGCCGCCGAAGGCCTTGGCGAGGTCGCCCGGAATGGTGCAGCCGCCATCAGAAATAATTTGCGCACTGAGGCCATGGGCGGCATCTGCGCATTCAATCACAGCGGAAAGCTGGGGATAGCCAACGCCTGTTTTGACCCGGGTGGTGCAGACTGATCCCGGACCAATTCCGACTTTAATAACGTCTGCGCCAGCGAGGACCAGTTCCTCGACCATTTCGCCTGTGACGACATTTCCAGCAATAATGACATGTTTTGGAAAATGTTTGCGTGTTTTCTTCACAAACTCAACGAAATGTTCTGAATAGCCGTTGGCGACATCAATGCAGATCATTTTTAGATCCGCAGAAATCGCTGTAATTTCTGTGAGTTTTTTAAAATCCTCATCAGACGTGCCACAGGACACCATGAAATAATTTTGTTCCTCGGCAGAGGCTGTTTTAAGGAACTCTTTCCATTGTCCAACGGTATAATGTTTATGGATAGCGGTAAGAATTTTAAACTCGGCAAGAGCCTTCGCCATTTTGAACGTGCCAACGGAATCCATGTTTGCCGCAATAATAGGCACACCTTCCCAAACGGTTTGTGCGTGTTTGAATGTAAAACGCCGGCAGAGATTCACTTGGGATCGGCTTTTTAAGGTGGAGCGTTTAGGGCGGATGAGAACATCTTTAAAACCAAGTTTAAGATCTTGTTCGATACGCATGATTTAGCTTTTTTCCTATGGTATAGTGAAGAATAGAGTGGAAAAAGCAAAAGTCTTTTTCCTATCTACTCTAAAGCAAAACCTTCTGATGGAAAAGGAAAGAATAAATGCGTATCGATTATGGAAAGCTCATCCCTGAAGGTGTTGCTAGACTTTATAAAGTGCATGAATATATCATGCAGTCAGGTGTTGATCCTGTTTTAGCTGAGTTGGCTTCTTTGCGGGCGTCTCAAATCAATGGCTGTGCTTTTTGCATTGAGCTTCATTCAAATATTCTGCGTAAGCAGGGTGTTTCTTTTGAAAAATTACTTTTGGTTTCCGCATGGCGTGAGGCAGGCAATGTTTTTAATGCAAAAGAACAGGCTGTTTTAAACTGGAGTGAAAGCTTGACGCATCTTCCTCAGACCCATGCGCCGGATGCTGATTTTGAAAAAATGACAGCGCAGTTTAGTGGGGATGAAATTGCAAAATTCACCCTCTCTATCGGCCTCACCAACGCTTATAACAGAATTGCAGTTGGTCTGCGCCACGAGCCAGAGGCTGCTTCAAAGTCCTGATGATGAAGGGGGAGGCTCGTCTATAGTGTCATTGAATTTATGAGAACCCTATATCGAAAGAAATGATCGAAGTGCAAAACGCCCCTTTAATGAAAATTAAAGGGGCGTTTTATAAAGCATTTTTTTGAAAAGATCAGTGCTTATCGTTGTGCAGGTAAAGTGAATGGAATTCAATATGGCTTTGGATAAAGCTTTGGATAAACCAATAAGAGTGATCGAATTTCTCATGGGCACGGAAAATCACGGATTGGCTCACTTTATCGGCAACATTGAGAAAATTCTTAGGAAGAAGCTGTCCGTCATGCAGGAATTTATCTTCTTTCCCCTGATCAATCAGAATAGGCGTGTTATGACGGCGGCCATCTTGGAGAAGATGTGTCGGATCATAGGCTTTGCCTTCGGCTGGATCATTGAAATAAAGCTTTGCGGCATCTATGCCCCACTGACATTTTGAAGGGTTTGTTGCAGGCGCAAAGGCAGAAACAGAAAGCCATTTTTCAGGTTCTTTTAAACCAAAATTGAGTGCTCCCATGCCTCCCATAGAGTGCCCCATAATGCTTTTTCTGTCATTATCGAGCCATAATTGAGACGCAACCAGCTTGGGGAGTTCCTCGCTGATATAGTCATACATTTTATAATGCTTAGACCAAGGCTCTTTTGTCGCATTGAGGTAGTAGCCTGCGCCTTCACCGATCCACCAGCAATCCTCGACTTTATCCAGATTGCAATTACGGGGAGATGTGTCGGGACAAACGAGCGCAATATTATGCTGATTTACAAAAGGAAGTGCGCCAGATTTGGTAATAAAGGTTTTGTGATGAGAGGTAAGCCCTGCCAGCGCCATGATGTAAGGCGTTCTGCCTTTGCAATCGATACCTTTCTTTCGTGCTGCCATATCTTTCAAAGCACGGCGAGGGAGGAAAACGGAAAATTTTGCCTCGGCATTCAGTGCTGTTGAGTGGTGCTTATAAAAGCGGATTTCACCATCGAAAGCGGCGCTTGAAGCAATAAGTTCTAAAGAATCTGTCATGAAATTTCCTTTTCGGTATAGAGACCGATTTTCTTCTATTTTAAGTAGGTCTTTCTTGGATTTCATCAAGGGGAAGAGAAGGGGATTTACTTAAACAGGTGGCTGTGTTGCAAAAAGTTTGGTGGCGCAAAGAAGGAGTGCAATCCCTGAAATTCCATAAAAAAGGCGCAAAGCCTGTCCTTTTTCCAAGAGTTTTTTTAAGGGAATGGCTGCTAGAAGGACGATGGTCAGGTATGTCGTCATAATAACGACCTCAAGCGCTCCCTGAAGCAGTAAAATTCCTTTTATTTCGTTGGGTGAATAACCAGAAGGGATAAAAGTTGGGAACATGAGAACAAAGAAAACAGCAACATTTGGATTTAGTAATGCGCTTAAAATACCTTGACGGAAAGCATCTGCTTTGGAGGTTGTTGTGTGTTCTGCCATTTTTCCAGCATTGAACGCATGCGGTTTTTTGCAGGCTTCAAAGAGAAGGCGCAAGGCCAAATAAATCAGGTAGGTAACGCCAATCCATTTTAAAAAATCAAAAGCTTTTGGGCTGGAAATAAAAATAGCACTCAGGCCGAGAGGTGTTGCAATAGCCCAAAGAGACATGCCAAGGGCAACACCGATGACAATCCATTTTCCGATTTTTCGGGCCGCAGAGGTTGCCACAGTCAGCGTTAAAATGAGTTCTGGCCCTGGAGCAATACTTAGAATTGTTGCCGTTGTTATGAAGGTGCAAAGGCTGAGGATAAGCGGCGATAACATTTTTAAATAACTTTAAGACGGTAAGAATAAAGATGAATTTAGCAAAATAGGGGAATAGGATCGAAGAAGATAGTCTTTATTAAATTGCGTTAAGGATATTTAGCTGGGGGAATATTTCTCTTTCTGAGCATTCAAAAAATGAGGCATTTCGGTTTTTAACATCTCTATAAAGAGATGAACTCTTTTTGGGATATGATGCTTATGGGGAAGCACGCCCCAAATAGGTTCTGCTGGTGGAGAAAATTCTTCTAAAATAGCCTCTAAATTTCCGATTGAAATATCCTTATTGACGTAAAAGGAAGGTAATTGGCAGATGCCTTTTCCGTTTAACGCAGCTTCTAGGACGGCATTTCCGCTATTAAGTTTCCAGTCTCCTTGAGGTTTAAAAATAAATTCTTCCCCTTTGTCATTAAAACGCCAATTCCCACCCGTTTGAATACAGCGATGCTGTGTTAAGTCTTCTAAAGATTTAGGTTTGGCGTGACGTTTAAAATAGTCAGGGCTTGCGCAAAGTCTGAGAGGACGAGAGGCTATTCGGAATGCAATTAGCCCTGAATCTGGAAGATTTCCTGTTCTAATAGCTAGATTAACACTGTTCTCAATAAGATTTATAACCTTATTCTCAAAGGAGATATCGAAAGAGATTTGAGGATATTTATCTGCGAATTTCATACAAATTGGCAGGATAATACGTTCTCCCATGATGATAGGGCAGGTTAATTTTATGATTCCAGCAGGCGTTTCAGAAGTGGAGATGGAGGCGATAATTTCATCACGTTCATGGATAATATCATGAAAGCGTTCAATGAGCGCTTTTCCCTCAGGGGTTGGAGAAACTTTACGGGTATTGCGTAAAAATAAGACAATCCCTAGACGCGCTTCTAAATTGGCAATTGTGCGACTGATATTTGAGGTTGAAACGCCAAGCAGTTTTGCCGCTCCGGAAAAAGACCCTGCTTTGTTTAGAGCGACAACTTCCTCAATACCGCTCCATTTGTCTTTCGTCATCTTAATGTTCTTCTTTTGATTAACGTAATTTTAAAGAAAGTGATTATTCTATTTTTGCAAAAATCATTTGAAATATTATCTATAATTCTAATCATTTTTTAGTGGTATTTTATGACAATCATACTGAGTTTTTTTAGAAGATTAAGCAAGGAGAGTTTATGGTTGAGACAATGGATGTTCGTGCGGCAATTGCTTTAGAGGCTGGAAAACCTCTTGTCATTGATACGGTTCAGCTAGAAATGCCTCATGATGATGAGGTGTTAATCGAAATTAAAGCCAGTGGTATTTGCCATACAGATAAATATACGCTGTCAGGAAAAGATCCTGAAGGTGTTTTTCCTGTGATTTTAGGGCATGAGGGGGCTGGAATTGTCCGTAAAGTCGGGAAGAATGTCACGAGTGTGAAACCTGGTGATCATGTGATTCCTGTTTATATTCCGGAATGCCGTGAATGTCCGTCTTGTTTGTCCCAAAAAACAAATCTTTGCACAGCTATTCGTTCCACGCAGGGCAAGGGATTGATGCCAGATGGCACAACACGCTTTTCCTATAAGGGCAAGCCCATCCATAATTACATGGGAACGTCCACGTTTGCCCAATACACGGTTGTTCCAGAAATTGCGGTTGCAAAAATCCGTGAAGATGCCCCCTTTGACAAGGCCTGTTACGTGGCCTGTGGTGTGACAACAGGGGTTGGCTCTGTCATTTGGGGTGTCAAAGTTGAGCCAGGTGCACGTGTTGTTGTATTTGGCCTTGGTGGCATCGGCTTAAATGTCATTCAGGGGGCGAAGCTTGCGGGTGCTTCCCAAATTATTGGGGTTGATATTGTGGAAGGCCGTGTGCCGTTGGCAAAAGAATTTGGCATGACGGATTTTATCAATTCAAAAGAATTGCCAGAGGGTAAAAACCTTGTGGAAACAATCGTTGAAATGACAAAAGGCGGTGCAGATTATACATTTGAATGTGTTGGGTCTGTGGATTTGATGCGTCAGGCTTTGGAATGCGCACATCGTGGCTGGGGAACAGCCTGCATTATCGGTGTTGCTGCCGCAGGTGAAGAGATCAGTACACGTCCATTCCAGCTTGTAACGGGCCGTAAATGGGTAGGAACGGCTTTTGGGGGTGCAAGAGGCCGTACGGATACGCCAAAAATCGTGGATATGTATATGGAAGGCCAGATTGAGATTGATCGTTTGATTACAAAGACAATTCCCCTTTCTAAAATCAATGAAGCCTTTGAAAATATGGGGCAGGGAAATAGCATTAGAACAGTAATTGACTTCTCGTTAGAGGATTAAGAAACGCTTTAATGCTTGGAAAAGGGCGCTGAAAAGTGCCCTTTTTAAATTTAGAAATAGGTTAAGGGGCGAGTGTTTTGATTGATTGATGCCAAAAGGAGGTCTCTTTTATTCTATTTTGTCTAAGTTGAAGAAAATCAATTTATCAATATTTCCTTGGCCTGTTGTCCATAATGTTTCTAACTCTTTATCCATTTTCTTGATTTTATCAGGGATAGGCGTGCCTGCTTCATTAAGTTGATGAATACGCTCTTTGATGTCTTCAGTTTTCTTTATGAGAGAGTGAATATGAAACAGTATATCTGGCCTCGTCGAAAAGTTATTTTCGGAAATATTTCCATCGCCATTCTGAATTTCTTCGAGCTGTTGAAGGTAGTTTTTAATTTCTTGCGGTAGAGAGGAATTGTTTTTTTTCCAAGGGCTTTCTTGAAGTAATTCGTTCGTCTTTTTAATTTCCTCACGAGCTTTGTCTTTTGCAAAACTTAAAATCCCCCCGAAACCTGATTTTGGATGAATCTTTCTGGCTAACTTCCCTAGAGGAAAATGTGGGAACAAGCTTGCTTTAAGATCACTCTTAGGAACACCGATTTTAGAAAAAATGACGAGGTGATAAAAATTTTTAACGCATTGAGGGCGGAGTAAAATGTGTCATCCATTTTGAAAGGATTACCGTGGGCGAGACTGTCTCTTCCCATTCGTATGGCGCAATTTAGATTTTGAAGCGCTTTTTTCGGAAGCTCTAAGTTGAGAGCTTGTAACCCTTCATCAATAGCTTCTTTCAGTGTTTTTTTATCTTGCTTCGGTGTAATTTTTTTTAGGATTTCATCGAGTTTTTTTTCTGCTTCTGGATTCAACGCTGCGTTCTGTGTCCAGTCTTTTATTTTTTCCTTCAATTTTAATATTTTGTATTTTTTTTACTGCTTTTCCCTTTTTCGTCTCGTTCTCCATTTTCCTTGCGAGGCCAAATAAGATCCTCAAACGCAGAAGCTAGATAAAGTAAGTTTTGTTCCATAAAGGTTGGATAAAATAATTCAGAAAGCAACGGGTAGTACTGGTTGGGATTTTCCAAAGCAAACAAAAGATAATTTTGAAAAATTGTGCCAAAATTCTCTTTTAAAGATATCCCCCGTATATTGTAGTCTATCCAGTTTAAATCTTTAGAAGATTCATGGTGCAATAAATGCCTACAATAAAAATATTGGCCTTTTATGCCATCTTCAAGCTCAATAGAGGGATAGGGAAGTAAAATTTTAGAAGTCGCAACGGTGAGAAAAAATCTCTCTGCAGCCCAAGAAATTGGAACAATTTTTTCAGAGGATTGGGCTTCATCTAACTCCAAGCTAAGGGCGTAATCAGACCTGACAGTATGTTTCCCATTATAAGGTAAGCTATCATGATATATTCGGGGATATAATTTTATTTCGCCACAAGCATTCCCCTTAGAGATAGAGGGATATATTAGCGTTTTTCGTAGATTTTCTGGGAATGAAATTTGGATTTTTTGAGAAAGATATGTGCCTTGTTCACACTCGTCATTTTTTGTTGTGAACGGGTTTGGAAGCCAATTGGTGTAATCCGAAAGATCCCAAGTGAGTGTTTTAATTTTTGGGAATTTTTCTAAGTTGTTGGGATTTATTGAGTTTAATATGACAATTTTTCCGCAGAAAATTTAAAGGGTGGTAGAGCCATTTTTACAGACCCTATGGGTGGGTAGCCTGTTCGAAATACAGAGCTATGAAAAGTGACTCCATCGATGAAGGCATAGCGAGAAATCGGTTCCTGTAAAGAAGCCTGAAATTCAACAGGATCTATGCTTTCTTGGTTAGAACCAAATGAAGGTAATAACTTCTCAAGCCAAGTATTTTTTGCTTGAAAAATTTCGCCACTCATCGTGCCATCTTTAGCGATAGAGAGTGTTCCAGGAAGCCAATCATTCTCTTCGTTTTCTGAAAAAAGTAAGAAATGAGCAGGAATTCTTTCAAGAGGAAGTTTTATAGGATCATTCATTTGAAATCTTCTACCTATTTATAATAATTGAGTTGTAACTTTTTTATTCAAAACAAAAATGAATAAGAACTCTTTTGTTTTGAGTTTTCCCTAGCAATTCAAAATAATCGGTCTAAAATGGTCAGCGTTTTTAAAATTAAGACGTCCTAAAATATCTTAAAGGATAATGGTTATGACGGGAAATGCGCTTCTTAAAAGACTCTCTGATATTGTCGGTAAGTCCTATGTTCTCCATTCAGATGAAAAGACATACCGCTACCGTAAAGGTTTTTCTTTCGGGGAGGGCGCTGTTGAGGCTGTGGTGCTGCCAGCGACATTGGTAGAACTCTGGAAGGTCGTTTCTCTCGTTCATGATACGAACCGTATTTTGATTATGCAGGCGGCGAATACGGGTTTGACAGGCGGATCTACGCCTGACGGCAAATATGACCGCCCTGTAATCCTCGTAAGCACCAGACGGCTCAAAGGGTTAAAACTGTTAGGCAAAGGCGAGCAAGTTCTCTGTCACCCGGGCGCAAGCCTTTATGAATTAGAGGATTTGCTCAGACCTTTGGGCAGAGAACCTCATTCTGTGATTGGCTCTTCCTGCATTGGGGCATCCGTTTTAGGAGGAATTAGCAATAATTCAGGGGGCGCTTTGGTTCAGCGTGGGCCAGCCTATACGGAAATGGCGCTTTTTGCGCAAATAGGGGAAGATGGAAAGCTCCGCCTTGTTAATCATTTGGGGATTCAACTGCCAGAGGATCCGATTGCGGCGCTAGAGGCACTTGATAAAGGGAAATTCACTCCTGAAGATGTGCAATGGAATGTTGGTGCAGGGCATAATAAAAATTATTTAGAGCGGGTTCGGGATGTGGATGCGCCAACGCCGGCCCGTTATAATGCGGATCCTAGTCAGCTTTATGAAGCTTCTGGGAATGCTGGAAAATTAGTCGTTTTTGCAGTGCGGCTTGATACGTTTGTCTCTGAAAAAGATGTTGGGGTGATCTATATCGGCAGTAATGATCCCCATGCGTTGGAAGATGTTCGCCGTGGGCTTTTGACTGAATTTAAGGAAGTGCCGATTTCTGGGGAATATATTCATTCGGATACGCTTGAATATGCGGATAAATATGGGCGGGATACAGTTTTTTTAATTCGTTTTCTTGGAACGAAATATTTGCCCTTTTTATTTGACTTGCGTGCAAGGGTAAACGCCTTGGGAGAGAAGTATCGCTTTTTTCCATCTTATCTGAGTGATAAAGCGATGCAGTTTGTTTCCCGTTTTATCCCATCGCAGATGCCAAAAAGAATGCAGTTTTTCCAAAAATGGTACAAACATCATTTGATGCTAAAACTTTCTGGAAGCTTGGCGCAGGAGGTTGAGCCTTGGCTGGCGACTTATTTCCAAGGAAAGAAGGGAACTTTTTTCAAATGTACGAAACGGGAAGGTAATATCGCTTTTTTACAGCGTTTTGCGGCGATTGGTGCAGCTGAAAGACTTCTGGCGCTTCATTTAAAACAATCTTCAGGCCTTGTTTCCATAGATGTTGCTTTGCCTCGTAATGATCGGGATTGGCTTGAAAATCTTCCTAAAGATTTGGAGGAGCAGATTCTAGCGGAAATTTATTGCGGGCATTTTCTTTGCCATGTTTTTCATCTGTATTATATTGTGAAAAAAGGGTACGATGTTGATGAATTTAAAAAGCAGCTTTTAAAGCGTTTAAAAGAAAGTGGCGCACAATATCCAGCGGAACATAATTTTGGACATTTGTACCAAGCGCCAGAAGTTTTGCAAAAACACTATCGTCAGCTTGACCCTTGTAATTGCCTCAATCCAGGGATTGGAAAGACAAGTAAACAGAAAAATTGGGAATAGTTTTCATAGACAGACTATCTTTTTAGCTGATTTTGTTTCGTTGTACTTTAACATCGAGGAGAGATAATAAAATGAGAGCGTTACAATTTCATCAGTTTGGAGATTCTGCAAAGGTTCTTTCTATTGAAAATGTGCCTGTTCCTGAAATTAAATCAGATGAACTTCTTGTCAAAATGCACCTTTCTCCTATTCACACGCATAATCGGATGCGTGTGGAAGGTGTTTATGGTGGAAAAGTTGAATTTCCTGCGTGCGCAGGCAGTGAGGCATTGGGCATCGTTGTAAAAGTCGGCAGCAATGTAAAGGATTTTCAAGAAGGTGATAAAGTGGCTTGTGGCGCTTGCGCTGGCACTTGGGCAGAATTTTTCGCTGTACCTTCAAGGAAAGCTTGGCGTGTTCCAGATGGAATGAAGGATGAGCTAGCCGCTCAAATTTCAGAAATGCCGCTTTCTGCATGGCTGTTATGTGATTTTTTGGAAAAAACTGCAGGTCTTTCAAAAGGCGATTGGTTTTTGCAAAATGCTGCAGGCGGAACGGTTGGCCAGATGCTTTCGGTTTTTGCTGGAGATCGTGGTTTTAAAGGCCTTAGCTTCGTTCGGGATAAGGAGAAAGCGGAGGCGCTTTCTCAAAAAGGCATTAAGGTCGTTTGTACACAAGATTCTTATTGGAAAGCAGACGTAAAAAAGATTTTAGGGACATCTAAAGCTAAAATTGTGATTGATTCTGTTGGAGGGGAAGCCGGTGCAGATCTTCTTCCTTTCTTAGATGAGGAAGGGCAGTTTGTTATTTTTGGCAATCTAACGGGAAAGCCTTTATCTGTCCCTGCGGGGGATTTTATTTTCTCTGATCGTATTTTGCGTGGGTTTTGGGCTGCGCCTCTAAAAGAAAAATTGCAGGGGGAAGCTCGTGAGGCTGTTTTAAAAAGGCTGGCTTCTTATATGAGGGAGGGGCGTATTCATCTTCCTGTTTCGAAAATCTATCCTCTTGAGGAGATTGAAGAGGCTATTCGAGAGAGTCGAATGGCTGGTCGGGAGGGGAAGGTTCTTTTGACGTGTTAAGGAGTTTTTATGTTGAAAATTTATCATCTTGAGCCATCCAGATCAGAACGTATTGTTTGGCTCGCAGAGGAAATGGGGCTTTCGTATCAGCTCATTAAACTTGAACGGGATCCAAAAACGCATCGTGCGCCTGAAAAGTTAAAGGAAATTAATCCGCTGGGGCGTGCGCCAGCCATCGAAGATGGAGAGGTTAAGCTTGCGGAATCAGGGGCAATTGTAAGCTGGATGCTGGAAAAATATGGTGCAAAAACAGCAGAAGGATCTCCTTTACGTCCCTCACCGAGAGATCCAGAATTTCCAGCTTATTTGCATTGGCTTTTTGCAGGGGAATCTACCCTAACAACAACGCCTGTTATGGATATTTTGACACAAATGGCAGGGGCGCGTTCTGCCCTTTTAGAAGACATGCTGAAAAAGGATTATGCGCTAGTGCTTAATTTGTTAGAAGAAATTTTGGCAAAGCAGGATTATGTCGCAGGTTCTTTTTTTACAGCAGCAGATATTATGGTTGCATTTCCCTTGCGAATGATGGCGGTGAAAGAAGTTTTTGAAGGGGTTGAGCTTTTCCCTGAATTGTCTGATTACCCTGCGATTATGCGATATTTAAAGCGCCTTCATGAGCGTCCTGCCTTTAAAAGAGCATTAGCAAAAATCCAAGGTTGAAATTTTTAAAAGAAGGCTTTTTAGCCTTCTTTTTTTATGGATGATTTTTAGTAGAAAACGAATCGTAAAAGGCGAGTGATTTTAGAGACTGAAAATTGAGGGGGGAAGCTCGCTCACTGGTGTTTTTTATTGCAAAGTCTTTATTTGATTTTTTATAAATTTATAAACCCTTAGGTTTCTAGGCTTTGTTTCGGTTTTTGAATCTGAGGAAGGCTTTGTCTTTTTTGTTTTGACTTTTCGATTTCCTTTTGAGTGTTACGCTCGAGGAGCACTTTTAATAAAACAAAGGAGATAAAAAAGTGAAAAACAATATTAAACTTACACCAGAAGAATTAAGAATTTTTGGTGAAAACGCAGAAGCGAATGCAAGAGTTCCTTCTAAATTCCGTCCCATTTCGGGAGGTCAGGCTGTTATTGCGCCAGCGACTATTCCTTGGGAAGATCAGACCATTCCTTATTCTTTGGAATATCTGAAAAAAGATACACCGCATGAAATTGGCCATTGGCCTGTTTTTACAGATGCTGCAGGCATTACCAAAGATGAAAATGGTGTTTTGTGGTCGATGGCGGCTTATTCAAAAGACGCTTATTTTAAAGTTCTTAAAAATCAGGGACCTGGCGGCTGGATTGTTGATGGTATGATGCAGGTTTACAGCTTTGATGGTATCAAATGGTACAGTTTTAGAGAACTCCCAAATCGAATCAACATTGCAAGAAACTATTTCATTGATCCCAAAGGGAAATTTATGAAGGGTGGAAAAATCGGCGATTGGTATGCTGTTTATGACAATGATAAGCCAAGGTCGCCTTCTGTTGTTTGTTTTAAAGACGGGCCACAGACAGCACTTCAGGATTTAGAGTTCGATCTCGAGATTGAATATAAGCAGGATGCGAATGATTTGGTTTATGGTCAGGGCGGTTCTGACTGCACGATTGGCTATGATGCCGTTCATGATGTCTATGTTCTAACGGGTCAGACAAATGATGATAATCAGGGTGCGATAAATTTCTGGACTGGAAAAACAGGCCAGACAATGGCGTTTCAGTCCTCTTATCAGCCTTATACCTCTAAGTACCGTATTGAATGCCAGTCTATTCCGTTGCAGGTCGTTGACAGGGTTACGGGAGAAAAAGTCTGGGTGCTTTCTTATTGTGTTCAAAACCAGAATACAGGAGATACGAATTCATGGGATAACTGGTTCGAAATTTCAGTCGGTGACTGGGATGGAAAAAATTGGATTCCTAACAATGAATTTAATAAACGTATAACCTATGGCTATGACCAATATGCTGGAAATTTGGAAGTAACAGAGGATCCACATATTTTAACTTTAACCACGGGTTGCTTTAACTGGAACCGCTATAATCAGGATCAGTTAAGCAATGAGGTTGGACAGCTTGGCGGTTTTGGTGTTCCGATGAAAATCGTTGTTGATAATGGCGTGCCAAATGTGATTGAAGATCCTGCTTTTAAAGCTCTCTTTAAGGAAGAGTGCCGTCAGATCGTTGATAATGTAAATGTGCAGGAAAACATTCCCGGAAAAACAATTTGTATTTCTGGTATCGTTGGCGCTTTTAAATCAGAAGTTGGAGCCTCAGGATTTTCAATCATTGTGGAAAATGAAGAAAATTCAAATTCGCCATTTATTATTTCTTGTGATGGTACAGGGACAGATAATCCTGTTGGGTGCTCTGATTTGCCAATGCCTTGGGAAGACGGGGATCGAATCACAATGATTTTGGACAATGGTCTGTGCTATGTGACGAATGTGACAAAAGGCACGAGGTCTGCCTCTTTATTCCAGCATCCTGTTAATGATAAGGGCGAAATTACGATCAATTTAAATAAAAGCATTGCCTTTATTTCTAAATAATTGGTCTAATTCATTTTATAATTAAACTTCAAAGAAAGACCTTTTGGACTATGTTCAGAAGGTCTTTCTGAATTTGTATTTTGAATGAAAGTGTAAAATTGGCGATATTTTTGATTTTAGGTTAGAATTTTATGCAAATTTTGTAAGCAATTAAATGTTAAGTAGAAAGCATATAAATTTCAAAAGGGTGAGGACTGCGTGAAAGCCAAGAAAAAAACAGTAAAACCTTATACGCTTAAAGATGTGACAATTATTGAGGACGCTAAGGTTCGCCGTGTTATTGCTGCGGCTGCTCTCGGTAATGCGATGGAGTGGTTTGATTTCGGCGTTTATGGCTATCTTGTAACGGTTCTTGGGAGGGTCTTTTTCCCAGCCGTTAGCAGTTCAGTTCAGCTGGTTGCCGCTTTTGCAACGGTCTCTGTTCCCTTTATTATGCGTCCCTTGGGAGGCCTGTTTTGTGGATTGATAGGCGACAAGCATGGGCGTCAAAGTGTTCTCGCCGTTACTATCATCATTATGTCTATCAGCACTTTTTGTATTGGGCTAATTCCTTCTTATGCGACCATTGGTATTTGGGCGCCCATTATGCTGCTTTTGTGCAAATTGGCGCAGGGGTTCTCGGTCGGAGGAGAATATACAGGTGCGGCTATTTTTATTGCAGAATATTCTCCAGATCGGAAACGTGGTTTTTGGAGCAGTTTTCTTGATTTCGGCGCTTTCTTTGGTTTTATTGCAGGGGCAGGCGTTGTTGAGTTATTGACGCTTGTTCTGGGCGGGGGTGGTATCGAGCAGTGGGGGTGGCGTTTACCGTTTTTCCTTGCTTTGCCGCTGGGTGCTTTAGGGATTTATTTCCGTCACGAACTCGAAGAAACACCAGATTTCCAACAGCATGCAAATTCTGTTGAAAAAACAGGCCAGGGAAAAGCAGCAGAGGCTGCAAAGCCAAAACGTATTGGGTTTATAGAAATTATCAGCAGTTATTGGCGTGCATTGCTCATGTGTGTTGGCATGGTCATTACGGCGATGATGGCAACGCATTTGATGCTAACTTATATGCCAAGTTATTTAACGGGCAGCCTAGGGTATACTCCTGAAATGGGTGTTCTGATTATGATTGCGGTCATGGTTGGAATGCTTTTCATTCAGCCCTGCATCGGTTGGATGTCAGATCATATTGGGCGTAAACCCTTCTTTTATATTGGTAGTATCGGATTTATTGCTCTTTCAATTCCTGGATTTTGGGGGATTGGAAGTGGAAATCCTGGTATTTTATTCGCAGGGTTAATGCTTTTTGCGGTTTTGATGAACTGTTTTACAGGGGTTGTCGGATCGACTTTGCCAGCTTTTTTTCCAACGGCCGTACGTTATAGCGCCCTTGCCAGCTCTTTTAATATCGCTGTTGTGATTGCAGGACAGGCACCGACAATCATGGCTGCCTTGGTAAGTGGAACGGGAAATTTAATGATGCCAGCCTATTTCATGATGGGGGTTGGGTGTGTTGGATTGATAACTTCTGTCTTTATGAAAGAGACTGCCAATAGACCGCTAAGAGGCTCAAAACCAATGGCGTCTGATATTGAAGAAGCACGGGAAATTCTCTTTCAACATTATGAAACGTTGGAAGGAAAGATTGAAGCGATTGATGAAGAAATCGAAATTCTTGAAAAACGCCGTCAAAAACTAGTGCAGCAGCACCCACATATTGATTAGGAAAATGCCAGAATCTTTAGAAAAGAGGTTGGCATTTGTTCCCTAAAAATGAGTGTGGGGTTTGTAGGAGATATTTAAGTGCGTAAAAAAGCAATTTTAATGCTTGGAATGACATTCATTGGTGTTGCTATGGGAGGATCATCTTATGCGGAAGAGGCTTCCACAGTATCTTCTATTTCGGCGAGCAATATAACGAAAAATGTCCTCGATTATAAAACGGTGGTGGGACATTATTCTGGACGAAAGACGCAGGAAGGGGAGCTTTCTGCTTTTGATGAACAAGTAAAACAAGCCTTAAAAGAGGGATTTAGCTTGAATGGTAATCCCGTTATCAGCCAAGGGCTTTATGATGGTTATAATGAAATGCTGATTGTTCAGTCTCTGATTAAGTATGAAGAGACAGAAAGAAAAGTGATTGATTACCAATTATTAGGGGACCGTCAGGAAGGGGATCTCTCTGATAAAGTTAAAAAATACTTGAATAGTGGCTGGTATCTTTATGGTTCTTCTACCGCTAATATGGGTGAAGAATACCAAGCCGTCGTTAAATATGCGACCGCCCCAAGAGATAAAGATGGATAGGCTTCTATTAACTTAATTAAAAAAGTGATTTGATTTATTTCGTTCTATTTTACAGGTTTAATCAGGTTTTGTTTTATGTTTCAGATAACTAGACGAGCTGTAAATGATATTTCTGCTAGAAAAGTTCAGAGAGCATTTCCAGCATGGATTGTCACGAAATATTTTCTTTTGTGTGTAGCTGTCCTTTTTTTGAGTAGAAATGCTTTTTCGCAGGAAACATTACCTTCTATTTCAGAAAATGACCGGCAAGCGCTGACTCAAAGTATTAAGGATCATGAAGAACAAATAAAAGCGCTTACGCCGCAAGCGGAGCGAGGGGAGGCAAGGGCCGAGTATCAGCTTGCTGATATTTATAATACATGCGCACGATATTATTACCCTGGAGGGAGAGATGCAGAATTAGGGCATTCTCCTAAAATAGATTATTCGCACTGTAATAAGAAAAAGGCTGTTTATTGGTATCAAAAATCGGCTGAATCTGGCGATAAGATTGCAGAAAGCCGTATGGGAGATTTGTATGATTATAGCGATCTTCTCAAAACAAATTATGAAAAAGCAAGTTATTGGTACACAAAGGCCGTTAGTCATAAAGGGCAAAAAGACAGTAAAGAAGATGGTCTTATTTTGAGTAAATTGGCAGCTATCTTATAGAGAAGGCGGCTATGGCCTTAAAAAAGACATGAAAAAAGTTGCCTATTGGTGCAGAAGAGCCTGTAGAGTTGGTACTTCTTGTTAGCTTCGCGCCATTATAGTGAATTTGCGAGCAATAAAGAAAATAAAGAGGCTCTGGAAAAGAGCTTCTTTTTGGAACAATCAAGATAGAATGCTAAGCATCGAAGCGGATCTAATTTCTAAGATTTAAAGCAATGCCCAGACGATTTTGCGGTAGTGAGTTTAAAATTATTTAAACTTAAAGAATCTATTTTTAGGAAAAAATGGCGGAGAGGGCGTCCTCAGTCAAGCTCTATTTATCTTTATTTTTCTTGAAGTTCTAATTCTTAATTATCCGCAGAACTGAACTAATTTTTAATCAAAAAAACCCTTATAACATAATAGTTATATGAAATTATTATTTTATAATATTTTTTATGTTGCTATTTCTTTTGCTTTTAATAGTATTAAGTTTATTCTTAATCTTTTAAAGCGAGGCTTTGAAGAAAATGGCACGAAAACGAGGAATTAAAGGTTCTCATAGATTAACAGAAGAACAGATAAATGAGCCATTGGAAAATGGTTATTATGGTGATGGTGATGGTCTTTATCTAAGAGTTGCTAGAAGCGGTAAATATCGCACTTGGAGTTTTCGTTTTAAGAGTCCAAAAGTAGATAGATTAAGGGAATATAATATTGGAAATTTCCAATATTTTTCTCTTAATGAAGCCAGAAAAAAGGCTGAAAAGCTTAGGAAAATGCTTGAACGGGGTATTGATCCGGCAGAATTGAGAACGCCGACATTACCTGAAAATCGTTCAGCTCCATATCTCGTAACATTTGAAGATGCTGCGCGTTCTTATATTCAAAATGTTAAAGCTCCAGAATTGAAAGATAGAAAAGGTGTAAAAACGTGGATTTCTTCATTAGAAATGCATGTTTTTCCTTACATTGGTTCTGTGCCAGTAAGTCTTGTGGAAGAAGAAGAAGTTCTTTCTGTATTAAAACCGATTTGGAGCGACATAACAGAAACGGCTACACGTATTCGCATGCGTATAGAAAAAATTTTAGATTATGCGCGGGCTGAAAAATGGCGAAAAGAAAAGAGCGAAAATCCTGCTCGCTGGGTAGGTATTCTTCAGTATAGACTTCCTAATCCGGCGCCCATTTTGCGTCGAAAAAAAACGCATTTTTATGCTTTAAAAGCGAAAACTATTCCAGGCACGATGGTAGGTCTTGAAAGCAGTTCTGGAAAAGTAGCGAAGATGGTTCGTTTCTTAATTCTTACAGGAGGGCGATCTATTGAAATTAGAGAGGCTGTTTGGGAAGAAATAGATCTTGAGGAGAAAATTTGGACAATCCCAAAAGAGCGAATGAAAGCAACTAAGGATCATATTGTTCCTCTATGTGAAGCAGCTCTGAACATTCTGAAAGAATTTTATCCACTAGACAATGGAAGAGGGCTTATTTTTCGCAATCAACGAGGAAATGCTTACACGGATAAAGCCATGTCAAAAGCGTTAAAAATTGCATCAAACGATAAGAAGGCGACTATTCATGGTTTAAGATCTACAATGTGGGATTGGTGTGCTGAGAATAAAGTGGGAAGTTATCACGCAATTCAACAGACTTTTGCACACACGGCCATATCGGCTTCTGACGCAGCTTATTTTAGAAGTGATCTCTTGAATGAGAGAAAGGCGTTAATCAATGCCTGGGAGAATTTTGTACTAGAAAAATCTTAACTTTAGTTTTATGACTAAAAAAAGGCGGCCGCTTATTGGAAGTAAGCGACCGCAATATTGTTAATAATCAGATTAGAGATTTTTGCTTCATTTTTCGAAGAAGAAAGCAAAAATCTCTCTAGTTAGGAGACCATCAACAGTATGGATATTAAATCATCCTTCCTTGAAATCAAGGAAAGGGAAGATGAAACGCCCCTTTCTGCTTTTTCTCATGATGCTATTCTAAAAGCTTGTAAAATAGATAGCAATCAAAAAGCAATATTTTACTTTAAAAAACAAAAAATTAAAGAATCTTTAATCTCTAAAAAAGAAGTGAAGGCGCATTTCAAAAATCTCTTCCGTCTAGGGGAAGTTAATCGCCTGGAAAGAGACATTATGCTTGCTTTTATTTCCTTTTGGGGAGAGCAGGGTATTTTCCCAAATTACGAAACAATTGCTGTGGAAGTTTTATGCTCTCTTTCATCTGTTAAAAATTGTGCAAAAAAAATGAAAACGCTTGGCGTTCTTGATTGGGAAAATAGACATCTCAAAAAGCAGCAATTTTCCAATAAATATTTCTTCACAATTTCAGAAGAAGAATTTGAAAAAGTGAAAGAAAAAGCCGCAGATGTAAAGGCCAAACAAGAAGGTGCTAAAAAAGGCAAAACTTCAGAAAAGAAAGGGTTTCTTCAGCATTTTCGGAAGTTAAAGCAGAGTGTAAAAATTACACTCACTAGAAATAATTATAATAAATATAATTATAAAAATAAGGTATCCAAACTATCCACAGATCCTGTGTTTATTTCTATGGAAAATTCTGTGGATAGTTTTCAAAAGTCGAGACTGACTTTGTGTGATTTAGTCAGCCGAAAATACCAAGCGCTTTTGAAAAAGAGCAAAGAACAAGCTCAAATATTCTTAAAAGCCACTTTTTCTTTAAATATCCATGCAGATACGGATGAGAATTGCTTAGAGATCGATTTAAAGAGGGTGAGATCAGAGCTTGCAAGGCTAGGAGTCTGTTAAGTGAAGAAAGAATTAAGCGGCAATAAGCGTAAATTTTTACAGGCAGGAGAGCAGGTTATGGCAAAAGAGCTTCAGGTTTTAGAGAAAATTGATGCGGGAATCACGGAAATGAAAAGGGGCGTTGTTTTCTCTCAGAATTATCCTTCTTTTTTGTTGAATGCTTGGAGGTCTGGCAAGCTGGGGACAATGAAAGATGTTGTTAAGCTCCAAGAACTTTATGAAAAAGAAGGGAAAGTTGTGGAGGAATGGGTTTCTTCTCAGGAGTATATTACGCCAGAACGCCTTAAGCTTTTTGAGGAATTTTTAGAAGATAAGAACGCTCAAGGGGGAATAAAAGAAGCTGTTTTCAAAGAGGTAGATGCTATTGAAGAAGACTATTGGAATTTTCCTGAGCAAAAGCTTTTAATAGAGAAAATAAATTCAATTTTTCCAAAGAAATGCAGATCTGACGCTGAAAATATAGGGCAGCTTTTCTTGGCTGTGAAACGGATTGAAGCAAAACGGATCAAAGAGGAAAGTTTAGGGTGGTTTTTAGAGTTACAGGAAAAGATTTTACTTTTAAAAGTTATCAGTCACTGATATTTTAAAAGAGGAAGCGGATTATATTTCGCTGGTAAAAAGGATGACTTGGAATGAAAACTTTAGTGATTGCCAATCAAAAAGGTGGCGTTGGAAAAACAGCTAACCTAGTTCATTTGGCTTGGGCAGCTGCCAAAAAAGGAAAAAAGGTTATTGTGATTGACCTTGATACACAAGGCAATGCGAGTGATACATTGAGTCGTTACATTCAATCGGATCAGTTTCGATCAAGTTTATTGTTTCAGAATAATGTTGCTCTTCCTGTTTTGCCAGAGGATAATAATATTACGGTGGTAATGGCAGATTTGAAGTTGGCAGATTTACCACGACAGAATGCCAAAGAGGCTTTTGAAAATTTTCAAAAAAATATAGATATTCTTGGAAAATCTGGATTTGATCTTTGCTTAATTGATACGCCACCAAGTTTAGGTGTGGTGATGGCGTTTGCTCTTAAAGTCAGTGATTTTATTGTTTCTCCAATTGAAATGGAGACATATTCTGCCAAGGGAGTAGGGTTACTTCTTCAGACAATTGGTAATTTAGGAAAAATGCCTAATTTTCTTGGCTTGTTGCCATCTAAATTGGATCGTCGGAATCCACGTCAAAAAAGAGAATATGAAAAGTTAAAAGGAAAGCAAGGCGTTTTGGATTTTCCAATTACGTTAAGAACCAGCATTGGGGATGCTTTAGCTGAAAAATGCCCTGTGTGGGAAATTAAGAAAACTTCTGCTAGGCAAGCAGCAAAAGAAGTTCAGTTGTTGGCAAATAATATTTTTATGAAAATGGGGATTTAAGAATGGTTTCAGGTTCAATTTTTTCAAGTGCCATTTCAGAGATTGGTTCAGCCAAGGAAATAAATGAAATAAATGAAGGAGAAAAAATCACCATTCTATCTTTGGATTTGATTGACCCAGATCCAGGACAGCCACGAAAAGAATTTGATGAAGAAAAGATGGAAGAGTTGAAGGCTTCAATAGCAAAAGATGGCGTATTGCAGCCTATTACGGTTCGTGGCGGAGAAGCTGGGAATTTTTCAGAAAAAGGCCGTTTCGTTATTGTTTTGGGTGAGCGTCGTTATCGAGCTTGTCAGGCTCTAGGATTAGAAACAGTCCCTGTGATTATAAAAAATGACTATGACTCTATGAAGAGTATTAGAAGAGTTCAATGGGCTGAAAATATTATGAGAGAAGATCTATCGGAGGAGGATTCTGCTGATGTTATTATAAGAATGCTCTCAGATGGTTTATCTCAATCAGAGATCTCTGAAGATCGAGGCATTAGCCAAGCAAGAATTTCGCATCTTAACTCTATGCGTAATAAACCCGCTTTTTTGGAAGAGGCTTGGAAGAAAGGCATTGTTGAAAGTGCATCAATCAATGCTGAAATTAAGCGCGTTTGGAAAAAGAATAAAGAAGCCGTTGAGGATTGGGTTAATGCTCAGGATGAAAAGATTTCTCTCGCTCGCATTCGTTCGTTTGAAAAACTTCTAAAAGAAAAAGAAGAATTGAAAAAAAATTCTGAAATAGGCTCAAACATTTCTCAAAAGAAAAAAAACGTAGCAGTTGAAAACGAAAGAGTTTCTGTTTCAGAAGTGCCAAAAGAGAAAAATTCTTCTTTAAGCGATGATCCTGTGTCTTCTAGAAAATGGAACGAAGCAGAGGAAGAGAGAGAAGTAGGTTCTTTGTCTCCCTCTAATCCTTTTGTCCCAGAAGAATCTTCTTCTTATAAAATAAAACAAGAGCCTGTTCCTAAAAGTGCTGAAGCTAATAAAGAACTGCACGAAGGTAATCCTGCATTGAGAGTGCCTGTTAGTCCAGTAGAGATGATTTCCGGAAATGTGCAGCAGCGTATTGTGAGGCCAAAGCTTGTTGTTGAGTTTTATGGTAAAAGAGCGATTTTGCTTTTACATAAAAAACCGAGCAATGAAGATAAGGTTTGGATTAAATACCATCAAGATGGTGATGAAGCAGAAGTTGATTCTGAGCAGCTCAAAATTAAAGGACTTTTTGAAGGAGAATAAAACCACCTCCACCATTTTTAGTGCACGAATGAGTATGTGAGAATAAAAATATCAGTGACTGATATTTTTAGAGAAATAAAAAGGGAGCTTTAAGCTCCCTTTTTTTGCATCCTTAATGGTGTAATAAACGATAGCATAAGTAGAAAATGCAGCCTGAATTGAGGAGCGTAAAGAGCAGCAGAAAAGGCATAATATCTGATAAAGAGAAGCCTAAGCATGTCCAATCTTTATTGGATTGTAGGTTTTGGAGTTGTTCATATTTGCTGCTAATTGTCGCTTCTATTTGTTTAGATAATGTTTCAAGACGCTCGGTAGCTTGATCCATTTGCGCTTTGTGAAGCTTGTCTTCTGCCCGAAGCATTTTTGTAGCGACTTCTTTGGTTGTCCTGGTACTGTCTGTCTCCCATTTTGCAAGAAACTCTTGATAGAGTTGTTTTTCTTGATCGTGGAAGGCATTTAAACTGTTCGCTAGGTTACTTGTTGCTTGTTCATGAGAAAACTCAAGCATTGTAAAAACGACAGCTATCGGATCATCATTGGGGAGTTTGATGCCATGGTCTTGGGCAATGAGCGTTTTTAGTTTTTGAAAATTATTTTCAAGATGCGCTTCAGTGCTGTTCATAAAAATTGACTTCCAATGGGATCAATTTGTGTGAAAATTTTCTTTTTAATATTTTTAGCACGTTGTGCTGTAAATATATCAAAACCCTCTTTTTCGCCTTCCTTCCAAAGCGTATTTACTTCCGAGAAAGTTAGATGAGCATTCATAATTTTTTCAATAGTATAGGCAGATAAGGTATCCCATGTTGGTAGTTTAATAATTCCAAGGATTTTATCTTTGTTTTCTGAATAAAGAGTTGTGTCCTCAAAACCCATTCCATTGCTTTCAATTTTTCCGAAATAAGGATTTTCCCAGACAACGAGTTTACAGTTTTCAAGAAAAGTTTTTAGGAGATGTTCTAAACCTTGAAAAGTGTCAATCATACCAGCGCCACCTGTTAAAATTGTATGCACGAACACCTCATTGCCAGCTTCATGAAAAACAGAAAAGGCCTCGGAATTTGCAAGAAAATTGTTAATAGGTAGAAAAGAGGTGGCACCATTATCAACAATAATTTGAAGATTATTTGCCTTGGCTGTTTCCATTGTTTTTAAAATATCCAGAGCAAGCTTCTGGATAAGAAAATCATCAATGACATTATGTTCATTTGTGATTTTTTCATGGCGAACAGAGAGTTTTTTAAAATATTGAAAAGTTGAATTTACAGGATCTGTATCTAGGCACGTGATTGGGATATTCGCTTCTAAAAGATATTGTGCCAGCATTGTTGAGATAAATGATTTTCCAACACCGCCTTTTCCTTGAAGAATAAAATGAATGGCTTTCATAATTTAAAGTCTCTTTTCATAATTTTTGGACGATATTTGTAAACGGGGTTCCTTCATTCTTGTAAGAAGGATTGTTAAAGTATTTTTTTGGAATATCCTCTGCATTTGGATTGTAAGTAGAGCTTTGTGGAATCTCTTTAGATTTTAGCTCTCTTTGAGGAGAAGAAACTTCTGGTTTTTCTTGAGGCGTTTTTTCTTGTGAGAGAGGGGACTGAATTTCTTGTTCTCTAAATTCTTCCGAAAAATATTTTTGAAGTCCGTGTTTTCGGACATGACGACAGAAGGTTAAAAAAACATAATCAATTTTTCCTACTCGTTTAAGATATTTCCAAACTCGTGTTCTGGAATATCCTTTTTTGGCAAGTTCAATAATTAAGTTCTTAGAAAGAAGAAATCTTACACGAGAAATGTCAGAAGGTATTTTTTTATTATTCTTAAGGTTGGTATGTTCAGGGATTTCCTCGGTTTTTAGCCATTCTTCAAATTCCTTCATTTCTTGCTCAAGTTTTGATTTTTGTTGCGTTGGATTAGACATTGTGTGAGCCAGCTTCATGATAAAACAATTCAGGCAAAAGACTTTTTGAATGTTTGAAAAAAGTTGAGTATGTGCAGAGAATTTTTTTCTCTTCAAAAAGGTATTGCCAAATTGTGTGCGTAGAAGAGGAACGTTTTGATAGAAGAAGGATTAGTTCTTTATTTTGGAGAATTTGGCACTTGTTTAACCATGCAGGTGTGCCTTTGCTTTTTGAAAATTTTTTGATTTGTTGGGGAATGAAGACTTCTGCAAATTTTTGGAGCTCCTGTTGGAGATCACTATTAACATTTTGTATGTCTGACATTGAGCGAAACTTTCAATTTTTATAGCAAATCATCCCTTTTATTTATTTTATAAAATAAGAATTAACATTTTAAAAGCTGAAAATTTCATTTATAAAATAATATTAGAACTCGTTTTAAATCAAGATTTTCAATAAGTTTCAGAAGATTACATTTAGGAACACTAAAAGTCGGGGCAGGATAGGTGAAGTGACCCCACGCTTAAAAGCTAGGGACTTCACACATTGCTTATTCGCCTTTGGCTCAACGAATATCCTGATCTCCGATGGAAACGGCTACCGCCGCGAGTGTCTATTTTTTGAAAGAAAGTTAATGAAGGTTTCGGATCAAACAACGACAAAGAGCAATCTTCAATCTCGAAGAAACTTTCCTCGCTTGAAAGTTTCTTGTTCTCCAGAGGAAAAAATAGAGATTGAAGCAAACGCTAAAAAAGCAAATCTGTCTGTATCTTCGTATTTACGTTTTTTGGGGCTTAATTACCGTATCGTTGCGCCAGTTGATTTGGAGAGAGTGGATGATCTCCTTCGTATCAATGGAGACCTTGGTCGGCTTGGAGGCCTTTTGAAATTATGGCTGACGAAAGATGGGGTGCGGAAAAAATTTGGTTCGGATTATATTTCCGCTTTGTTGGTTAAAATTGAAGAAACGCAAGGTGATATGCTTCTTCTTTTAAAAGATATTCGTAGGAAACACAGTAAGTAGGGAAAAGAAGTTAAAATGAAGCATCCATTTTTAAAGTCCAGTACTTTTAGTCTTTTGTTTTTGGCAATGGATCAGAGTGCTTTTGCGTCTGATACTTCATTCACTGCTGGAGTGAATGAAGCGTGCCATGAAGAGCTGAGATTTCATCAGGCAATCTTTGGGATAGATAACTCGCTCTTAGTTGGCTTTTCAATCGTTTCGTTTCTTGTTTTCTGCCTGATTTATTACGCTTGTCTTGTTTCTAATGCGAGGGGGATCAAGCGACCGCTTATCGAAAAAGGAAGTTATTTTGGAGCTGCTTTGAGTTTGTGTCTGATACTCACTTTTTTAACTAACATCTTTCTTTCAAATAGTAGGTTTTAAAATGTCTCTCTCAATACACACAACTAATGATTTAATTGAACAACAAATGAATGCAGGTATTCAGCATATTTGCGGCACTGAGCCTGTATTTAATTTAGTTTCACATTCTTCTCATGTTCATCTCGGAGTAGGCTGTGCCATCGTTTTTTTCATCAGTTTTATCTTAGCTTTGGTACTTTTTATGCAGCTGGGCAATTTATCCGATTTTGGATACTGCCTTTTACTTATCGCGGCAATCGGTTGTTTCGGTTCGCTAGATTATTGTCTGGGGTTTTCAGATGAGATTGTTGTTTCTGATTCTGAGTATAATCAAAAGTTCAAAACTTATAATGAGCAGAAAGAGCTTTATGACAAAGGAATTAAAGCTTGTTCTCAAAAAGTTAAGGAAAAATGGAATGTTAATAAATCAGGGGAAGAAAATATTAAGAAGATCAAAAGCGAGGTAAATCTGACTGGAGATCTGAGATGAGTAGCTTAATAATTTCACAAAAGAAAGACTAATGCTTTCTTTTAAAAGCCTTTTCTCTGGGGCTTGTATTGCTCTTATTCAATTTCTTCTTTTTGTTGGTTTTTGTCTGATTGTATTTCAGATTTTCCCAAATTTTGAGGTCTTTGTTCTCAAGCATTCCCCCTTATTCGGGGGTGTTTATGATTCAGTCTGCGTGGATTTTATTCTTATTTGTTTTTTCGTAAGAGCCATCATAAAAAGATGGAAAAAGCAAAGATTTCAAGGAAAAATTCAAAAATTTGATGCAAAGTTTTTTAAAGTGAAAAAAGACTAATGCTTGCTAAACGCATTTCAATGAAAAAGATTGCAAAGAGCAGCTTTTCTGGACTTGTTGATTATATTTCAAATGATAAGGCTAATGCGCAACGGATTGAGAGTATAAATCTTACAAATTTCCCATCACTGGAACATTATGAAGATAAACAAGAGGCCGCTCTTGCTGCTGGGATTAAAGGGGATCTTGTTCAAACAAAAAACAAGCGATCAAAAGATGATAAAACTTATCATCTTCTTGTGAGTTTTAGAGCAGGTGAGCATCCATCTCCTCAAGTTTTAAAAGAGATTGAGCAAGCTTATGCGGATGCTTTGGGATTTAGTGAGCATCAAAGAGTTTCAGCCGTTCATACAGATACGGATAACCTGCATATCCATATTGCTTTTAATAAAATTCACCCTAAAAATTTTACCATTAAAACACCGCATAATGATAACTGGACGCTCGATCAAGTTCGGGAGAGTTTAGAAGAGAAATATGGATTACAGCGCGATAACCATATTAAAGATAAACAACGAACAAAAACACAAAGTCAGAGTAAAGCAGCCGATATGGAGGCGCATTCAGGCCAGGAAAGTTTTTTAAGCTGGATGCAAAAAAATCTAAAAGACGAGCTTAAAAAAACAGAAGATTGGCAAAGCTTTCATAAGCTTTTAGGGGAGCATAGTGTCGAGCTTAAAATGCGCGCAAATGGTTTGATTTTTGAATCTGAAGCCGGTGTGAGATTAAAGGGGTCTTCTTTAGGAAGAGAGTTTTCTAAAGGGAATTTGGAAAAGAGATTGGGGGAATTCGTTCCATTAGAAGAAGACAAGCCCTCTCTTAATCCTGAAAGCAATTTCTCAAAGGCTGAGAATAAGCCTGAACCAGAGAAGAGTGCTAAGGCAACGCCAAAAAATACACAGAAAAAGACTTCTGAAACGCCCAAGAAAACCTATCAAAAGCGTCCTTTACCTCTGAATTTAGATAAAGAGACCGCAGATCTTTTGAAAGCTTTTGAAGCAAGGAAAGAATGGATCAAAGCAGGCTATAATCTTTATGACGCAGATTATCTGAAAAAAAGAGAAGCACTTAAAGCAAAGAATACGTTGTTAAAAGAGGCCATCGACCAGAAACTCTCAGATGAGTTCAAAAAAATTTACCAGACCTTTGACGAAAAGATGAAACAGGCAGGCCTACCGAAAGAAACATGGTCGCAATGGAAGGAGCGGCAAGTTAAAGCAGGTAATCAAGAAGTTTTGGAGGCTTTGGCAAAGAAGCAGACCAATAACATCTATGCAGATTATCAGAAAGAACGTCAGCAAGTCTTTGAAACAAGACAAAACATACAGGCAGAAAAGCAAGTTCAGATCGAAAAACAAAAAGAACGTAGTGCTGAGCTTCGGAAAGCTTTCTGGGATAGATCTTCTCTGGAATCAAAGCAACTGTTTGAAGGCTACAAAGAAGCTAAAGCAAAGATTGGGGATTTACGTCAGAAATATGGTGATTGGCTCCAGGAGGAGGCTCGGTCAGGTAACGAGCAAGCGAAGGCGTCTCTTTTGGCAGCAGAACGTTCTAAAATAGCTGAAAAACTCATGCCACGTTGGAAACAGCAATCCGACAAATTCAAGAAAGAAAAGGTAGAACTTCTTAAGGAACAGCAGGAACGGATTGATAAAGTTTTAGCAGAAACAAAGCTTACACGAGAAATCTATAAAAGGATGAAAGTGCATGAGAGTAAAAAGAAGGGTTTTGACTATCTGCATCAAAAGAAAACCCAACAGATCAAAGAGATTAAGACAGAAATAACAGGACGAATTGAAAATCTTGGTGATGGACGATTGTCTTGGGCAGATTGGCTCAAGAAAGAAGCTACAAAGGGGAATGAAGAAGCTCTGGAAGTGATGCGTGGCAGGCGCTCATCTTTGATTAAACGTGCAGAACGTTATGCTAATGATCCTTCTATTCAATCGATGTCAGCTTCAGCACTTGCTGGGCGAAAGGATGTTGAAGTCACTAAAAGCGGAACGCTTCTTTTTAAGCTGGGACGAGAACAGATTAAAGATGATGGTAAAAACCTGACACTGAATGAAAAATCCAGTGATGAAGCACTTCTCTTTATTTTAACGGCCTCTGCAAAAAGAGGTGGCAATACGCTCAAATTAACAGGCACGAAAGCTTTTCAAAAACGCATGGTGAAGCTTGCAGCGCAAGAAGCGCTTGATGTTACTTTTTTAGATCCAAAATTGGAAAAACTTAGACAAAAAGAAACTGAAAAAAGGATAGAAAATGAACAAAGAAACGGAAAAGAGTCCAGAGGAGCTTCTAGCAGAAATGGAAACCGTTTTGGAGGAAGCAAATTCGGAGATAGCGCAAGAAGCTTTGCAGATCGAGTTTACCGATACACCTCTCGTTTCTTCCACGGAGGTGCAAACTTATCAAAGTGGGGTTTTGGAGAAAGTAGGCAAGCATCCCCTGAGGCCGAAAGTGACAATCGCATGCGAGACATGCCCTTCAGCGACATGGCAAGCCGTTCGCAATCCAGAGACACAAGAAGTGATGGATCTTCCATGTCAGTGCCTGTGGCTGAGGGAGACAGTTTGGAACAAAGAGATCGCCCAGAAGGGGAACAAGTACATTATGGAGTGCGACGGGAAGGCACAGTCAATCAGAATGCAGTCAGCGTTTTAGAACAGGTAAAAGAGAAGAAAGCGTTAGAAGGAGAGAACGAGACTTTCCTTAAAAAGTTCCGTCAGATGAGTCCCTCTGAGAAAGAGGCTTGGAAAGCCGTTAATGATTATATTAAGGAGCGTACGGATAAAAGAATAAGAGGTCTTGTTCAGGAAGCGTATGTGCCACTAGAGGATCAAGCTGTGGGCGCTTTTACCTATGAGGGAATACGGCATAAGAATAACCAAAGCCTGGTGCTTTTAAAGAACGAAGAGAAGAACAAAATCTTTGTGTTGGCGATTGATAAAAAAACGGAATATCGGCTCAAGCAGATTAAGTTAGGAAAGCAGATTGAAATTCAAAAAGGGAAGAGCGTGGTAACGCAGCCAGAAGTTAAGCCCTCTCAAACTTGTTCTAAAGGAAATAAAAACGAGGGGAGATAAGATTACATTTGACTCTCTACGTCACCTCCTTTGATGGTAAGACCAGTTTCGGAGATTGTAAGAACAGCATCACCACAGATAATGTTAATTTTAGTTGGTGTTTCAACAATAACTTTTCCGTTTTCCGTTTTTATTGAAAGATTACCTTTCTGAACAAGAAGGGCATCTTCTCCATTGATAGTCACATCACGACTATCTTTTATTTCAATTTTTTGTTCACCTTTAATTATCTCTTGTTTATTCCCTTGAATTTCCACGGCTTGATTTTTATGGACAATGATATTTTGGTTTTCGAGGGCTTCGAGATGCATAGAACGTTGTGATTTTAAGGTAAGAGACGTCTCATTGTCCTTATTGTCGTCAAAACAAAGTTCATTCCCATCCTCAGACTGTTCTGATCCTAAGGTGCGTGTTTTGATCCCAGAAACAGAAGATTTATCTGGAAGCTTATAGGGTGGAAGGTCCTGATTGTTATAAAAGCATCCAACAATCACAGGCTGGTCAATGTCTCCGCCCATAAAAGAGACCGCAACTTCCGTTCCAACCCGTGGTAAATGCATCCAGCCATAATTCTCTCCAGACCATGGGTTTAAAAGACGCGCCCAGATGATATTCCCAGCCTTTGTTGTCTTATCTTGATCAAAACGAAGTTTGACTTTTATTCTCCCAAGCTTATCGGTTTCAATCGTTCCTTTGTTTTGATTGCCCTGAATGAGACCACTATAAATGCCACCAATACGCGGACGTTGTGGAACTTCATCATGCCAATTGATTTCTGAAGGAAAGGCTTTGAACTGATTATCATAGGAGGGCGCTTTAGGTTTTTCTCCATTGGAGCGATACCAACTTAAATCTTCAGCCTGATGGATCACCTGCTGTAAAACATAAGGAGATCCTTCTTTATCTGTTTTAGAAGCCGCAATGTGGATTTTAAGACCAGGTTGGAAGGTTGGATCGGTACTCAGTCCACTGCACAGAGAAGCAGAAGCCAGGATTGCTTGCTGGGTATAGTCAGCTAATCCCTCTTGGGGTGTTGTGCTGGACGAAGGAGAGGAGGAGGCTGCCTTTTGCTCAACCCAGTTCTTTGTCTCTCTCTGTTCTTTCCAAAGAGAACGTTCCCCTGTTAAGAGCGTTTCGGATTGTTTTGTTCCAGAAAAACTTGCATCGGCGGTATCTTCCTCTTTATCTAAATTACTGGTGAGAACAGTGATTTTTTTAGGAAGGGTTTTTGCTGTGCTGTGGAACTCTCGTAAAAGATGCTGATGATCTCCGCCTTGTCCCAGTTGGTAAAGATTTGGCGCTTTTTTCTCAAAAGCTTTATTGTCTCTGCCAATAACCATCTGAGCTTCTTCTTGCGTATGCCTAAAATAATAGAAATAGCCATTTTCACGCATGAGGCGGTGTAGAAAGTCTAAATGTGTTTCATTAAACTGCGTCACATAAGGCAGCGTGGTTGTATCCTCAATATGAGAGAAGTTGGGTTCAATATTTGCGTCTGTGAGGATTTCTTCGAGGATGGCTTTGGCGGTTTTTTGCTGAAAGGTACGATTGATCTGCTGGTCTTTTAAGAAATAAAGCTCTGGCACGACTTCCATATGATAAACCCAGCCACGGTCTTCATGGGTTTCTTCTTGTGTAAAACTATGAACAACACCATGGAAATAACGGTCTTCTCCGTTTTGACGTTTAATGAGAAGAGAGACCTTCTGGCGAATGAGCTTGTCTGGGGAGATATTCTGCTCATTGGCAAAGAGTTTGAGTTTAAAGAAATAAGGTTGTGAGAGGGTTTCTTCAGCGTAGAAGGAAGCAGCATGAAGGGCTTTTGGATTAAAACTTTCGCCGTCTTTGCCGAGTGGGGTTTTCAGCTGCAATAAAAAAGGCACCTGATACGTGCCTTTATCATTAGGAGCTGGAGTAGAGCGTATACTTACCGTGTTCTTGCTGGGGGTGGGGGTTTCTTCTTTAGGAGGAAAAAGAAGATTGTTTTCAAGGAGACATTCTTCACTGCGTAAATCTGAGAGCTTTTTACCGATCAGTTCTCGTGCCAGAAGCTTGTCATGTAACGCAATCCGTCCAGTGCTTAAATTATATTTTTTTAAAGCATCGGCGGTAGGCTCTAAAAGGATAGGGGGTTTTAAACTTGTCGTTCCCTTTAAAGAAGAGAGAGGATTCACAAAGCTGTCAAGGATTTCTCCATTTGTGACCATCGGCATTACATTGGGAGAAGCCTCTGACCATGCATTCCAGTTTTGTAATTGTTGGGCGGAAAGAGAGGCAGGATTGACATTTGCAGGGTTAATGAGAACTGTTTTGACCTCGGAACCGCCGTCTAAGGCAGCATGTAAAGCATCTACCGCCCCTTTTGAATGGCCTGCAACAGCTCTGCCCCAACCATAATAAGGACTCTCTGGATTGATTGTGGCTCTTTTTAGGTTTTTAAGAAGCTTTACTGCAGATTGGCTATCTTCACTTTGTCCTCCCAAAGCCTGTGTGATATTTTGCAACATATCATCGCCAAAAAGGCCATCATCGGTGCCTTTAACCCCAAGCCAAAGGGTTTTGGTGTTGGGATCTGCCATGATCGCAGCATCAAAATTCGTATAATAGCTTGTTGATAAGGCAGAAGAGAGTTGGCCAGAGTTTGGAGTGTCTGCATCATCTAGATCCCACAATGGGCGATGAAGCGGCGTATGTTCCGGATCGTCGAAAGCGTTGTCATCAAAATCAAAATATTTTTCTAAATGCTCATCAGGAACATGAAAGGGCGTGTTTTCTCCGTCTCCCCAAAGTTCTTCTTGCGTCAGCTTGGGGTCTTTATAGGCCTCGGCAGCAACGCCCGATCCTGTATGGAGATCTTCCCATTGCGCTAGCGTGTAGCCTTGCATATCGCATTTATTACTGACCATTTTTTAGTCCTGAACTTTATTTATAAAACTCTGGAAAATATTTTCTTTTAAAGGCTTCTCTTTCTGGTCTTGGCAGATCAATATATTCATCAAACAATTTTCGATCAGCTTTTAACAAGAAATATGCTCTCTTGTCTTTTGGAAGTTGCGATTCTTCTCTTTCCTTTCCCGTCACGAAAGCCGGTGGCCATTTACCTTCTTTGACAAGTTTAGGCATTTGCCATGGCTCTGGAGCTGGCCAAGGATATTTCTTAGATTTGAGGAAATCAATCAGCCATTGTTTATCTTCGCCTTTATTATCTGGGTAGGATGTTGCTAGCATCCAGCCAACATTAGCTCCACCAGAGTCATAAACCCAGATATTGGCGCCATGGAGAAAAAACTCTTTAACCATATCCCATTCACCAGCGAGAATGGCACATATAATGGCGGGATATCCATCACGATCTCTAACATTTAAATCGAGATCAGGCGGGTTTTCTTGCAGGATTTTACTGAATTCCGTTGTGTCATGTCGGGTGATGGCACGAAGAAGCCTGATAGAGGATGAAGACTTACGATTCATATTTTGTTGTCCTTGCTGAGCAAAGGTCTTTTGGGTTTTTAGTGTGAAAAGAGAAAGGAATCCCCCAGCAATAAGTTTAAGGAAATTGAGTCTTTTCATGATATGAGGCCAGTAGGGGTTTGATTTCTGAGACGGAAACTTTGAAAGTAATGTTACGCCTTTTTGCTTCACATCAAAAACAAAATTTTAAGGAACTTTTTGTGTCAGCTTCGCACCAGTAGGTGGCTATTTGCCTTCTTTGGCAAGCCAAAGGGTCTTGGTGTTGGGATCTGCCATAATCGTGGCATCAAAATTTGTATAATAGCTTGTTGATAAGGCAGAAGAGAGTTGGCCAGAGTTCGGAGTGCCTGCATCATTTAGATCCCATAATGGGCGATGAAGCGGCGTATGTTCTGGATCGTTGAAAGCACCTTCTTTAAATTTGAAATATTCTTTTAAATGCTCATCAGGAACACGAAATGGCGTGTTTTCCCCGTCTCCCCAAAGTTCTTCTTGCGTCAGCTTGGGGTCTTTATAGGCTTCGGCAGAAACACCTGATCCTGTATGGAGGTCTTCCCATTGTTCTAGGGTATAACCCTGCATATCGCATTTATTACTGACCATTTTTTAGTCCTGAACTTTACTTATAAAACTCTGGAAGATGTTTTCTTTTAAAAGCTTCTTTTTCTTCTTCGTTCGAAATTTGTAGGTATTCATGGAATACTTTGCTGTCAGCTTTTAACAAGAAATATGCTCTCTTGTCTTTTGGAAGTTGCGATTCTTCTCTTTCCTTTCCCGTCACGAAAGCCGGTGGCCATTTACCTTCTTTGACAAGTTTAGGCATTTGCCATGGCTCTGGAGCTGGCCAAGGATATTTCTTAGATTTGAGGAAATCAATCAGCCATTGTTTATCTTCGCCTTTATTATCTGGGTAGGATGTTGCTAGCATCCAGCCAACATTAGCTCCACCAGAGTCATAAACCCAGATATTGGCGCCATGGAGAAAAAACTCTTTAACCATATCCCATTCACCAGCGAGAATGGCACATATAATGGCGGGATATCCATCACGATCTCTAACATTTAAATCGAGATCAGGCGGGTTTTCTTGCAGGATTTTACTGAATTCCGTTGTGTCATGTCGGGTGATGGCACGAAGAAGCCTGATAGAGGATGAAGACTTACGATTCATATTTTGTTGTCCTTGCTGAGCAAAGGTCTTTTGGGTTTTTAGTGTGAAAAGAGAAAGGAATCCCCCAGCAATAAGTTTAAGGAAATTGAGTCTTTTCATGATATGAGGCCAGTAGGGGTTTGATTTCTGAGACGGAAACTTTGAAAGTAATGTTACGCCTTTTTGCTTCACATCAAATGTTTTTATTTTTAACAAAAAATGACATTATCTCAGAAGAGACAACTAGATCGTTTCTGTCAGGCGAGTATCCAGCTTCTGATGAGAGGGTTCTTAAATGCCTGCTTTATTATTTGTGTACTTAAAAATTCCTAGAAATTTGCATATTTTTTAGGCGGAAAAGTGTTTAATTTAAATATCTAGAAAGGAGATCTTGGTATGGGAATTTACATGAAGATCGAAGGTATAGAAGGAGATGTCACGGCCAGCTCTTATGAAGGTTGTATTGAATTAAAAAATCTTGATTGGGGTGGAGATCGGAATGTTTCCAAAGGGAACGGCCTCGGAATGGCGAATAGAGTAAATGCTGTTTCCTGCAAAGATTTATTCTTTTCTAAGCAGATTGATAGCGCAAGCTGCGCCCTAATCGATTTGTTTTTTCGTGGAAAAATGATGAAGCAAGTCATGATTTACATGACGCGCGTTTATGAGGGAAGTGAAACAACGCTCAGGTCTCTTCGTTTAGAAAATGTTATTTTCTCAAGTTTTGATAATCCTGTTACAGAAGAGACGCTTCCTTCTGAACATGTTTCTTTATCTTATGAACTTATTGAAATTGCGGATTATGGTGCGGCTATGAACGGCATTCAGAAAGGTGTTTACAGAACAATTTACGATCTACGGAATGCAAATAGCTCTTTTTAATTCCGTTTTGTAAGAAACAATATCAATAAAGCCAGCGTCCAGCCTCTGCAGATTTGATAAGCATTTTAACTGTTAGAGGCTCTGGCTCTGGGCTTCGAAAGCGCTTAGGAATTAAGAAATTAGGTAAGAGATGTTCTTTGGGAAAATAAGAGTCCCAGTGAAAGGTTGTCATATCTACGTTTAATTTTTCTAGATAGTCATTTAAAAAATAGAAGATATCCTCACGATCAAAAAGAAAATCATCATTGCTTAATGAGTATGTATCCAGAAACTCTCCGAAATGTTTTTGCGTAAGCTTTCTGACTTCATCTGCTACATTCATAGCCGTTCTCTTTCAGGAACTATCATTTGATAACGATGGATCACTCTATTAGTTATTTTAGTTAAGTCGTAAATTGTTAGTGGAGCACCTACCCAAGGAACCCAACGACCAATGTAGGCACCTATACTCCTTGTCATAGCCCACTTTAATTTTTTTATTTTTCCCCAAGTGATGGTTCTATGATTTGCTTTGAAAAATTGTTGTTTAAAATTACGTCTAATAAACTCTCTGGAAGCTATGGGTAATGGACTTGTCCCTTTCGTAGCTCCGCTTCCTAATTTTCCAGTAACGGGAATTGTCGGCAAACTAAGAAGAATTAAAGCTAAAGACAGAGCGTCTAATGCTTCACCAAATTCAATGTAGAATTCATCTATAATTAACCAATAAAGAAGTTCGAATTTATCTACTCTCATGCCATTTAGAACTCTTATCTGCATATTATAGAGAATGTATTTTTGTTCGAATTCTTCTTTAAGTGAAGACATCTTATTTGAACTCCAAAAGCTCAATATTTAGATGAACTATATTAATTGTAAGTTTTAAATATTTTTGTTCTAAATTATAGAGTAAAATCCTTTAATGCGAGAGATGATTAATTTCATTTAAAACTTCATTCCATTTTTCTGGATTGTTTCTGTGAAGTCTATCGGCTACGATCCAAGGCGTTCATGGCTTTTTCATTAACAAAAACACATCTCATATCATTGAAGGCGTAGCTTAAACCAAATTTCAGGGTTATGTAGTATGAATCCGATGTGAAGCATCTGAGGCTTTTGCTAAAAAGTCCTTTTACAGAGATTTTTGATCTTGGAGATTTTAGACGCCGCTTTTAGAATCTGGCGTTAATAAGCTGGTTTCGTAAACAACACCCTTTGTTTTGTCTCCGCAAATCTTATTTTTGAAGGCGATGCGTGTTTGTTCTCCTTGAATAACAAGGGCTAAAAAGGAAGTTTTATAGCAAAGATTTTTATCAAAAAGTTTTTGAGAAACCCAGCGCAATCTCATCTTGGCTTTGCCTCCTGCGGGAATAGTAATTTCTTTTAGAGTAGATTGAGAGTCTGATAAGTTTTCTGTTCTAAAGGCAATGGGAAGGGGGCGCTTTCCGCCATTTAGGAAGGAAATTTCAGGGCGGGTTGTGATGCTGCAACTTGTTGTCCTGCTGTTGATAAAAGTCAAATCAGCGGCATCATGTGACATACCAGAAGTGCTGGCAATTTTTTGGTCAATGTTGAGGGTAATAGCGCCAGCTTGGCAAGAGGGAAGTTGCATTCCTATAGAAGAGGCATATAGATTGTTTGATGTACAAACTAAACATAGAATTCCTGAAATACTTCCAAAAATAAAAAATCTAGTTTTACGCAGCATCTTAACCCCCTAATCAATATTATATTTTTTAAAATGGAACTGAATTTTGCCCTTGAGAAAACTCTCTGTTTAGGGAGCCTTTGGTTTATTCTTTATTTTCTGAAAATGGCACAATACATGTTGCATCGCTGTCTTTAAAGCAATTGGATGGTAAAAATTTTAAGAAAAAGGATTGTTTCTTTTTACCTTTTTGAGCCTCCATGCTCGTATCTTCCAGTATTTTTAGGTTGTGCTTAAACTGTTCTATGTTTTGGAATCTTTTACAAGGCTCTTTGCTTAGGGCTGTATCAAAAAAGCTATCTAATTTTTTTAGCAGAAAACTGTTCATATCTGTTCTGATGCATGAAATTGGTAGTGGAGGATTATGCAGAATATTATTAATAATCTGCATGCAATTTTTTCCATCGAAAGGTTTTTTTCCGCTAAGTAAAGCGTAAAAAATAGAGGCAATGGAAAATATATCTGATCGTTCATCCATTCTTTTCTTGAGGCATTGTTCTGGGGACATGTAATTGGGAGTCCCTATGAGTAGATTCTCATTTATGGCTTCTTCTATAAAAGTTGCAGTTCCGAAGTCTATTAACTTTAGCTCTGTTTTATTGGAGATTAAAAGATTAGAGGGCTTTAGATCTCTGTGAATTATGCCTTTTTTGTGCAGATGAGAGATTGCTTCAGCTAAGGCATAAATCAGCGTTAGGATTTCCCCAAAATCGTTTTTAGAATCTTTTGATAGTAGGCAGGCTAAAGTTGAGCCTTCTATATATTCTTCAATGATGTATATGTTTTCATTTTTAAAAAACGCATCATAGATTTGGACGATATGAGGGTGTTGGCATTTTCCTAGGATTTTTATTTCATTTTCGAAATATGTTTTTGTAGATTCAAAGCTCAGAGGTTCTAGTGGATCAGGATTAATTGTCTTTACTGCGACGAAACGTTCAATGAGCGGGTCATAACCTTTATAGATGATTCCCATACTGCCTTCGCCAAGCAGGGAATGTATGTGGTAGCGCTCTATCTGTTGAAGCATTTTCGTTAACGATTATCTCTGTCTGCTAAGCCATAATGTTATGGAGTAGAATGTAGAAGAAGGTGAAAATTTTCTTTCATAGGTAAGGTTGTGTTTTCTAAAAATGTATCGCCTGACCACCAGAAATTACTTTTTATTTCAATAATGTTTGCGGTTTTTTCTATATGCTCTGCTATCAAATTTAATCCATCTTGAAATGGTATTTCCCCTAAAAGGATTTTATGTAGATTGATGGCAGAAAGTTGTAGAAGGTTTTGAGGTGTAGAATTGATTCCTTCCTGAAAATCTATGTTTTCAGGGAGAAATAGAAACAGCAAAAAGGGGAAAGGACGATTAGCTTTATCAAGGCTAGGCATCCAGACCCCAAAGGTGGATTTTTGAAAGAGGTTGTTATTTTTCTTTAAGGCAAAGTAGTAAATAGGGGCTTTCAGCCACTTTTGATCGAAGTGACCTCCACAGTGCCGTTGGGCTTCTCGTAATTCTGTAGAGATCCATTCATCTAGCGTTATGTAAACTTTTTCGGGGAGATTCCCTTTCAAGAAATCTCCATATTGTGGCAATTTCCCAAAATAACTTATGCGGTTACTGATATTAAAAGAGTTAGGCATTAGTTAATCTTTGGGCACTGAAAATGATGGATAGCAGAGAGAGTTTCTTTAATATCTTGCTTATTAATTTTTAGGGTTTCGCCTGCTAAAAAGCGGTATGTTACGCCCTCTGTATCTTCGGATTGAATTTCTCCTGAAGAGAATAATCTGAACAATGCCCACGCACCATTATTGATTGAGGAGGTATCCTCTTTTTTGATTTTTGATTTTAAGAAAAATCCATAAGTTGATTTGTCTAAATCAGGCCAAGAAACGAGTGCTTGCTCACCAGATTTGAGTGTTAGACTTCCTAATCTTAAAACAACTTTTGAAGAGCCTTTAAAAGAGATATTCGCCTTGAAAGAAGGGGATGAGCCGTCTTGGAAAAAAGCGTTTCGAATTTTAGATACCAATTCAAATGATGTGATTTGGGATTGATTATAAGGCGGTTTGAAGGTTCCACCATCCTTGAGAGTCCAATGAATGCCATTCTGGTTTACATATTGTGCCATATGGTCTTGGAAATATTTATCCATGAGGCCATTAGGAGCAAATAAACGAGAAAAATCTTGTAAGGGGATATCTTTATCCGATTGAGCTGTAAAGGGAAAACGGTTTTGAATAATCTGATGACAGGCTTGTCCTAGGCCACTAGCCTCACGATTGAAATCTTTTTTTACAGCTTTGACCTCTTTATTGTAGAGCGCCTGATGGGCGGTATTAGAAAGCTCTTGCATCCAAGTTGATACAGGTTTTGGAAATCTAAGACTTTCAAGTTTTAAATGTTTAATGGGAACAGCAAGCTGCTCATTGGTTAGGGAAGAAGTATCTTCGCTAGAGACCAATTCACTAAGCTCAGCAATTTGTTTATTTAATGTTTCCATCATTGGAGGCGCATTTTCACCTGGTGTTCTTGAGGTATTCCATCTCTGTTTAATTTCTTCGAGAGGTTCTGTTGGGAGTTTTTCTATAGCTGATAAATCGGAGATTTTTTGGGCTTTTGCAATGGATGAAATAACTTCCATAAGAGGAGACGGAGTAGAGGATAAAAGATAAAGCTGGTTGGTTAGTGCATTTTTATCAGTAGATAACCGCAAGTGAATATTGTTTAAGAGGTCATCCCATTTTTGGGTGGCTTCAGCGAGCCAAAGTTCACCGACTTCTTTTTCTAGAGAGAGGATATTATTGGGTAGGGACACATCTGTTGCTTGTCCTGTGATCCATCTTTCTTCTGCTATTTCCTTTGCTACAATAGGTAGGTTTTTACGTAAAAGCTTATTAAATCCATCTCCAGTAAAAAAGGGTGGAATATCTTGAGAAAGAGCGGCTACTTTGTTTACTTTAAATAGAACAGGCGCAATGTCTGTTCCATTTTTCTCAAAAACATCCTCTAAATTCCATCCTTGTAAACTAGTCGGGGCTTCTTGCTGACGTAAGTTTGCATAAATACGTTCTGCAGGACTTATGTGACTAAAGGCTACACGTGCTTGCGCAATTAACCCACTATCTAATTCTGCATCTGGTAAACTTGTAGCTTGTAAAGCGCTTAAATGTTCGTTTAGACAATTTCGTAGATCTGAATTTAGCATCCCAGGATATTGACGTTGCCATTGGGAGAAAAACCATGACTGCACAAATTTTGGTTTATGAGGACCTGCACCGCCTAAAATGAGATAAGTCCGTACGCTATCATAAAGAGAAATAGGGTCTCTGGGGTGTAAACGGATTTCTTCTTCTATGCGCCAAAGGAGGCGAGGAAAAAAGATTTTTTGAAGACTATTTTCGTAAACAGTATTGGCCGTTTCCGTTTCAATTCTATTGGTTTTTTTATTAAAAACAGAGAGAAACCGCCTTTGAGCTTGCGAAAGTTCTTTTGATTTATTTAAGATTTCGCATATTTGCGGAAGGTCATCATCACTTGTCACTTTGGGTTTGATAACAGGAATAACTGTATCATGATACTTTGCGAATTGATCTAGTTGCGTTTTTATACTCTGGTGCGATGCATATTCACCTTTCCAGATCCAAAGAGAAGTAATAGCAGCAATTATGCCAAATGAAATTAGGCTTAATAATCTTATTAGTTTACGTTTTTGATAATACTTAGGTGTATACGAACCAAGAAGTGCTTCTCCAAGAATAATGTCTTTTGTTAAATTAAAAATGAAATAAGCGCGCGTATATGAAGATTTATGTTTTTGTTTCTGAGAAGTTTGTTCAATTCCAAAAGTTTTTAAAAGAGCGCCAGAAAGTTGATCGAAGGGAGAGCCCGTTTGTGTTGCGCTTGTAAAGTAAATGCCCCTCCAGAGAACATTGTCTTGCTGAGACAGTGGTCCTAGAGACATTTTTAAAAAACTATCTAAAATGCTGGATAAACCACTCATTTCTGTTGGAAAAGAATAAATTTCTGCTCTGTGATCTAAGCCACGCTCTGATTGCATGCGATCTAATTGTCTTGCATAGAGCGCTTCTAGAAGAAGGTTATATTCTGTTTGAAAATCTTGCTTTCCTTTTTCTAAAGGAAACGTCATTCCCCAAACTTGTTTGCGGTTCTCTGCATTTAAATCATTAAAAAATTCTTCAAAGCCTGTAATTTTATCTGATTTATTAAAAATCACATAAATGGGGATGTTAACATTGAGCGTATTAACAATTTCTTCTATGCGTTTTCGTATTTGTTTCGCATGTTGAAGTGTAATTTCTTTAGAGTCTGATAACAGGTCTTCTAATGAGAGCATTACAATTAAGCCGTTAATAGGCTGTCGATTTCGTACTTTTTTAAGGCCCTTAAGAAAAGCAAACCAGCCTGCATGATCTACTGAAGTATCAGAATCTTGGGTCGTGTAACGTCCCGCTGTATCAATCAAGACAGCTTCGTCACTAAACCACCAGTCGCACATGCGAGTTCCACCGACACCTTGAAACCCTTCTTCTCCATCTTCTTCGAGTGGAAAATTGAGGGAGGATTGTTGTAGAAAAGTCGTTTTCCCGACCCCAGGTGGTCCAATTAAAATAAACCACGGAAGATCATATAGACTTTTTATGCCACGCTGTTTTAGCAGTGAAATTGCTTTTTTGAATTTTTCACGTTGTTTCAGCTCTTCAATTTCTATGATTTTATTGTGTTTTATTTGAGCTTCGTCTTCATCAAGAAGACTTTCTGTTAATTTTTTCTCTTTTTTTTGTTGAAAGAGATGAAACAAGAGGAAAGAGAGAAAAACACAAATAACAATGAAAGTTATGAAAAGAAAACGGCGTAATAGGGGAGTAAAATAAGAAAAGAAAGGAAGAGTAAACCAAAGAAGTATCGCAATAAGTAAGGTGATTAGCGAGATCTTTACAGGTTTTAAACTAAGATAGAATTTTATTTTTTGTGCAAAAGAGGTCATTATTTTATGTCTCCTTCGACAACAATTTCGACCCTTCGATTAAGTTGACGTCCTTCTTCAGTTTTATTGTCACCGATATGGTTTTGCTCACCATGTCCTATTGAAACGATTTTGGTATTTTTTAATTGAGACGATAAAATCGTAGCTATGCTTTGAGCTCTTGCTAAGGATAAGTCGTAGTTTGAGGGATATAGGAGTGTGTGAATGCGTTTAGAATCTGTATAACCTACGACTTTGACACGGCTTACATTATTTAAACTGATCTCTTTCCCAATTTTTTCTAAGAGAATTTTGTATTTTGGCGAGATTCCAGTTGCGGCCGTACCAAACATTTCACGCATATTCAAGCGAATGACAGGAACCATCTCGGATCCTTTAATTGTGAGCTCTTCCGTTTGGATTTCTTTCGATAAGCCTTTGGAGAGTTTATGGCGTAGGCTTGAATCATCGGCAAGGGAAACAGCTGAAATTCTATCACGTATAGGCATAGAAACGGGGGGAATACTCGAGACTTCTCCCATAAGCATATCTGTATTGTTCCCTAAAATGAGTGAGCAAGCAATATATGAAAATATAATAAAAATGGCGGCGGCAATTCCAGCCATCCAAATAGGAAATTCAAATTTTAGAGGTTTGTAAGGGTTAAAAATTCCCTGACAATGAGGGGAGAGTGTATTCCTGTCTTTGTTTTGGTAGCGTGTAATCAGAAGATAAAGTTCTTCTCGCGAATGTGAAAATTCAGCAGCACCATTTGGAGAAAAGCGGTAATAACCCCGCATCCCTAGTGACATGCAATAATACATTAGCTCTAAAAGAGGAAGGGAGCTGGATGGGGATGTTGAGAGTTTCTTTAATAAGAGAAAAAAACGTGAGCCACTTTGAACGTCATGATGAAATTCTGCGGATAGAGAAGGAAGTTGAGCCTGTTTAGCTTGCAGAAACCAAGGCATGCAATGAACTATATCATCAAGACTGGCACATAAAATGTAATGCGCCGTTTGGATTGTCATGTTGTCCACGCCAATATTTTGGAGTTTTTCAACATATTTATAAAGTTCAGAGACGAGGCTAGACCTTAACGCATGAAAATCGGGTTCCTTTTGAACTTTTACCAACCCAGCCATAAAAGATAAAAGCGGAGCAGCTGCTTTTGTGATATCAGATTTGTTTTTTATATTTAAATCGTCAAAAACAAAAATTTGTTGATTACTGTCATTGGAAAATTTAGCGGCACGAGCAGAAAGCGGAGAAGGATAATCTTCTGAAATGACAATGGTTGGGTCTTCATCTGACCCATGATTGTGATAATTGTTGCCTTCCAGAAAATTATTCATGAACGCAAAGCCCAAAGTTCCATTTTTAGATTTGGAAATTCATGAGACACATGAATGGCGAAGGCTGCTGAATTTTGCATTTTATGCCAAGCATCAGAATGTTTATCTAATTCAAAATAGAGTGCATTCGGGATAAATGGCATTTGCCGAGGTGCAACTGGTAAAAGATGTATGCCAATACCAGGCAGAGAAATATTAACTAAATCTCGTATATGTTCGACCGCCCCTATTTTTACTTTTGATGGAAATAGGCGTTGCAAAATATCTATGGATGTATCGGCAGAAACGGCAAGAACGATACTGTCAGATTCCAAGATGCTTTTGTCATGCAAGGGACCAACACGCACATTATGTTTCCGCATATTCAATTTAATAGGCGTAGCAGCCTGTTCGAAAACGCTTGATAATGATTTTTGAATAGAGTGAATTACGGGGGAGAAAGTTTCAAATAAATTCTCATGTGCGTAAACAGGGAAATGATCTGGTAAGTGTTTTTCTGAGGTAAATGTTGCTAACTCACCAGCAATTTCTAAAAAAAAGGTAAAAAGTCTTTCAGGAGATAAGGCAGGATAATTTACATAATGTCCCATCACTGAGTGCCACACATTAATACGTTGCAAAAGCATAAAGTCACTAATTTCTGTGGTGCCACGTTCCTTAATAGCGCCCAAGCGAGAGCTAATAGCTTCAGCCCGTTGTCTAAGAACGGCATAGATCTCTAAAATGATATTTTTAAGCCAAGCGCTAGCACGGCAAACAATAACGGGTGGTATCCAATTTTGATCTAGAATGACGTGATGATCGTGATCAACTTCTAATATCTTTGCGATTGGCAGGAGCTGATACCCTTCTAAATTATTTTTTTCGAGTAGGAGCTTAAAGTTAAGGTTTGCGACTTGGATAGGTTCATCGTCATCGAGGTCTGCTACGTATGAATCTTGAACGATCGCATCTGTAATTTTAAAACGTTCTGCAGAAGATTCATCAGCACTAAATTCAAGCCTTTTGGCAGACATATTTGGTAATGCCAGATAGACAAGTTTGCCGCTCGCATTGTCATTGATGGTTAATGAATTTGGAAGTTCCCCTTCCTGAGGAAGATTGAAACGTGTTCCATCTCTCAAAAAACCAGAGGCGGAAAGAAGGCAAATCTGTCCTGAAGATAATAATTCTTCATTTATTTCGTATTTCTTTAGTCCCCAGCAGCAAGAGTTCATTTCGATAAAGCTTGAAGCAAGGTCATGACTAATCCAGCGATCTTGCTGTTGAAAATGCTGTGTCCTTAGGAACATACCTTCTTGCCAGAAAACGCGGCTAAATTTACTCATTTGTTTTTCCGTAGTGAAGCATTCAAGTCGATATTGGATTGTTCAGAGTTTAAGTCAGCGTAGCTCGTTTCATTTTTCATCTTCTGAAGATATTTTTCGTAAGCTGTTGCAAATGCCTTTCCAAATACACCGTCAGTATTTTCTCTAAGCTCTTTCTTTCCTTCTTTATGTAAAGCAGTTGCTTTCTGCCAAGCGGAAAGTGTGTTCCACCAAGGCAAATCGCCACTAGAATTTTTTCCGAAAGTTTTTTTAGCTGCTTCAATACTGTACGTTTCTAAAAACTCTTCTAGAGCTGGAATCATCGCATTCATTATAGCCAGCTCGTGTAACTGCATATCTCGTAAAGTTTCAGCAATAGTATTTTCAGGGGAGAAAGCTGTTTTGCGCCCGATGCCGAGGAGCGCCCAAAGGGCATCATCGTCATTCACTGCAAATTTCAGGGGGTTATTTCCAGAATTATGGATAATAGTCCGCTCAATACGAAATTCATTTTTGATTTCAGAACGTGCAATAATTGCTTTTCTAAGACCTTTGATAATAGAACGGAAAGTTCTTCCCATTTTTTCAAGCGTTTCCCTAGCTTCTCGAGGGGAAAGCTTATGAACTTCTGTTTCATCTAATTCGGCACCTCTTAAAAAAGCCTCGAGGCCAAGACTTTCTTCTGCTGCTAAGTGTAACGAAGGTGGCGGCACCTGTCGTTCTAAAGGATAGGATTTTTCTGGGGGAGAGGGGCGGTTTTCTGGAGGTTTTTTTTGTGGTGTTATATCTTCAAGCAAAGAGTCTAGAAAATCATCTCCTATGTGATCTTCGACCGTACTGCTTTTATTTTCCTCTAAAAGAGTCCTGCGTGGCGTGAAAGCCTGATCTAAACCAAAAGGCGCTTGTTGTCCTCTGGAGATCTTAGAAGGAATTTTATTCCCAGAACTAAATCCTTCGAGCGGGTCGAGGGCGTTTTCCTGATAATGCAGGAGATTGGAATTTTTTGGAAAAAATGGATCATCCTCCTCTTCAAGAGGGGGAGTAGGGATAATAATATTGGGGGGATAAGATGAATCTGAGGAATCAATGGACAAGGCAATTTCATACTCGCCTATTTGCAAAAAATCTCCAGAGAAAAATATCTGCTCTTCTTCTGATTTAATAGGGGAGTTGTTTAGAAAAGTTCCATTTTTGCTGGTATCTTTGACGACCCAGACTGTTTTTCCAGAATTGGTTTTTTGAAATAATTCACAGTGGCGCTTTGAAAGTCGTTTTTGTGGATCTTTTAGAACGATCTCACATTCTGTGCCTCGCCCAATTGTGACATGCTTCCCATTGACATTTCGGCGCATTTGTATGTTACGATCCGAAATTTGCCTCACGGTAAGAATAAGCACGACACTGTCCTTCAAATTTCATTGTATTAAACAATGTGATTATTTTGTGACTTTTAAAGATTGAGATAAGAAAACGGGCTATATCTAAAAGATACAGCCCGTGCCTGTGATTTTATAAAGTTTTGGCTTGTGTCAAATCATAGATGACACGGCTTGGGCCTTTAGGTTTACCACTTAGGTCTTCACCATAGTCAGAAATTGTGATTTCTGTGAAGTTGAAGGAGATTTTCTCAAGAGGACGTGTATCTTCTAAAAGACGTTTTTCCTGATCCCGAGAGGTGTAAGAGTTTTCCATCTTCGCCATAATTGCATTTTTCAATACAATTGTACGGATAAGAGTCTCGCCGCCTTCATTGACACGGGTAAAGTCAATTTGAGCCTCTTTCGCTTGGCCTGTGAAAGCATAGGTCACAAATTTATGACTTGCGCTATCGATATATTTTGTGATGGCGAGCTCACTCACATTTGCAGAGCTGGACTCACGGTTTTTCCCAACCCCAACAGCATTTCGAATGCTACGTGTCATGTTCCAGTCGAGATCAAGAATCTCAACCCAGCCTTTGTGCTGAGCTTCGGTAACATCTCCGATTGTCTCATTATTGTATTTTAGATAAACGCCCATTTATATCTCCTGAATTTTTCAAAAGCACCACTTAAACGAATTATCTAAAATAGGACATTCGTTTAGAGAGTTGTGTCGTTATTGGCATTGATTTTAGGATTAAAGATTTTTTTATAAAAGGTTAAAATTGCGTAAGAGATAATTTTTTTTGATGGAGAAACATAAAAGCTCACCCCTTGCGGATTCTTACAAAAGCACTGGTGGGAGAGGCCGAGCAAACCCCTCCGTGAGAGCTGATATCTCCAAGTAAAACGGTGCGTCTTCCGTTAATTTTCAGATGTCCTGTACCTACGATTGAGGCGGCACAGGCCGATTTGCATCCTGAAAAAGCCGCAGGGCGTCCAGCAATGAGAATGGAAACGCCCGGCACAATGATAGGAGTCGCAAAATGAAATGGCATTGGACAAAGGTGAATGTCTCCTTCGCAGACAGGTGGCAGGCCGAATGCAAAAGAAGGAGTATTGGTAATTTTTAGCTTGGTTTCTGAAACGGCGTCTTCTGCCTTTTTCGTCGCTGTAATGAGGGCTTTTAAGCCTTGAATGGTGCGGTCCAAACTATGCTTGTGGAAGGCAAATAAATAACGTGTAAAACAGCCTGCCGTCATTTGAAGCGGATTAGGCGTTGTCATCATAATTTGCGAGTTCATTTGTGCCAATGCTTCTGGATGCGCTTGAGGCAATGGAATTTGCTGACCTTCCAGCTTAGGAAAGCCGATACTGGGTAAAACTTGAGCAAATTCGCCTTCCATATAAAAATTCGTAACAGGTGGATTGTTAATCCCGTCAGGAACATTTGCTTGGTTAGGTCCCATAGCAGCAAAAGTGGTGGCTTTGATTCCTGTTGCCTTTGCAATATCGGCAGATTCTCCGCCACCTAAAGAATGTCCAACGGCTTCAAGATTAAGATCAGGATGGTTTCTTAAAATTGTTTTTGCAATCTCACGGCTATGGCGATAGTAGAAAGAATCGCCTCCAAATGCATTTTTTACATTCTGCCAAACATCTTGAAGATTGAGGGGATCCGTCCCCGGATGTGCGAGAACATATTTTTTGGGCTCGGAGTCGCTTATAAAAATTTGCGAAAAATAATGTGTCTTGGTAAAAATTTTTGAGTTTGGATCTTCTGGAAATTCCAAATCTCCTTTTCGGTCTAATCCGAGAAAGGATAATTCCTCATCCGAGGCGGAATGCCAGCCTATGGGGGCTTCGCGTTTTTCTGGCGCAAAGAGCTTTCCCTTATCGGTGGCAAAGCGTGCTTCTTTCGTCAATTTAAGCATTTGCGCCTTCTCAAAAGCATCTTCAATCTCTTGTAAGGAAATTTGAGGGAAATTCATGGCTTAGCTATCTTTTTAAAATAATCACTGACAAATGCAGGTGGCCATTTGCCTTCTTCTACCATTTTGAGAATTTCTTTTGGTCTTGGGGTAGGAATGGGATATCCCATTTTGAGGAGTTTTTCCCGTACACGCCAATAAGCGGCCACATCTCTTTCCGTTGTCGGACTATGGAAATCATCGGCATCAATGACGAGCCCAAATTTATCATATGCCCAAGGATTCGCACCATTATCTAAGAGGATTTCTGCATCCTCCCAGCTTCCAGAAAAAGCAGCAAACATAAGAGGGGTTTTCCCACCCTTATAATTACGATCTTCCATGCCTTTTTTTAGGGGGGCCAAGCGTTTTAAACTTTTCAGGTCGCCGTGCATGACAGCTCCTAGCAATGGCCTGTAGCCCGTGTATTTATAAGGCTTATCACTTGTTGCTTCAGGGGGTTCTGTCATTGTTTTTGATCCTTTTTTCCAGAATATGATAACACCTATTAAAAGGAATAGAGAGGTAAGTAAGGAAAGAAATTTTAAAATAAAGCGTCCCATTGTTTTACTTTGAATTAGGGCCTTGATGTCCGTTTAAATTCTTCACTGACGAAAGCAGGTGGTCATTTCCCTTCTTCTGCCATTTTGAGAATTTCTTTTGGCCTTGGGGTAGGAATGGAATAGCCCATTTTAAGAAGTTTTTCCCGTACACGCCAATAAGCGGCCACATCTCTTTCCGTTGTCGGACTATGGAAATCATCAGCATCAATGACGAGCCCAAATTTATCATAGGCCCAAGGATTCGCACCGTTATCTAAGAGGATTTCTCCATCTTCCCAGCTTTCGGAAAAAGCAGCGAACATAAGAGGGGTTTTCTCTAATGCTGGAGCTGTCGTTACGATTATGGCTATCGAAAAAAAGCTTAAGAGAAACAAAAAGAATTTAAAAGAAAAAGACATTAAGCTCTATACCGTTACACTTATAAGGCTTATCCTACCAGAAAAGGAAATGTGATTTGGCGCTTCACTTGTCATTTAGATTAAAGTCGGCGCACCAACAATTATCTTAAAGATATAGAATATTTGATTCTCCAGAGGGAGGAAAAATTGTTTTTGGATGAAGCAGGCAAACAACCCTCGCCATTGGAGAGTTTAAAATCTTTACAAGGGAATGCTGGGGAGAATTTACGTTTAAACGTGGACCTTGCAAATCCTTTTACGAAACTCAAAGATTTACGTTATGAGGCGCGTGAAAAAGAGCGCAAAATTGATAATAATCCTGATCTAGTTCCGCAGACTCCAGAGGAATGGGCACAGATAAAGGAACTTGCCTTAGAGATTATTCTAAGTCAGAGTCGAGATGTTGAGGTTGCCAGCTGGTTGATTGAGGCCTGCGCACGTTTGGATTTTCTGCGTGGGATTATCTTTAGCGTTCCAATAATGATAGAAATTTTAAAGGGCTTTTGGGATCGTTCCTATCCCGAATTTGATGTTCAAGATCCTGAGGAACGTTTTTTTTCTATTAGTGCCTTGAGTGGGGAAGGGCGTGATGGAACGATTATTCAGCCCTTGAGGAGTCTTCCTTTTTTAAAGATGGATGAGGGAGAGCCATTGCCTTTCTGGAAATTTGTAAGATCTCAAGAAATCAGTTTGGCAAAAGGGCAAGGCAATAGTGTTTCGTCCATGATCGAAAATCTTCCTGAATTTTCGACTCTCGAAAACATGGCTTATGCTTCACAGGATGCAATGAAAAATTTATCGTCAGAGTGTCGTTTGGCATGTGAGGCTTGGAAAGGGCTGGAAGCGGTTATTGATGATAAATGTGCATTTTATGAGATTGTTCCGCCTTCTCTTAGACGTGTAAGAGAGCTTTTAGAAGAGATTCAACTTGTAAGTGACCGTTATGTACCGTTGTCCGAAATTGTTCCTGAGGGGGAAGAAAAATCGGAACTTTCTCAGAGGAAGGCAGGTAGAGACCTCCCTCATTGGGGGCGGGAAGAGATTTTAGGTGAAATCTTGCGTTTGGCGGAGGAGTTTCGGCGTAGAGAGCCACAGTCTCCTTTAAGCTATGCCATTGAAAATTCTGTACAGCAGGCTCGTTTGGGTCTGCCAGATCTCTTGAAAAATGTCATTCAAGATGAGAATGTAAGAAATGATGTTATGACTAGGCTCGGTATGTTTTTTTCTAAGGAATAGCATCTTTCTTCTGTGTTTTAATCCTGTGTTTTGTCCATTTTCTATGGGCATTCTCTTTGTTTTTAAGAAAGAAATATGAGCATGAATGATAGTATCCACAATAAACTTTCACGTGTACGCAAACCGCGTGTTCACATCACGTACGAAGTAGAAACAGAAGGGGCTGAAAAAACAAGAGAGCTTCCGTTTGTCGTTGGCGTCATGGGAGATTTTGCAGGAGATTCAACCAAATCGCTTCGTCCATATAATGAACGTCGTTTTGTGCAGATAGATAGTCATAATTTTAATGAAGTCATGTCAAAAATGTCGCCTTCCCTGAAGTTGGAGGTGCCAAATACGATAAAAGATGATGGGAGCACTTTAAAAGCAGATCTTTCCTTTGAAAAAATGGAAGATTTTGAGCCTTTGAATATTGTGGAGCAAGTTCCTGAATTAAAGAAGCTTTTGGAAACCAGAAATCGTTTGAGAGACCTTTTGAGTAAGGCAGATCGCTCTCAGGAATTAGAGCAATTATTGGAGCATATTTTACAGAATAAAGATGAGATGAAGTCGTTATCTCACGAGGTATCTAATTCTAAGGAGGATTGATTATGAGCGAAGTTATGGAGAAAGAGGCGAATAAGGTTGAGTCACCTGTGTTGCAGGAAGCTTCTATTTTGCCGAAAGTTATTGCTGCGACACGTCAAACAGAAAAAGAAAGAGTTCTAGAATTAATTGAATCTCTTTCAGAAGGTGTTGAGAATGGCACAGTTGTTTTTGATAGAAACCTGACTCTGACAATAGATCAGGCGATCAAGAAAATAGATAATGCGATTAGCGAACAGCTAACAGCTGTGATGCACGACCCACGTTTTTTGAAATTAGAGGGTAGCTGGCGTGGCCTTGAGTATTTAACGAAAAATAGTGATACGGGACAAAATCTTAAAATTCGAGTTGTCAATGCAACGAAAAAGGAATTGCACCGAGACCTGACGCGTGCAGTGGAATTTGACCAGTCTAATTTGTTTCGAAAGGTTTATGAAAGTGAGTTTGGGACGCCTGGTGGTGAACCTTATGGCGCTTTGATTGGTGACTATGAGTGGACACATAAACCAGAAGATTTGGAGACACTTCGTCAAATAAGCCATGTTTCCGCAGCTGCTTTTGCGCCATTTATTTCCGCAGCAGGTGCAGAAATGTTTGGATTTAAGGATTGGACAGAGCTTTCACGTCCAAGAGATTTGGCAAAAATTTTCGACACGGTTGAATATAGTAAATGGCGATATTTCCGTAATACAGAGGATAGCCGTTTTGTTTCATTGACGCTGCCTCGTGTGTTGGCTCGCTTGCCGTATGGGGCTGATACAAATTCAGTGGATGGCCTTTACTTTGAAGAAGCAAAACTTTCCAAAGATGGTAAGCCGTTAGCGCTTGATCATGATCAGTATTGCTGGATGAACGCAGCTTATCTTATGGGTGCACGTTTAACAGATTCTTTTGCTAAAACGGGTTTTTGTACGACAATTCGTGGAAAAGAAAATGGTGGACGGATTGATAACCTTCCTCAGCATATTTTTAAATCTGATGACGGGGATATGGATGCAAAATGTCCAACCGAAATCGGTATTACAGATCGGCGTGAATATGAGCTGTCAAAGCTAGGTTTCTTGCCAATTTGTCATTATAAAAATGAAGATTATGCTGTTTTCTTTGGCGCTCAGACAGTTCAATCACCTGCTGTTTACGATAAGCCTGAAGCGACTGCAAATGCGGCTATCTCTGCGCGCTTGCCGTATATCATGGCGACTAGCCGTTTTTCACATTATTTGAAAGTGATGGCACGTGATAAGATTGGATCTTTTTTGGAGGTTTCCGATTGTGAGCGCTGGCTGAATGACTGGATTTCACGTTATGTCAACGATAACGCCTTGTCTGGAGCTGAAGGTAAAGCGAGCTATCCTTTACGTGCCGCCAAGGTGGAAGTAACCGAAATCCCTGGATGCCCTGGGTCATATAATGCTGTCACATATATGTGCCCTTGGTTACAGCTTGAGGAATTGACGACGAGCATGCGTATGGTCGCCCGTATTCCAGAACGTGCCTAAAAAGCCTGATAACCAGCCTCTGAATCTGTCAGAGGCTGGTAGCACTCTGAGTGTAAGAGAAATTTTTTTTTCTGGAGATTTTTCAAATCTTTCAGAAGATTATGATGCGTTTTTAAACGATGATCTGACGGCGTTTTCTTTATGGTTTGGCGCTTTGGAGACTTATTTTTCTCTGGAAGGAAATGTTTCTAAGGAAACTCTAAAAGCGCTTTTGCGTTCGGCAATTGAAAAAGATCTTTTAGCGCTTAAGACGCTTTTAGATGAACAAATAGACCGTATTCTGCATGCTGAGAAATATCAAAAATTAGAAGGACGTTGGCGAGGGTTGGCATCACTCGTTGTAAAACAGTTTCGGTCAGCGCAGAGAGTTTCAAAAGTTATTGTGCGGTTTTTTCCAGCATCTTGGAAGGAAATCTCAAAGGATCTTAGCCGTTCGGTAGATTTTGATGACTCGAAATTGTTTCAATTATGGTATGAAAACGAATTTGGCCATCCTGGAGGACAACCTTTTGGTCTGATGTTGATAGATCATGAAATTTCATATCATCCACGTGATATCGAAGACCTAAAGCATGTTTCAAATATTGCCGCTGTGTCTTTTATTCCAGTTGTTTTAAGTGCGTCGCCGTCTTTGTTCGGGGCAGACAGTTTTACAAACCTTGCCAATAGTCATCATATCAGCAGTGTGTTTGAGGATAGGGTTTATCATCATTGGCGAAAGTTTCAATATACAGAAAATGCCCGTTTTGTTGGCTTAGTATTACCTTATGTACGTGCCCGTTCGCGTTGGACCTATGACAATAATTTAATGGGACATTCAGAAAAAATTTCTTCTCTTGAGGATTATTGTTGGTCTCCTGGAATTTACGAGTTTGGAAGAAACGTCATTAGAGCTTGTCAAAGGTTTGGATGGCCTGCTGATATTCGTGGGATTGTTCCTGGGCATGAGGGGGGAGCTTTTATCCAGAAAAAAGCGACAGATACTTTTCGTTTTGGGAGTTATACCTTTTTGCCACAAGCTCCTGTTGCTTTGGGTTTTACAGATGAACAGGAGCGAGATATTACTTCGTCGGGCTTCATGCTTATAAATACACTCGTAGATGGACATATTGCTTTTGTTTCTACTTGTAGTGTTCAGTTGCCAGAAGTGAGTACAAAACAGTCCAAAATGGCAGAGGCACATAGGCGCATAAATAGAGATTTTGGGCCTTTACTATGTGCTTGCCGCTTTGCGCATTATATCAAAATGCTGGGAAGAGATATGGTCGGGAGATTCACAAATGCAGATGAAATTTCTCAAGAGCTTCGGAGATGGCTATCCCAATATACAAGCGTTAATGCAAGTTCATCTTTAGACGGTAGGGCAAGATATCCTTTGCTATCCAGTGATGTTTCATTAGAGCCCTCAGAAGACGCTGAAAAATATCATTGTCTTATTAAGATCGAACCGCATTATCAGCTGGAAAATGCAGTTGCTACTTTTCATTTTAAAACGATGCTTTCTAAACGTTCTAAATAAGATATTTGAGAGCTTGTTATGGATAATTTTTCTTCTCTTCTAGACCATTTACATGATGGTAATCCTAAGCAAAAGACTGATTTGCTATCAGGGACAGAGAGCGAGATGGATCATCTTGTTTCTTCCATTAGTTTTGATCTAGAGCGTCTTTTAAACTCGAGATCAGCATGGAGTATTTTGCCGAAAGAGTGCCGGGATCTTAAAAAATCTTTTTTGGGATTTGGCTTAAATGATTTGAAAATGTACGCTTTTTCTAATGAGGAAGATTTAGAAATTATTCGACAAAATCTTGAAGATTTGCTTTTGCTTTTTGAGCCACGTTTAAGTCATGTTAACGTTATTTTGATGCCACAAGAGGCATATCTCCACGGTTTTTTACCTATTGTTGTTGAGGCAACATTATGCCCTCCTTATCGGGATGAGGCTGTTTATTTTGATATATCTTTAAAAATTTCGGAAGAATAATACGTATTGATGCTGCCGTAATTTAAACAGGGTTATAAATTTTTAAGGGAATAAAAGATGAATGATGATTTTGTTTATTATTATCAACGCGAATTAGAGACCCTTAAGAAATTAGCAGCTGAATTTTCAGAAGATAATCCTAAAATAGCAAAGCGCCTTCGTGTCTCTCCTGATCTCGTTGAGGATCCTCATGTAGAAAGATTATTGGAGGGATCCGCTTTTTTAGCAGGGCGTACTCAAAAACGTCTTGATGATGAATATCCTGAGTTAACGGACGCTATGTTGGATGTTTTGTTTCCTCATGTTTTATCGCCGATGCCGTGTGCAAGTATCGTAGAGCTTTTTCTTCCGACTTCTAGGAGAGAAAAATTTTTATTGGAAAAGGGAACATCTTTCTCAACGCTTTCTCCTGAAGGCGAGAAGTACCCTTTTATGAGTACAATGGAGACTGAAGTTTGGCCTATAAAAGCAGAAAAAGCTTTTTTTGAAGCTCAGCCTTTTAAAGCCCCGAAACATCCCAAAATACAGCATGCAAAAAGCTATGTGCGTATTTCTTTGAAATTATTCGACAAACAAGCAAGTTTTGGAGAAATCTCTCCAGAAAATCTATGTTTTTATTTAAACGCCTCAGATGGGCAAGCTATTACTCTTTTTGAATTGATGACGCAGCATCTCATAGGGATTCTGATTGCGGATGACGTAGAGGACACAGCTCCTGTTTTTGTTCCACCTTCCGTTTTAGAGATGCCTGGATTTGATATAGAAAATTTTTTACTACCTGATTTTGCGCAGTCTTTTTCTGGTTTTCATTTTTTATATGAATATTTTGGATTTTTAAAAAAGTTTTTATTCATCAAATTAAAGGGGCTAAGCAGTTATTTCACTGGTGTAAAACAGTCCGAAAAAGTTCTTTATTTTTTCTTTAATGTTACCAATAAGCTTTTTGAGACATTATTTCATGCAGACATTCTAAAATTAAATTGTGTCCCTGTTATTAACCTTTTTGAGGGATCAATAGATCCAATTTCTTTGGATTTAACAAAAACTTCTTACCCTCTTATAGCTGATTCAACAAAAAGAAATTATTTAGAGGTCTGGAGATTAAAAGAAGTCTATGAAATTTTAGAAAATGGTGAAAGAGGGTATTGGCGATCGCTTTATCAAAATTTAGCTTATCATGAGACGCAGGCTTTGGGCAGATATACGCTAGGGCAGCGTTTTTCTCTCAAAAACTCAAAAAGAGAGCTTTTTTTTAATCCAATTGATTTTGAAATGGATACTCAAAAAGATTCTTTTCCTGTTCTATCGATGAATGCTTGGTTGCATAACGGTAATTTGCCATTAGCCATTCCTTTTGGAAAAGGTGCGCCATATTTTAAAAATACGGCCTTTAAAAAAATAGAATCACTGACGCCGTTTTCACCTTGCTGGCAGCCTGTTTTACATGACAAGAAGGCTTGGAGCCTTATTTCTCATTTAACGTTGGATCATTTGTGTGAAGAAAAAGGGGAAAAAGCAGCAGCCTCATTGAAAAAGCTCCTTTCTCTCTATGATGTCTGCCAAACGGCGGAAAGCACTATGCTCATTGAGAGCTTAATTTCTGTGAATGCTGTTTTTACAACTATGCGACACCCTCAGAAAGTACCTTTAGCCTTTTGCAAGGGGATTAAAATTTCTTTAATTTTTGAACGAAAATCGTGGCATCGTCATGGAATTTATTTACTAGCCTGTATTTTAGAACGATTTTTAGCTCTGAACGCTACAATTAACACCTTTGTCGTGACGAGCGCGTATCTTAAAGATCAACAAGAGCCAATTGCTGTATTCCCGCCTCGTATTGGTCTTCAGGAGCTCATATAGACATGAAGACGCCCGCAATCATCAGGAAAAAAGAGAGAACTCGTAGAGAAAAGGCGTTAGGACATCTTTTTCATTCTCCCTATGTGTTTACTTTTGATGCTGCTTTTATGTTGATTTCTGGATGGGCAGATAAAAAAGACGTTTTTTTTCAAGTCGTTGATAATTTGGTTACGCCGAGCGCACATATCCTTGCTGTAAGAGAGGATTTTAGAGGACGAATTAGATTAACAACAAGTTTTAGCGGTTTGGTTGGACATAATAGTGTCTTGCCTCGCTATTTTACAGCAGAATTGAGTAAAGAAAATCATGCAAACTCCTATGCGCTGAATGATTTGCTTAACCTTTTAACGCAACAGCCACTCAAGCAATTTGCTCTGGCAGGTATAAAATATCAGCCACATCTTCAGATTACAAAAGCGATTGCGGATCATAAGAAATCTAATTCTGTTTTGTTTACACGTTCTTTGCTTGCATTGACTGGAAGAGATCCGGATTTATCTTCTTTTGATAAATTAGATGAAACGCGGATTTTCTTTTCAGGTTTATTTGCAGGGAAAAGACGATCTGCTGAAAAATTAAGAAATTTTTTAGAAGGCTGGCTGGAAAGTAGGGTGCGTATTGAACAGCTAAAAGGGCAGTGGAGCAAGCTCCCAGAAGACCAAATAACACGGCTTCCTTCTAAAGGATTCAAAGGGCAGTACAATCAATTGGATAAAGGATGTGTGCTGGGAAAACGTTATTGGGACGTCGATGGATGTATTTGGATTGTGATTGGTCCATTAAATTTTAAAAAGTTTTCAATTCTTTTGCCCCCTTCAAAGCGATTGCAGGAACTCTTTAAGCTTATTCAGTCCTATCTTGGGAAGACAGTAGATTTTAAAATTCGTCTTGTTTTAGATAAGCAGGATGTTCCTGCTCTAACATTAGGAAAGACAAAACTCGGGCTCACCAGTTGGCTTCCAATGAAAAAGCAACGGAGATTAGATCTCGAGGATTTAGTCTTTTCTCTAAAAGAGAATGTTTACTGATAAAGGGCTATTGTGAATTTTGTTGTATAACAAGTTCTGCTGGACATTCCGTTCTGGGGATTTTCCTCATCTGGTGAAATTTCCACGCGTGCACTTTCTTGAATGGTTTGGTACCCACCTGGGAGTAAGAACCACCCATCCTGTAAATGCTGGTTAACTTCCTGCTCAAGTTCAGCAATGTCAAAAGATGATAAGATTTTAAATTTTTGGATTGTTTCTGCTGATTTCCTAACCATAAATAGTCCCCTAATCGAATGAGATGGTTCCGCCTTTAATAGAAATACCTGCTGGCGAAAATTCAATTGTTGCTGGGCCACATCTAAATTCAATTCCTGAATTCGCTTCAATGACAATTTTGCCATTACTGGTTTTTATTGCCAGTGGTCCGCCTTTGATGGTGAGTGTATCGCCCTCGCCAATAACGGTTTCTCTGCCTTTCTCAACCTTCACCGTTTGCTTTTCTTTTACGGTTAATTCTTGCTTGCCAGAGATTTCCACGGATTGATTTTTATGGACATTGATATTTTGGTTTTGGAGAGCTTCCAGACGCATAGAACGTTGTGATTTTAAGGTAAGAGACGTCTCGTTGTCCTTATTATCGTCAAAACAAAGTTCATTTCCATCTCCAGCTTGTTCTGATCCTAAGGTGCGTGTTTTGATCCCAGAAACAGAAGATTTATCTGGAAGCTTATAGGGCGGAAGGTCCTGATTGTTATAAAAGCATCCAACAATTACAGGCTGGTCAATGTCTCCGCCCATAAAAGAGACCGCAACTTCTGTTCCAACCCGTGGTAAATGCATCCAGCCATAATTCTCTCCAGACCATGGGTTTAAAAGACGCGCCCAGATGATATTCCCAGCTTTCGTTGTTTTATCCTGATCAAAACGAAGTTTGACTTTTATTCTCCCAAGTTTATCGGTCTCAATCGTTCCTTTGTTTTGATTGCCTTGAATGAGACCACTATAAATTCCGCCAATCAGTGGACGTTGCGGAACTTCATCATGCCAATTGATTTCTGAAGGGAAGGCTTTGAATTGATTATCATAGGAGGGCGCTTTAGGTTTTTCTCCATTGGAGCGATACCAACTTAAATCTTCAGCCTGATGGATAACCTGCTGTAAAACATAAGGATATCCTTCTTTATCTGTTTTAGAAGCCGCAATGTGAATTTTAAGGCCAGGTTGGAAGGTTGGATCGGTACTCAGTCCACTGCACAGAGAAGCAGAAGCCAGGATTGCTTGCTGGGTATAGTCAGCTAATCCCTCTTGGGGTGTTGTGCTGGACGAAGGAGAGGAGGAGGCTGCCTTTTGCTCAACCCAGTTCTTTGTCTCTCTCTGTTCTTTCCAAAGAGAACGTTCCCCTGTTAAGAGCGTTTCGGATTGTTTTGTTCCAGAAAAACTTGCATCGGCGGTATCTTCCTCTTTATCTAAATTACTGGTGAGAACAGTGATTTTTTTAGGAAGGGTTTTTGCTGTGCTGTGGAACTCTCGTAAAAGATGCTGATGATCTCCGCCTTGTCCCAGTTGGTAAAGATTTGGCGCTTTTTTCTCAAAAGCTTTATTGTCTCTGCCAATAACCATCTGAGCTTCTTCTTGCGTATGCCTAAAATAATAGAAATAGCCATTTTCACGCATGAGGCGGTGTAGAAAGTCTAAATGTGTTTCATTAAACTGCGTCACATAAGGCAGCGTGGTTGTATCCTCAATATGAGAGAAGTTGGGTTCAATATTTGCGTCTGTGAGGATTTCTTCGAGGATGGCTTTGGCGGTTTTTTGCTGAAAGGTACGATTGATCTGCTGGTCTTTTAAGAAATAAAGCTCTGGCACGACTTCCATATGATAAACCCAGCCACGGTCTTCATGGGTTTCTTCTTGTGTAAAACTATGAACAACACCATGGAAATAACGGTCTTCTCCGTTTTGACGTTTAATGAGGAGAGAGACCTTCTGGCGAATGAGCTTGTCTGGGGAGATATTCTGCTCATTGGCAAAGAGTTTGAGTTTAAAGAAATAAGGTTGTGAGAGGGTTTCTTCAGCGTAGAAGGAAGCCGCATGAAGGGCTTTTGGATTAAAACTTTCGCCGTCTTTGCCGAGTGGGGTTTTCAGCTGCAATAAAAAAGGCACCTGATACGTGCCTTTATCATTAGGAGCTGGAGTAGAGCGTACAGTTACCGTGTTCTTGCTGGGGGTGGGGGTTTCTGGGAGGGATGGTGTTTGTGGGATACAACCAGCATTTCTTTGAGAAGCTTCAATGGATCTCAAAATAGCATCTGTACCATGGCGAGTGATGGAAGAAGAACTTTCATCATCAGCAGCAGGAAGGGTGACATGTTGAACACCAGCTGCTTTTGCAAAAAGTTTATTTTTTTGGATTTTTGTTAAAAACTCTCCTTGAACATTTACGTCTGTGATTGCGGAAGGCTGCGGAGAAGCCACAGTACCCGAACGCAATCCTGCGGCATTGAAAATTGTTGCCGGATTGCCAGATGCTTTTGCTGCGGCGGAGGCTAATCCTCCGCCTAAAGAGTGACCTGTGTAAGAAACGTTTTCAATGCCTTCATCGTTTAATATGTTGGCAATATTCTGGGCTTGAGCATAGTAAAATGACTTTAATCCAACACCTTGCGTAAGATTTTGTTTCCAATCTTGCAAGCTTGTAAAGTCAGTACCTTTAAAGGCGACTAATGGAGCGCCAGTTTCATGATCTATAAAAATAGCAGCGCGAAAATTACTAGCTTCTCCATTATTTAGTGGATGCTCAATATCCGCTAATTTTAATCCTAGAGATTTTAGATCAGTTTCGGTAGCATTTCGATATCCTGGTGGGGCAATACGATCCTCAGGAGCTTTATAGGCTTCTTGGCTAGCTAAAGCATTCGTCTTGTAATCCGCAAGCGTTGCGCAAAGATTACTCGTCACCAGACACTCCTTCTGCCGTCAGTCTGACACCTTCAGGTGGCCATTTACCCTCTTGAGCAAGTTTTAGAACCTCCCTTCTCACTGGAGGGTGACGAGTATATCCTATTTTGAGCAGAATCTTTCGGACATTTTCTCGGTAAGGCACTTCTTTTACAAGTGGATATATTTGATCGTTAAAGGCGAAACGGGCAACTATATGTCCAAACTCATCGTAAGCCCAAGGATCGGCGCCGGCTTTGAGTAAAATCTCTACCATCTGCCAAGACCCTTGACTCGCTGCGCGAATAAGAGGCGTATAATTTGTTTCATTAGGAGCAGGATTACGTTTATTTAGAAGACTTTTATTTTTAGAAAGTTCTCTGACACCATTCGGCCCATCTAGACGATCATTCATGATAGCCCCTAGTAAAGGGTGAATAAGTTTGCTTTCTTTCGCAGTTGGTTCAGACATTTCGCTTCCTTTAACTTCTTTGGGCAGTATTAGGTTGATTCCTACTTGCGAAAGAAATAAACATCCTAAGCAAATTTTGATGGTTTTTTTTAACATGTATCAGATTCTCAGCAGAGATTTATTAAGCTCCATCTCTGGGAGAGCAGTATAATACAATTATGTGAAGTAGAAAAACGCTAACTGCTAAAATTACTGTACTGATTTATTGGATGTTTCAATGTCGTGGTGGAACAACAATACACTTCTTGATTGGCTAAGGCGTTTGCTTTTTAGAATTGAAGTTCTTTACCTTTGGAAAAGAGTGATTGGCAGGCCTCATTTAAATTTTGAGAGGGCGCTTCTGAAGGAGATAAAACATGACCAGCAGCAAGCTTGGAGCATTTATCACTGAGTTTTTGAGGAGAATCAGTTTTTACCATCATAAGAACCTTTCTGATAAATCAGGTTCCCATGAGCATCGCGTCCATAAACGACTTCTCCCGGATGAGGCTCAATGAGTTTTTGCTCTGCTTCCGTAAAATCAGACATTTTAAGCTGATTACCATCCATACCTTCAGCACTTAACTTGACACCTTCAGGCGGCCATTTACCTTCTTTAACCAATTGTCTGATTTTTTTAGGACTTGGGGTTGGATTGACAGGATAGCCTATTTTGAGCAGGATTTTTTTTACATTCCGATAGTGCAGCATTTGATCATGGCCAGGGAAATATTTATCGCGGTTAAAAAAAGCACTTGATCCCGTCGTGTATCCCATTTCATCTTGTGCCCAAGGATCGGCGCCAGCTTTGAGTAAAATCTCCACCATGTCCCAATCGCCTTGCCCAGCAGAACGAATCACAGGTGTAGTATTATCTGCCGGGTCTCTTTCCTCAAGACCGATTTTTTTAGCAGCGAGTTTCTGTACCTTTTTAACATCGCCGTTTTTAACGGCATAAAACATTGGGCCGCCCCATTCCTGATCCATATTCGCAGGCTCCTTTAGCGCATAAATCATTAAGCAGACAAAAATCAAAACCACAGCAGAAGAAAAGAGAAGCATGAATTTTTTCATAGAATGAATGCTACGTTTTTAGAAGAAATAGCCAGCGAAGAAATGAATATTGTTTTTAGCATTGTGAAATTCGTTCATCTTCTTTCATGTTAGGCTTGATGCTTAATAAGCTAGCACAAAGATGAGATGCTCTGAATATACACTTTGTCTTGCAAAGAGCGTTTTTCAGACATCCGGAATCATTCTTCTATACCTTCTGCCGTTAGTTTAACACCAGCTGGAGGCCATTTTCCATGAGCGCAAAGAAAGTTTGTAAGCTTTGCGTGGCAGATGGGAAGAGGTAGGTAACTAGAAGTGGTAGTAATTTTTGCCACTTCTAGTTATCGTTAAAAATTACTAACTCCGAGTATATGTCATATTTCCTAATTTAGTGCTTGTTCTATTGGAAATTGTTATTGGTTTTCCACTACCAACTCTTGTTGTTGTGGAGGTGTTTCCAATTGGATTTTGAGGTTTTTTGCTTTTAGATTAACTTTGTAAAAGAAAGATCTGATTTCGTTTATCTACCATTTAAAAGGGTTTTTATGACATCTATTTCAAACAAATGGCCTGCTGGAGCTGTTGAACAAGCGTTTCGTTTATTTGATAAAGCAGCGACCAGTGCATCAGCCCCCATGTGCCAAACAAATTTAGTTTGTTTAGTTGAATTTGAAACAGAAGGTCAAGAAATACCGACAGCTAATATGTTGCGGGAGTTAATTGAAAAGCACCTTTGTCATCTTCCTTGCTTAACGCACTTTTTAAAGGAAGATAATGATGGTCAACTCTATTGGGCTTCCTATGAACCTAACTTAGATAATATCATTTTATCTAAAAAAATTCCCCTTCATAGTTTAGAAAATGAAATAACAACCTCTCTTGCTTCAAGACTTCCTTATGATATGCCTTGGAAACTTATCTTGCTCTATGGTTATGCAGAAGGAAAAATTTCTATTCTATGTTCAGTGCGGCATGAAATCATGGATGGTGGTGCGGTAGCAGAAACGCTTTCTGTACTCTTCGGAAAGAATAAAAATACAAAAAAAGCAATTTCTCTACCTTCGCCTCAAGAAGCACTAAAAATAATTCCGACAGAATTTATTCAAGCGTCTCCCGTAGAAGAAAAGAGCTTATTCTGGAATGGCATTTCACCAACGCTCAAAAGAAAAAACACTATTCTTCAAATGCCTTCACGCCTCCTTCCTGAAATTGGAAAAAAACTTGGTGTATCTGGAAATGATATTTACTTATTCACAATGGGTAGAGCTTTTTGGAAATGGGCACAAAAATATAGAAATACTTTACCAGACAATGGGGATTTTTCTCTTTTAGTACCTGTTAATTTGCGTCTTTCTGGAGAACATTGCCCTGGAAGTTGTTTTTATCTTGCTAAAATCACTCTTTCACAACAAGCCTCAATAGAGGAACTCGTTAAACAAACAGACATTTTGCGACAGAAAACTATTAGGGAAAGCTTGGCTGCACTTTATAAAGAAAATTCAGAAATAGCATTAAACTATATGGCTGATCCAAAATTAACAGCCTGTGCCAGTAGCAGTTTTCGAATTACGGAATCCTTGGGATGGGGGGAATACCCTCTTGTACGCATGGTTCAATCATTTAACTCCCTAGCGGGAAGGATGCCTATGTACAGTATGTTCAGTACATATGAGCCTAAAAATATAGAAAAGGGCACTTTCTATTCTATTTTATTTTTCTCAATGGATGACGGTATTGACGGCTTATCAGAAATACCAAATCTTTGGGTTAAAGAGCTTCACAAGATTGCAGAACAAACAGGGCAGCTGAATCAAATTAAAAACTGTCAGATAGAACCATTCTGCTAATTCTACCCATGGACGCGTTGCCATTGTTTTTTATAGGTCTATTCTAGCTTATTCGATCTAGGATGATTTTTACTTTTGAACTTTTTAAAGCGTAAATGATCATCATCCTAAAAAGAACAAAGCAATTGTAAATGCAGCTTTGCAATTCTGGGCAACTGTATAAATTCTCTCTTGATTATTAGGAGGCATTATGAATATCGAAAATATTGTTGAAAGTCGCTATACGACGAAAGCTTTTGATCCTCAAAAGAAAATTTCAAATGAGGAAATTTTAAAATTAAAAAAACTGCTACGCCTGACTCCCTCTTCTTGTAACTTACAGCCTTGGCACTTTATTTTTGCTACGAGCAAAGAAGGAAAAGAAAAAATTTCCAAATCAATGGATAGAGTTTTTCCTGAAAATGTAGACAGAGTCATGAATGCCGCTCTTGTTATTGTGTTTTGTACTAAACTCAAAGTAGATGAAAATTATCTCACTTTACTTTTTGATCAAGAAGAAAAAGACGGGCGTTTTAGAAGCCATGAATCCCGAATTAAGGGGCAAAAATTCCGTCAAAATTATGTTGATAATCACGCCAATCAGCTAGAATGGTATAAACAGCAAGCTTATATTGCTCTCGGTGCCTTTCTTGTTGAGGCGAAAGCACTTGGTATTGATGCTTGCCCAATCGGAGGGTTTTCACGAGAAAAACTTAATGATCTCCTTTCCTTAGAAGATAAAGGACTTACTAGTACGGTGGTTGTTTCATTAGGACATCACAGTGAACAGGATTTTAACAAACACTTAAACAAATCTCGCCTTAATCTAGATCTTCTTTTTACGGATATTTAAGCTAAGAGTGATATTCCTTAGTGGTCAAAAGGGATTTTCAATAACCCAGCTACAATGAAGAAAATTTTTAAAACACAAAGTGACATGCTTACCAATTTTTGAGATGTGTCTTTTTTATAAAAAATGAATTTAAACCTCCATTTTTAAAGAAGGAAATGGAGGTCTTTATTTGGTCATTTTATGTATTTTGAAGGGCGTTTTTGGGAGAAAGTGATAATCTCAAAACATATATTCAGGTAATCAACCTTCAGAAATTTTATGAATAAAAAGACTATCTGAAGAACCAAAAAATATTACAGCATCAAGCTTTACAAGCATTTTTCTGGAACTAAGATTATCGCATCTGCATGTCATAAGGAAAATTCATGATGACGAAAAATACTCTTCTCCTTGAAATAGAAAAAGACATAACACCCGAAGAACTCATCGCCTTTGCCGAAGAAAGAAAATACGTCAAAGCCTCGGAAAATGTTAAAAAAACAGTTCAAAAATCAAGAATATTTTTGGAAAAACACGTTAAGGACGGAACTGTTATTTACGGTGTGAATACAGGGATGGGCGGATTTGTGCATAAACTGGTTTCCATTGAAAAGGCGCCAGAACAGCAGAAAAATCTTATCCAAGCCGTTGCAACAAATGTTGGTCCTCTTCTGCCTCCCAGACTCGCCCGTGCGACAATGTTGGCACGCATTATTTCCTTATCACGCGGATGCTCTGCAATTTCTTTGGAAAATTTCAACCGTTTTATTGCAATCTATAATGCAGGAATCATTCCTGAAATTCCTTCTAAAGGATCTTTAGGCACGAGTGGAGATCTTGGTCCTCTAGCAGCGATGGCAGCAATGCTGACGGGAAGTGCCCCTTTTGTCCTTCTAAATGGAAAACGTCTCCCTACGAAAGAAGCTTTTTCAACTTTAAAACTTGAACCTCTAACTCTTTCCTATAAGGAAGGACTTGCCCTTATCAATGGCACATCCTGCATGACAGCTTTTGCTGCGGAAAACATTCTTTCTGCCAATGCTCTGCTGGAAAATTACGTTGCGATTTCGGGTCTTTCTTTTGAGGCTTTTCGTGCCTGTATCCGTCCATTTCATCCAGATTTACATAAATTAAAGCCCCATCAGGGACAGCGTCATATTGCTGGTCTCCTATGGAAATATATCAAAGACAGCTCCCTCACAGTTGATGATACCCATCTTTCTAAAGAATTGGCGAATTATCCTGCTGGCAAAGAGCCGCCAGAAGATATTGCGATTGAGGATGCTTATTCGATAAGATGCACTCCTCAAATTCTCGGACCTGTTTGGGATACAGTCAAATTTACCTATAATATCATTCACAATGAAATAAATGCCTCCAGTGATAACCCTCTCGTTACCCCTGAAAATGGAGAAATTTTCCATAATGGCCATTTTCACGGGCAATATATTTCTGCAGCTATGGATTATTTAGCGATTGCGGTAACAACCTTATGCAATTTGTCAGATAGGCGTGCTGACCGCTTCTTAACCAAAGCCAATAATAAAGGGCTTCCTGCTTTTCTTTGCGCAAAAGACGGAGGATTCCATTTTGGACTTATGGGGGGGCAGTTTATGGGAGCATCCCTAACAGCCGAAAATCGCTCTCTTACTTCGCCCGTCTCAATCCAGACATTATCGACAACAGGTGATTTTCAGGATGTTGTTTCTTTCGGGCTTGTCGCAGCACGAAAGACACAGGAAATCATACAAAATGCCCGTTATATTATAGCATTTGAGCTTATCTGCGCAGCACAGGCTGCTGAATTTAGAGGGATTGAAAAACTCAGCCAGAATGGAAGTGAATGGTTTAGGAAAACACGTGAACTCGTTCCTTTCATTGAAGAGGATATCTCTCTTACCCCTTATATTGAGGCAATCGCCGAGAAAATACTGAGCTGTTAAAAAAAAGGAATACTGCTTTCCCTCATAAAATCTATATATAACTTTATCGAACAATCAGCTTTGCAGATGATTGTTGGGAGGGAAAAGAGTAATCCTGCGATCTAATCCTTTTAAATCTTGAAAAGATGGTTGTTGAAAAAGTACAGCGTAAAAGCTGTACTTTTTTGTTGTTATGGTTTGTTTTTATCAGACGAAGACAATAAAGCATCAATTTAGTATTCCAGCTACCAATTGCTCTAAAGGCGGGTGATTACTGTTATTTTCTACAAGCACATCAATCTCTTCTTTTTCCAGCATAGGAATTTGCGCTCTTTTTAGAAATGCTGGATTTTTAAAGTAAAGAATTTGCTCTCCACGAATAGCCGAATAGCCATATGGGAAGATAATGACCTCTCCAGGCGCTACCATTTCTTCGCCTTTGATAATAGGGGACTTTAGACGCCTTGCTTCATCAGGCGTGATTAAAGGGCGGGAGGTTTCAGTGTAAGAAGTGTTTGTTCCTGTCAATTTTCCACTCGCAGATCGACTTTCAGAAGTGCTTTCTTTGACAATCGTTGTTGTGCCAGCTTGTTTAGAAATATATTCCGCTGTTTCAACAGAGTTTGAAGCGAAGGTGATTTTAAGATTGCAGTTATCAGAGATTTCTTCTTTATCACCGTATTTTTGTTTAATCTGATTGATGCTTTGAGCAACCATCATGATTTTAATGCCATAGCCTGCTGAATAGGGAATAGCTCTCGGAAGAGAGGGAATTTTCCCAGGTGCTGTGAATTCATCGAGGAGTAAAAGAAGGCGGTTTTTATAGTTTTTGACCGAACGCCCTCCTTCAAATTTCTGTTCTTTGCAAAGAGTTATGAGGATGGTGTTGAACAAGATGTTAATGATGTTTTGTGCTGTGTCTAAATCGGTAGGTTCGACAATAATATACAGCGTTGTCGGTTTGCCATTTTCAGCATTCATTAAATCGTTGATATGAAAATCACATTTTCCTAGATTTTCGGCAATGATCTTATTCCGAAACACGGTAAAGATACGGCCTAAGCAAGACATTTTAGAGCCATATTCACGAGAGGGCGTATTGATAAAATCCTGAGCATTTTTCAGTGCTAGATTGCCAATATCCGCAGGAACTTTTCCAACTCTTATATCTCTGACAATATCATACCAAACTTTTTTCTTTTTTCGCTCCTCATCCTCACTATCGTTGCTCTTCTGTCCAGCATTGCTGGCTTCTAGGGCGCTAAATTTTTCGTCAACGAATTGTTCTAAATTTTCATTTGTAACGCTGCCATTGTGGTAGAGATCAGCAATGTTTTCCCAAAGATCCGCTTCGTCTTTCGGCAGGGCAGCAGAAAGCCGATCATCAATTTTTAGAAAGCTAGGTGTTTCACCAGCAGCTTTGGCACGATAGATTTCATAGGCAATCAGCCCTTGAAACCCATTGATGGCAGCATCCATCCAGTGATCGACAGGCGTGCCATTGGGATTGGCAAAAATATGCGACATGACCTGAATGTCTTTTGTTTCATATTCTTCCTTGCCAATGCGGATTTCTTCTAAAGGGTTCCAACGTGAATAGCCGCGCGCCATAGGCTTAAAAACAAGAATGTTATTATTGGCATACTTCTTCCGCCAGCCAGAAGTTAAGGCAAAAAGCTCTCCTTTAATATCCAGAACGGCAACACTGGAAAGCCAAGTGAATAAGGTCGGAATAACATTTGTCACGCCTTTTCCTGAACGGGTAGGCGCTAAAATCATGGTATGTTGGGGACCGGAATGTAAAAGTGGATGAAGGATGCCTTTTTTATCTCTCCAGCCGCCAATAAAAATGGCAGATTTTGTTTCTTTCTTTTCTGTTTTTACACTTTTATTTGATTTTCCTTGAAGGGCAGCTTTTAGATTAAAAGATGCTTTCTTTTTATGATTGTCTTCAGATGTTGGAAGGAGATCTGCATTTTCAATGTCTTCTTGGGTTGCCCAATGGGCTGACCCGTGCAGTGTGTCGATTGCATGGGCTTTTTTCCGAAAGAAAAAATGACGGCTAAGGGCAGCACAGATAACGCCAGCTGTAAAGCAAAGTGTTACTTGCCAGAGGGCATCATTAAAGAGTTGAGGGTAGGTATTATTCCACCAGATGTCCCAGAGGATGCTGTCCCAGAAAGGATAGATATGCGCACAATGCCATCCTAAGGAAGAATGATAATTGAAATGATAGGCGAGATATTGGGTGGCTTTTTGCAGCCCGATCAACAGACCAAGAACAGAAATTCCAAAAAGGATGAGAGATTCTTTTGCAGGAATGGGCTGTTTGGACTGTTGTGTTTTTTGGGAAGAAGCAGGTCGTTTTGACATGGTGGAGTTTCTTGAATGAGGATGGACGTCCCAGAGTTAAAGGAGACCAGGATCTCGATACCAAGTGCCATAGATGGCATTTACTTCTAAAGCGATGAGCACATCTTTGCTTGAAGCATCTGCGGAAATACATTCGGCTAAAAATCGTTGTCGAGAAATTGCTGTCCAGGGAGGATCATAAAAAGGCGGACCAGGAGAAAAGAGCCACCAGATACTCCAGCGATGGATAGAAAAATAAGCATGCGTTGCAGGTTGGCAGAGAGGTTGCTGTCCACCTGTTATATGGCTTTCACCTGAATAATGATGACGGCCATAGAGACACATGATTGCCATACATGCGAGAGGATTTACATTGGGAACAGGTGCTGCAACGGCTTTGTTCAGATAAGAAAAACTCAAAGAACTCCCTAAAAATAGGAGTGCAGAGGTAATAAGCGTAAAACGTTTCATCTTTCCATGCCGCGCTCGTTAGAACGGCTTGGCTTTGAACGGGATTGTTCTTGTAGTTGTTCACGTGATGTTCTCGCCTGTGCTTTTGATTGCTCTAGAATTTTTGTTCTTTGCTGTTCCTTTGTCTTTTCTTTGTTTTTGGCAATCACGGCTAATTCTCCTCTAAATTGGTTTTTGAGGATTGTTTTACCTAAGCGTGTTTTTTGTGCGAGATCATTAAAATCACTAAGTTTCTTGTAAGTGTTATGGGCTTCTTTTTGTGCTTCTGTGAGGCTGTTTTTACGCCATTCTTCTTTTGTGAATTTTGGAATATTGTCAGGCCAATGTTTATCTTCTTCCAAGAAAACTGGCATCACCACTCTAGCGCCAACTTCTTTGGCCGCTGCAAAGGCTTTTTCTTTTCCGACATTGTGGCCGTTTGTCATAAGGCAATGTCGGTCATCGTCTGCGGCAATCAAAATAGGTTGTTCGGGATAAGCTTTGTGAATGGCTTTAGCAACAGAAAGAAGTTGTCCTGAATCAAAAGCAACGACAACAGATCCGCCCGTTTGGGCTTCGTGGATTGAAGCCCCTGTCGCCAATCCTTCAGCAATGATAATTGCTGGCGCTGTTTTAAGACTATCAAGGCCAGAAAGAGGGAAGAAAGTTCCTTCCTTTTTGCCATCTTTTGCAAAGCGTTTGCTTCCATCTGTGTAGATGGTTTGTTGATTCCACTGTTTGCCCGAAATATCCATCATAGGGACAATGGTATTTCCATGTTGATCTGTTTTTAATCCATTGGCCGATGAAAGGGAGAGACCTTTTGCTTGCATATAAGGCGTTGGAGATTGGATTTCTTTGAGAGAGAGAAAGGCTGAGGAAACTTCTTTTGCCGTTTTTTCCTGCGCTTGCAGACGTTTTTCTTCTCTGTCTTTCTGGCGTTGCGCCATGAGCAGCTTTTGGGCTTCTATTTCTGATGCAGACATCTTTGTTTGAACGCCGCTTAAAGGATAAGCCTTGGCTGAGCCTGTTTGGTGATTGCCAATATAAGCAAGTGGATGACCGTTATTTTCGTGAATAATGTAATAGCCTGATTTTTCACTTCCTTTGTTCTTTTCTGTTGCGATGGAATGCATTTCACCATCTCGAATAGGTGTTACGGCTTTTAGGCCTTGCTCTCTGAGAGCATCATAAAAAGCATCTTCAATATTTTCGATGATGGGTGCTGGTTTTTTCTCTTGAGGATTAAGCCATTTTTCGAAGCCTTCGCTGGAATGGCCTTTGGGAATAAACCAAGATTTCTCTTTGGCGCTCCATTGAGCGCCTGCTTTTTTAGCCTCTTTGCGCTCCTTATAGGGGACAGAGATATAAACTGGTTTGTCAGAGATTTTTGTTTCGTTTTTTGTCTCTGTTTGAAGCGCAAGATGACGGTCTAGTTCTCTATTGAAAGCATCTTCTCTTTCTTGTGCTGAAAGTTCACCCCTAATATTCCTTCTTGCTTGAGAGGCCGTTAAACCACCGCCGACATAAGGGCTTCCACCGCTTCTATTGTAGAGGTCTTGGGTTTTTTCTGTATCAGCTCTCCTGGCGTCATTGAGTTTTTCAAGACGCTCTTCAGCGCTTTCTGTCATTTCTTTTTTGCGCTGATCCGCAAAGCTTTGGACATCTGGCGTATTATCTTTGGTTGTTTCGGCCGTAAATGTTTTGTTATGGCTGAAACCATATTCAACATCTTTAATTTCAGCTTCAATGAAGCTGGCATTGTCTAATTCAAGAGAAGGAAGAGCTTCTCTAAGAGCAGAATAGCGTGTTTCTCTTGCGGCAATTTTCTGATCTAAATGTTCTGCTAATGCGGACAGATAATTCTCATTAAACCGAGACGCAATTTGATAGCCATAAGATCCATTTTGAGGGTCGAAGCCGTCCTTTGCTTTAAGGAAATCTTGTTCAGGATCAAGTGTTCTAGCAAAAAGTATCACTTGGCTGTTGTATATATCTTCTTCAGTCGGATCATACGTGAAATGATCTGGAGAAGGTGGATTTTCTATTCTTTCATTGAAGGCATCCGCTAATTCCTCTGCGTGCTGAGGAATATATTGTTCAATATTTTCTTTTGTGATTTTCAGGGAAATTCTTTCAAAAGCTTCTAGGGCTTCTGAACGTTCTTCTGTGTGAGTGCTTTCTTGAAGATTTTCTTGCTCCATTTGCTTCTCAAATCCCATCACAAAATCTTTGATTTTGGAGGCATCTCTGGACGCTTTAATAATCTCTTCGGGATCATTCTTGAGGGCAGATACCCAGCTTTGGATATAAGAAAGATGATTGTCAGCTGTTTGGCCGTTTTTAAGCTGAATGGATGGTTGAAAACCTGTGCCCAGCTCCATTGCAAGCATCATAGAGCCGATTTCAGCTCTGAGTTCTTCTTGAGCGTATGCGATGGATCCAAAAGGATTTTTTATATCTCTGTTTAGACGGCTTTCGTGCCCAGTCCAGTGTCCAAGCTCATGGAGTGCCGTGGCGTAGTAACCGCTTTCTGAATGAAATTGCTCTTTTTGAGGTAGAATGATTGTATCTTGAAGTGGAGAATAAAAAGCACGTGCACTGGGCTTGTGTTCAATTTCAGCGCCAGACGCTTTTAAAATAGCTTCGCCTCGAGCATTGGCTTTAAACACCTTGTCTGGATCTGGAATAGGTCTTTCTAGCTCAGGAAGTCCATCTATTTGTTCTGCATTAAAGACATTAAAGGTTATTGGAATAGGGCGGTCTAAAGGAACAGTTTCTTTTAGAGCTTTACCATCTTCGCCTTTAATAATTTTGCCATTTTCATCTTTTTTAAGAACTTCTTTGTCATAAATGATGCGGATAAGTTCAAGAGATTTTTCTCCCCTGCGAACTTGAGCGCCAGTTTCTTTGGCTTGCTTATATGTCATCCAACGGGGATCTTCTCGTCCTGCCATTTGAAGCCATAAGTTATTCATGCCGCTATATTGATGATTAGTGACAGGATTATACGGAGATTCCAGTGCGCCTGCTTCCCATGGCTTTAGCCAAGGGGCTGTTCCATTTTCTAATTGTTCAATGACTTTTGTTGCAAATTTTTCGGCAAAAGTGGCTTTCGGGGAAGAGGTTATTGGCATGGGCGTTTTTCCTTCACTTTTTTCAAGAGAGGCTTCGTATTCTTTATTCCTTTGTTCAACCTGCAAATCTCGTTTTTGGAGTTCGTATTTCAGAGCAGAAAGATCGTTTGGAATTTTTAAATCAACAAGATTTGCGCCGTATGTTTGGGAAAAAGTAAGCGTTCTGCTGTTTTCTGATTTTAAGTGAATACCGTATTGGTCTTGGAGCTTTTCAATGATGCTCTCACGTTCACTCTTCGGCGTTTCTTCTTGTTCAAGAGGGAATAAGAGATGTTCAATTTCTCGATGAAGTTGATAAGGTGTAATGACAGAGCCAAGAAGCTTTTCTAAGCTTGTGTGGCCATTTTCTTTGAAATAATCCATGCTTCCCTGGACAAATGTTCTTGTTTCGTCAAAGCGAATGTTGGGTAGGGCGATTTCATTTACGGCCATATCACGGGCTATATAGAGAATATCTCTACCTCGCCTGTCTGCTATGCGGTTAAAGCGTTCCCATCGTAAATCATAACCTGCTTCTTGAGAGAGCTGCTGTGTGAAGATTCTTAAGGTGCGTGTATTTCCGTCAAGAAAGGGGTGGATATAGTCCAGATTGGCATATAAAGAAGCCATTTCTTTTGTGAATTGCTCTTTATTGAGTTTTGAAAGTTCTTTTGGATTTGCTTTTTCTAAAATACTGGAGAGTTTGTCTTGGGAAGGCTGATCCATAGGAGAGTAGGCAACCCAAGGAAAAAGGTCTTTAATGGTTTCAAACTCTCTTTGTTTGCGCCAGTCTCCACGAGCGTCAGAGCGAAATTGTCCAGGACTTAAAATTGGAGAGCGTTGGAAAATATCGCTATGAATGGCTTTGAGATGGGCGACATCAAAGTCGCCCTTAATTGGATTGAGACGTAAGAAGGCGCTTCTATATTCGGCATGTCTGTAATCAATCTTTTCGGCCATGCTCTTCTACCTTTTTATTTATAAGCTCTTCATATTCTTCCATTGTTATTTCTAGATTGATAAAACGTTCAGATAACGCTTTGTCAGTATCGCTGGCGTAATGGCCTTCCAGCTCAAAAGAGGCTCTTGAGGCCTCTATGGCATCACGGCGACGACCTTTTTCTGCAAGCAGATTCAATTCTTCTGCGAGTGCATCTTTTTGTTCTTCTTGGCTTAAAAGAGGCTGCCATTTAAGGATTAAGGCTAAGTTTTGCTCTCTTGTATTTTTTCTGGCTTGATTTTGAAGAAATTTGATTTCTTCCATGGCAAAGTTAAGAGAATGAAAACGTTTTTTTTCTGCTTCAGTTAAGTCTATATAGGCTGTTTTGCCGCCATTATTTTCTTTACTTTGTGCTTTTAAAATCTCAATCGCTTTACTTAAAAGTCCACTGAGGATTTCAGTGTAGTCGCCATTTTTAACGGCTTCTTCAATTTCTTCTTGGGAAAAATTATCGCCTTCAGGATCATAGCCTTCAGCGACAGCTTCTGCGAAAGAACAAGCTTCCCATCCTAATTCTTCGGCTCGTTCTGCTTCGTTAGGGTCAAGTTCAACAGGGTAACCAGCTTCTGCCAAGGAGAGTTTGTTTTGTAAATTTTCTTTGGCAGCTTGTTTTTGAAGCTCTTCTTTTTGAGGAAAAGCATTTTCATTTACGGATAGCGCCTGATCTTCGATATTTTTTGTGTCATTAGAAACATATGTCATTGGAAAATCCTTTTGGAAGAGTTGTTATGAACAACTTTATTTTATGCTTTTTTCTTAGGCGCAACAGGCTTCCCTTTCTCATCAAAAAAAGTTTCTTTGCAGGTTGGGTAATTGGTGCATCCCCACCAATAAGTGCCCTTTTTGTTTTTGCTGGCGCGGCGGCTCAAAGGAGATCGGCATTTAGGGCATTTATATTTTGAAGAGATTTTCCCCGTTATTTTTGGGCTAGGGGCTGTTATGTGAAGGTTGATTTTGGGATCTTTTAAACGTGCCACTTCGAGAGTGACTTCTTTAGAAGACAGCGTAATAAAAGCTTCTTCTGTCATAGAACCATCTTCGATTTGTTTTAAAAATCGTTCAAAAACGGCGGTCATAACAGGGCTTTTTATTTTTGGATTTAAGCAATCAATTAACTCTTGGCCGAGTTTTGTACTCAGAAGATTTTTGCCTTTCTCTTCAATATATTCTTTCTTTTTAAGTTCAGAGAGAATGGAAGCTCGTGTTGCAGGCGTACCAATGCCTTCTCCATCTTTGAGAATTTTCTGTTGTTTTGGATCATCAATGAATTTGTGGACGTTAATCATTGCTGAGATGACTGTGCCTTCTGTAAAAGGACGAGGAGGCTTGGTTTGAAGGGATTTTTTCTCGGATTTTTGGCAAAGGATAGGATCGTTTTGGGCGACTTTAGGTAAGGTTTGCTCTTTGTCTTCTTCGCCTTCTTTAGAGTTTTCTTCTTTTTCGGTACTTAAAATTTCAGTCCAACCTTTAGAGGTAATGGTTTTCCCTTGTGCTGTGAACTTCTCTTCCGAGATTGAAATATCAATCTTGGTATTTTGGAATGTTTGGGCAGAAAAAAACTGCGCTAGGTAAGTACGGCAGATAAGATCATAAATTTTAATCTCTTTGTCGGATAATTGAGAAAGATCTCCAATTTTCTTTGTTGGTATAATCCCATGATGAGCGGTTATTTTTTTATCGTTCCAAACCTTTGATTTTAAAGCCGTATTGGCTTTTGCAATTAGGCTGCTTAAAGCTGGATAGTTTTTGGAAAGGCTAGAAAGGACTTCTGGCGCTTCTTTAAATTGATCTTCTGGAAGGTAACCACAGTCACTTCTGGGATATGAAGTAAGCTTGTGTATTTCATAAAGTGATTGGCAGATATTCAGGACTTCTTCTGAAGAAAAGCCATATTTGGCATTGGCTTTGATTTGAAGTGAACCAAGGTCAAGGCAAAGGGGTGGCTCTAATTTGCCTGCTTTTTCTTCAAAAGACGTTATTTCTCCTGTTTTGTTTTGAATTTTAGCAAGCAAGGCATCAGCAATTTTTTCATCTAATAGTCTATTTTCTTCATCTAAGCCGTTTTGTTCTTCTGTTGGTTTCCAACTTGCTATGAATGAGCCGTTTTTGTGGTTTATTTCAGCAATGATACGAAAGTAATTTTTTGGCCTGAAATTTTTAATTTGTTTGTCTCTCGTGACAATTAAATTAAGAACAGCGCTTTGCACTCGGCCAACAGAAAGCAAGACAGGTGCGCCAGTGCGTTTAGAGGCTAATGTATAAGCTCTTGAAAGATTCATACCGTAGAGCCAATCTGCTTTGCTTCTGGCTCGAGCTGCGAGGCCAAATTTCTCAAAGGCTTTATTGGGTTTTAAGGCAGAGAGGGCTTTTTGAACGGAGGCTTCGTCTTGAGCAGAAGCCCAATAGCGCAATGTTTCTCCTTTGAAATGGAAATAATCAAGAACTTCATCAATAAGAAGTTGGCCTTCTCGGTCAGGATCACCTGCATTGATAACAACAGAAGCTTGTTTCAAAAGGGACTGGATCACTTTGACTTGATCTTTTGTCTCTTTCTTAACTTCTAAAAGCCATTTTTCTGGAATGATTGGGAGATCTTCTTCTCGCCAGAGCTTTTTGCCTGATTTTGTTTTGGGAATATCATCCGATGTGTAAGCATCAGGTTCTGCCTGTTCTAGAACATGCCCGACACACCATGTTACCAAATCACCATTCTTACAAGTGATAAAACCTTTGTCTCTTTTAACAATGCCGAGACTTTCAGAAATGGCTTTAGCAACAGAAGGTTTCTCAGCAATAAAAAGGCGTATCATTCTTATAACCTTACTTTTTAAGATAATAATATAGTTTTAAAATATTAAGCTTATAAGTCAATATTTTTTATTTTTAAAAGTAAAAAATAGATTGAGGCAATGATAAAAAAGATGCAAATTTAGAGTTGGAAGCAAATTCTAAAATGCCCTGGCTCCATTCGGAAGTCAGAGCGCTTTTTTCATCAAGAGGAGAAGATATGGCAGGTTTAAACAAAGCACAGATTTTAGGAAAATTAGGATCAGATCCAGAAGTCCGTATGACTCAAACGGGCAAGAAAGTTGTCAATTTTAATTTAGCAACTTCTGATAAATGGACGGATAAAGAAACAGGCGAGAGAAAAGAACGCACAGAATGGCACTCTATTGTGATCTTCAATGAAAAGCTTGGAGCGATTGCGGAGAAATATCTTAAAAAGGGCAACTCTGTTTTTGTTGAGGGAAAGCTTCGTAAAAACAAATGGACAGATGACAAAGGCATTGAGCGTTTTAATACAGAAATTGTTTTAGATGCTTTTAGCGGCGAGCTTATTCTGGTTTCCGGGAATGCTAAAAGAGGAAAAACTGAGAGTGAAGGGGAAGAAGAGTCTTCCTCTGAATCTAATGTTCTAGATCCTGATGATTTCAGGTGAAGGTTAAGAACAGTGAAAAATCAATTCATTGGAATGATAACCTATAAAGAGAAAGCCCTCTAAAAAGAGGGCTTTCTTTATTTGAAGAGGTCAGATCACTTTTTAGAAGAGGCTTGTCTTTCTGCTTTTGTGAGTATTGTAGATATTTTTTCGTCAAGTTGTTTTAGTGTGCAAAAACGACCTTCTCGCATATTTCTAATGCCAGCTTCTACATCTTTTCGGAGATGAATATCTTCGGCCGTTTTTAAGCTTTTAAGAGCTTTAGAAGATTTTGCTAAATTTATTCGGCTCATTGCACGAGTTACAAGCTTTAAGGCATGAAGGGTCGCTTTGAAATCTTCAGAGTCGCCATCATTGAGTTGAGCGGTTTCTTGGAGGAAGCCTTTAATATCCTCTTCATTCTCCAAAAATTTTTCTATTTTTAACTCTGTAAATTTTGTCATTTTTTTTGAAAAGGAAAATGTTGTGACATTCCCAGCTTCCATGTCGGCTTTTGCTAATAGAGATTCTTTTATAAAAGACATTGGTAAATCTGGGTTTTCTTCAGCTATTTTTCCCAGGCGGTAGTAATTGTACCTCTTATTTTTTAGTGTATTTTTAAAAAAGTTAAGTAAAAAGCTCATCGTGCGTTCCTAAGCGGATAAGCCTTAGTTTTTCACCGTCAATCCAGTAAATAAGAAGCCAGTCTGGATCAATATGTAGCTCCCTAAAGCCGATCCATTTGCCTTTTAGATCGTGATCTCGGTAAGATCGAGGAAGCTTGATTCCTTTTGCTAAGAGATTAACGGTCGTTTTGAACTTAGATAAGTTTCTTTGATCGTATTTTGCCTTTTTTAAATCAGCTAAAATCTCATTAGATGGAACAACCGTAAGAAGGTATTCTCCCATAAAAGTTAAATTCCAACAGATTTAAAGAAGTTGTCAGGTGAGTTGTACTCAGTACCTTCTCCTCGCTGAGCACTTTCCATGGCTCGTTGCGTCGTCGGGTTAGGAATTTTTACTTCAAAAGGGACTTTTCCCTCTTTGGCAACTCGATTAACAGTCATACGAACAAGATCAGAAATGTTTAGGCCAATATTTTCTAAAGTGGCAGTCGCTTGTGCCTTTATTTCAGAATCAACACGTACGCGAATTTCAGAAGTTAATGCCATAATAAAAATCCTTTTTAATCACTCCTACATTGTAGCTACAATATTAAATGAAATTAATAAAAAATCCAAACGGGTTTCATAACAGAAATGACATCTGAAAGCGGTAAAAGGCCGAAATATCTGGCGTCGTAAGAGGCTGGATTTTCTCCCATGAGCAGAACTTCATTCTCTTTGAGTTGATAGTCTTTAATGAAAAAATGATCGAATGAATGATAGTAAAGATCTTCTGAAAGAGGAACGCTATTAGGATAATATTTGCCGTTAATTGTTAGCCCTTTTTCTGTTATTGAGATCGTGTCGCCAGGCATAGCAGCGACTTTTTTTAGCAAGAAGCGCATCTGGTTAGGGCAAGATCCAACCTTGATATATCCATACCTATGAGCAGTGAGAAAAGGTTCTCTGTTGGGAGGGCAGATTTCGACATAGCTTCCCTTCGTAATTGAGGCGCTGATACGCTGATAGAAACCTGTTGGGACGCTTGGAGTATTGTTGTAATGTATTCCAAGAAGCCAGGCAGTCATGAGCAAAGCCACTAATATTCCAGAGCAGATAAGGCTAAGTTTTAAAAGAAACTGGATTAGATATTTTCTTTTTTCGTGTTTCATTAGTGGATATCAGTCACTGATAATAGGTTTGTCCGTTTTTCTTTTTATTTCTTAAAGGGAGGCGGTGGCGCTGGTGGTTGCAAGGCCGTTACTGCAGGCTGTTGTCCCGTAGAGCTTTCACTAGAGGAAGATGTGTTAGGTTTGACTTTTGCGCCATCAATGCCAGAGGCACTTCCTCCTTCATTGCCTGCGCTTTTGGCAAGCATTTCGGCAGCTTGAACAGCAGCCCCTTGAGGAGTGGCAGCTTTTGAGACTTTTGCTGCGGTTTCTGCGACACCTTTAACGGTTTGAGCCATGTTTCCAAAGTTAGAATGGCTCGTGAAACTCGCTCCGACCATCCCTGAAATAACTTCAGGAAGTTTGTTGGACATCATGTACATGACAAGAGCAAGAAGGAGGACTTCTACGCTTGTATGGATCGTAAATTCATGTTGTCCATCTACGTATGTCCTAAGGACGCCAACACACGCATCGACAACAACAAATAATGTAAAAATTCTTACGCCGTAGCTAATTGCTGATTTGAAATAATTGATAATCATTTCTTGGGTCCAGACTGCAACGCCAAGGCTCAAGAGGACGGCGCCCCCATAGACCATCATCCAAGCTTTTATCATCGCCATCATGACTGTGATTGAAACGAGAGCGCAGAGGATTAAAAAAGCCAATCCCATCCCCCAAAGAGAGAGACTTTCAAAAACTTGCCATGAATGAAAACTTTTTAAACCATCAGCGATTGTTTCGTAAAATTTCAAGCCTATTTCCAAAACACTAGAAGGTTGGAGAGCTCTAGATGAAGAGCCCAGTGTTATGATTCCAGCCATTTGTTCAAAGGTATGAATAATAGACATTCCAATGCTGACACCATTCCGAATAAGAAACATAAAAAATCCCATCGTGAGGGAAAATTTGAAAATTTCCTGAACGAATTCTTCCATAGTGCTTTGTTTTAAAGCCATAGGAAAAAAGCGAATGACTAAGCAAATAGGAATGAGGCTATAAAAAATATGCTCTGCAAAACTTTCCATTTTGTTTTGAAAGCCGTTTGCACCGCCTAAAACATCTTTGAAGCGGTTAACAATATCATCGGGAATATGTGCAGGATTTACTTGAATTGCAAAGCTGTGATGTGGATATAGCAACACACAAGCGCAGGTAATTGCCAAAAATAGGAATGTAAAAGGTTTGTGTATTGCTGTGTGCATTCTGAACCTACTAGGCCATGTTTAGAGAGGATGTTGATTTTTTAAAAGTTTGGATCATCAGGATTACCTAAGCTTTGCCCTTTGTAATTTGCTATGGCGTCTCTTTTTTCTTTTGAAATACTGAGGAGCTCATTTCGCGAAGTAGGGACTTTTGCTTCAACTTTGGGATGTTTTCTATCATATTCGTCGATGTCTGCATTGGTAACTTTGCTACAAATTGGATCTTTAGCAAATCTATAAAACTCTTCAGGGTGGGCATCCATTTTTTCAATGCATGCTGCTTTTTGTTCTTCCTCTGACTTGCCGCAGGCTGTTAGAGAAAATGAGAGAGGTGCAATTAGACCTAAGAGTAATAGTTTTTTCATGATTTTTCTTTTCGGTTAGAGTGAATCAGAAGTTCAAAAATTTGGATCATTAGGATTGCCCAAGCTCTGACCTTCATAGGATTGGATAGCTTGCCTTTCGCTATCAGGAAGACTTAGAAGGGCATTTCTTGAAGCTACTGCTTGCGCTTCTTCATCGGCGCGTTTTGCTCTTTCATTGGCTTCTGCTGTGAAGTTTGCAAGTAACATTTGCTGTTCTTGCTGGTTCTGCGCCGCAATGTGAGAGAGGTACATATTAGTCATTTCTTGAGACTGTAATCTACCCTTAACGCCGCTATTTTGAAGATTTAATTTATTGATTGTTTGTGTTTGGGCATCAAGGTTTTTAACTTGCTGCGCATTCGTAAGAATGGCTGCTTGATTTGTTTTGTTGATGGAATCTGAAAGTTTCTTTTTGGCATTCCAAAGTGTATCGGCATCGCAATCTAAAGAGAGTTGGTAGCAAGGTGATCCTGCATAGAAACCTGTTGTTGCAAATTGATCTACAAATCCTTGAGCGCCGCCGTAGTCTTTGTAATATTGATACTGGTTTTGGATGCTTTGCATCTCTGACATCACGTTTTCTACATTGTCCCAAATATAGCCAGCAGGTGCTAAGGTATTTGTCACCATGTTTTGGAGTTGCTGTTCCATATTTGAGAGCTGTTGGGCTTCATTTGCCAATTCTCTTACGCCTTGAGCAACGCGAGAATTTCCAAGCTGAGCAAGTGTTGGATCTAGTGTAATGATTCCTTGTGCTTTTGCGAGATGCGGTACGAGGAAAGAAAGGCCTAACAAGGCAGCTGCTAAAGAAAAATTCTTAAAGGAAGAGTTTACGTTTTTCATAAAGCCTCAAAAGCCCAGATACATCAAGCCAAAGCTAAAAGTGAAACTAAGGACAACAGTTAGAATAAAAATCCATCCCATGTGTGGAGAGATTTTTCGTTGTTTGTCATAAGCGGCAAAAAGCAAAGAAAGAGGGGAAGGAAGACCTTCCTGAAGAATCTTATTGTTTTCTTTGAAGTCTTTCATTCTATTTTCTCTTTAAATATAGATACTAAGCGTTCCAGCTTTATGATTTTCTGTAAAGCAGTGGCACAAATAGGACTCTTTTCACCGATCTACATCTTTCTAAGTAGAAAACTTCCTTTAAATATAAAACATTACCTTTAAAAGTAAAATATATTTTTGTATTTCAAGACATAAAAAAAGCTTTCAAGATGAAAGCTTTTGAAAAATAGATGATCTTTTCAGTAAATCATTTTACTTGAATTTTTAACTGCTCTTTAAGTTGTTCTAAAAGAGGCGGAATATTCTTTTTTGTAATATGCCAGATATCGATCAGATTTAAATCGTCGTATCCATGTGAAATTTGATTGCGTAACCCACGAATTTCTCTCCAGGGAATATCAGAATTTGCTTCTATAAACTCGGGAAACTTGCGAGAAATTTTTGAAGCGTTTTCTCCTACAATTTGCAAACTCATGGCAACAGCTTTTTGACAATAGTGATCTCTCAGATAGTCAGCTTGTGTCTTATCATTCAGAAAAAGAATTGCATCTTGAGCATGAGAAATCATTCTATCAAGAAAAATTGTAAGGCCTTGGTTCTTATTGATCATAGAGTTAAATTGGCTTTGCGTCATGAAAGATAGAAGCGTGTTTGTCTTGTGTTAGACGGTTAGAGCGTACAATATCTACTCTTACGCCTGTGATATCTTCTAAAGCAGCATATAGTCCGCACATCTTAAATGGATCAATTTCTGTGGACTCGTCTACTAATAAATCTATATCGCTTTCATCATCATCTTCGCCCCTAGCAACAGATCCAAATACACGGGGATTTTGTAGACCATATTGGTTAAGCTGCTGAATAATTTCTGCTTTATGTCGTTTCAATTTTTCAGAAGCTTTCATGGAAAAATTCCTTAGTTTGAAGTAGTTCTACTTGGTAGAATATCTCTTTTTTAAAGATTTTTGAATGTAATATTACATTTTAATTTTTGTAAAAATTTTCAAATTGAAGATCTTTATTCACAATGACGTTCAGGATGAAGCCAGGGCGAATAATAAGGGTAGGGGAAGCGGTAATGTCTCTTTGGAAAGGCATGGCTAAGGATGATCCCGTTTGAGAAAAAACTTGTTGTGCAGCCATACCGCCACCTGATTGCAAATTGCTCATCATGCCATTTGAGCCTGTACCAGACATGCTAAGAACACTTCCCATTGCACTTGGCGCTTCCAAAATGGAACTAAAAATCGCTGCTGTAAAAAGGCGTCCCCAATGGTTATTGACTTGATCTTTAAGGCCATTGATTCCTGAGAAGTCCGCTCCTTGCATGCCGCCAATATCCATAGAAGCTCCGTCAGGGAAAATCAGACGCTCCCATAAGACTGCAACACGTTTTGAACCATAGGCTGGCGCAGATTGATAGGAACCAATGAGTTTTGAGCCTTGAGGAATAAGGAGATATTTCCCTGTGGCAGAATCATAGACGTTCTGAGAAACAAGCGCTTGCGTTTGTCCTGGTTGATCTGAGTTTAAGCCAACATTCAAAATTGCAGGAATGACAAAGCCTGATCTGATTGTATAAGGTGTTTGCAGGGCTAATTTTTTTGTTTCCAGATTCCAGCGTTTTTCCCGTTCTTTATCAGAAAGTGCAGGCTTTTCCTCAGGATCAAAGGTCGGCATATCCGCATTCACAGAGGACGCATTCGGCGTATTTTGTCTTTGTTGTGTGTCAGGTGGTGTCGCAAGGCTAATAGCAGAGCTGCTTTGTGTTGCTGCTTGCAGCATTTGCATTTTTTGTTGTGCAATTTGTTCGCGGAGCTGTTCGTCTCGAATATCACCATCAGGAGGTGGTGGAGGTGCAAGAGAGGCCTGTCCTGGAACAATATGCAGCGGTGGAGCTGAGGGTGCAGAAGGCTCGCTTGCCTCTACAATGCCGTCATTGCCTTCACTAATCGGTGCTTCGGCAGGTTTTTCAATCACACCATCTTGTAAATGTTTTAAACGGGCATCTCTTGCGGCATCTGAGTTATCTCCTTTAAGCGCAGCTTCTTCTTCTGGAGAAACAGATTGGGAATTATTATCAAAGTAAAAAAGGCTAGAGACCGCAATGACGGCAATGCCAATGGCAATAGCCAGCGGCCTTCTATTAGGGCGTTCGGTATTGGGTCTTGCCATCCCTCCTGTATCAATTTTGTTAGTTGTCTCTGAAGTGTTGAGAGCAACTTGAGGATTTAATAGAGGATCAATTTCTTGTTGATCTTTAGGGAGATCCTTTGTGTCTTGCGCTGTATTTTGCGTTTCTGTTTCATTGTTGTCTTTTTTGGAGGTGAGCAAATATTTCAGTTTTTGAAAGAAATTCATAAGACAGCTTCTTTCTCTTTCTGTGGATAGTTTAATTTTGTCCAACTTCCTAAAGGCATGAAGCCTGGTGGATTGTCTAAATTTTGGTACGCCCGTGTATATCTCTCTGTGCCAGATCCAGAGAGAAGCTGAAGACGCCAATAATTTTCTCCGATACCGTCTAAGAGATAAGAGAGATGAAGGATCGTCTGCGGTGCTGATGTTTTTGGTGTTTGGGCTTGTTTTTCGCTTTTTTCTTCGATGGCATAGCCTCTCATTCTGAGATCTGCAATCAACGCTTCTCCAAAAGGATCGTTTGTCGATTGCGTGATGATGATTTTTGTGAAGGCCGGAAGATAAAGGTCTTGAAGTTCTAGGCCGGCATCTCTTGCTATGGCTTTTTGAAAGGAAGCAGGGGCATGGTGAGGATTTAAACCCTTTATCACGCCAACAGAGGATTCACAGGCGGTGAGAGAAGTTAAAGCCAGCAGCAAAAGGAGCTGTTTGTGCCGAAACATTAGCAAACTCCCTTCTTGATTGTGATTTTTTGTTGTCTTTTGCCAACTCCCATCATGAGCTGCGCTTTATCGAAAAGCTGATCGACAATGAATTTATGATTTTGGAAGCGGCTATTTACTAAGCCAGGCGTCTTGGAGAAAGGAGAAGAAACCAAGAGTATTGGAATTTCTGTTTCTTGGATCGCATCCGAAAGTTGGATAATGGTTTTATGTCCATCATTATACACTCTCTCAGGTGTCCAATGGTATTTTTTCCCTTTAATGCAGTAATGGAAATTAAGATTCCCGAGATATTCTCCTGTTTCAGGGAGTGTGTTTTCTGTTTTTTCTTTTATTTCTGCGGCTTTTTCTTTTTCGAGTTTTGCTTGAAGAATAGCCTGTGCCTCTTCGGGATAAGAAAAGGTCACATAAGGATAATAATGCATGAGATCTGATTTAAGATGGAGATGATAAATACGGCGATCTGTTGCAACGACAAGGCTGGACTGTAAACCATTTTCAAGAGGCTTAATGATTAAATGTTGTGTTGCGGTTTCTCCTGTTCCCGTGCTTGCAGGATCAAGTTTCCAGCGTGTTGCATCGCCAACATTAACATTTAAAATTTTCTCACCTTCCTGAAACTGCACATCTGTTACTTGAAGGACAGCGGCTAAGATACTTGGCATTTGCGTCCCGAACACAAACTCTGTGGCACCATTCTTGCCAGAAGTGGGTTTGACACTATTGCGTGTATTCCAGCTTTTTTGGTTTTTTAAGGCGGTTAATTCATCCTCATTGAGGAGAGGATTATCGGCAGGACTAAAGAATTTATGGTCGCTTTCTTGCGTTGAAGGATAGGCAATTTTGCCTTGAATGACCTGGCCAAGTTTTTGGATAACATCATTCTGTTTGAGGAGAATTTTATCCTGGCGTGTCAGCTGTTCCTCGGTTTGTTGAAGTTTTACCTTTAATTCATCAGGGGTAAGGTCTTTCTCTTTAGATTTAGGCGTGTTTTGGTTTTCTGGCGTAGGATGATTGTCATCGGCCGTTGTTTCTGCATTTGAGGAAGTGTTGGCAGATTTATTATTATCAGTGACTGATAATTTTTTGGAAGGTTCATTTTTAGGCGCAGGAGCTGGTGGTAGAGGGGCAATCGTAGGTTGGGGGGCTGGAACGGGATCGGCTGGAGGCTCTGGCAACACTGTTTTTTGTTTTGCCTCTTCCTCGGCTCTTTTTCGGTAAATTTCGGCTTTAACGGCCTCGACTTTCGCCATATAAGCCTGCTCTTCTGCTGGTGAAGGGGGAACATTATCTTCTGGTGGGTTGGCTGGGATCGTAGACGCTAAGGGAGGTGGTGGAGGTGCAGCCTGCTCTTGAGCAAAAGCGCTTCCTGTTAGAAGAAAAAGGCTAGAAAGCGCTGAGGACAGAAGAAGTTTTTTCATAAGATAATCCTGATTTAAGAAGCCCGAGACCAAGAGAAGGAAGGGATAAAAATCCCCAAAGGATTGAGGAGAAGATTTTCTTCATTTCCAGAAGAAACAGGTGGAATGATTTCCACTGTTATGAGTGCCTTCATTTTAAATTGTTGTTTGATTTGCCCATTTCTGGCGCGGACAATTTCTGTCCAATCTATTTGCCAAGTGGATGGAGATTCTTTGAGAACGGATGTGATGTTAATATCGACAATTGTGTTCAAGCCCCGTATTTCAGGGCGAAGATCAGATGCAAAGATTTCTTGAATTTTAGTATGGGCAGGGGTGCCTGTTAGGAGATGAGAATAGAGGCGTTTGGTAATACTTCTTTCCAACGTTTTGTCAGGAGAGACTGTTCGAATATCTTCAATCCATTGCGCAAGTGTCGCCTCTATAATGGCATCATTGACAGGACTTGGCGTACTAATCGTACCAAGCGCCACAGGGATATGGTTTGTCGGTACTTCCACGAGATAAGGGACAATTTTTACTTGGGTGGCAACGTAAACCATGCCGCCAACGGCAATAAAACTGACAAGCCAACTTCCCATCGCAAAGAGCTGCCAATTCAGTTTTTGGCTCACAAGGCTGCCTAGAATATCCCGATAGTTCTGTGGTCTATCCAGAATTTTAACCTTTGTCTTGGGTATTTCTTGTTTGGATTTTTGTGAACCGAACAAGTTCTTTAGGTTTTGAGGGAATGTCATAAAGCAATTTCTTTCTGTGGAATTTTGGGAGTGTTTGCCGGCCATAGAACATTACGCTCATCAAGCCAGTGTTCGACCCAGTCATAGCCATGTTCTTTTTGAAGTTTTTTAATTCGGGAAATAGAAATTTTGTCACTGCAAGCGACAAAGGAGAGAGCGAATTCACCGAGAGCCAGTTCAAAAAGTCTTTGACCTTCTTCAGAGAAGAAATAATATTCTCGTTTTTGAATACCTTGAGAGATGATCTCGATTTGTCGATCATTTAGGCCGAATTTACGGTAAGTTTTTGTGTCATGGACAGCCGAAGGATTGGGCAGAAAGATCTTTGTTTGACAGCTTTCAATCAGAACATCCAAAATGCCACTTCTATCCGCATCCGAAAGGCTTTGGGTGGCGAGGATAACCGAGCAATTCGCTTTTCTAAGCACTTTGAGCCATTCACGGATTTTTTCTCGAAACACAGGGTTACCTAGCATGATCCAGGCTTCGTCTAAGATGATGTAAGCGGGTTGGCCTTTAAGTGCTTTTTCAATCCGCCGAAAGAGGTAGAGGAGGACAGGCATCCGAAACTCTTCTGAGAGCTCCATGAGTTCCTCGATCTCAAAGACGTTAAAATCGGCAAAAGCGAGTGTGTCTGTGTCCGCAGAGAGGAGATGAGAATGACTGCCGCCAATAATATAGGGGGCGAGAACATCTCGAATAGTGGTATCTGCAACAAGATTTTCAAAAGCAGACAGGGAGGTTTCTCCCTTGATATTCGCCATTTTTTGAATGGCTTCAGCGATAGATTTCATCTGCTGGGGGGTAGGATCAATCTTATTAAGGTTAAGAATGTCTTTGATCCAACCAATTGCCCAGGCCTGATCGCTTTTTGTCTCTAAAAATTGAAGAGGGGCAAAAGAGAGCGTGCTTTCATCACTGCCAACTTCATAATGCTGTCCTGATTTTCCTTGTGTTGCGGCATTGATGGCCGCACAGAGTGGATACATGGACATGCCTTTATCAAAGGCAAAAAGGGTAGCGCCTTCATAGCGTCTTGCTTGAGCTTCCATAATGGCTAATAGGGTGGATTTACCTGCGCCTGTTGGCCCCAAAATCAGCATGTGCCCGACATCACCGCGATGGTTATTGCAGTAAAAAACTTCTGCACCTTGGGTTACGCATTGCATTAAAGCAGGGCTATTGGGTGGAAACTTATCACAAGGCGCAACAGGGCTTCCCGACCAGATCGCATTTGTGGGCAGCATATCGCCAATATTGCGTGTGTTGACGATAGGTCTTCTGACATTTGCAATGGCATCGCCTGGCAAAGCGCCAAAGAACGCATCTAATGTATTAAAAGTCTCTATTCTAGCGAGAAAACCTAATTGATTGATCCTTGCGGCAACTTGCTTGGAATATTCTCCAAGTTGTTTTTTATTTTCATGTCTTAGGATAACGCCAGAAGTGAAAAAGGCTTGGGATACTTCTTGAGAACGTGTTTCTGCGAGTGCCGCAATGGCATCTGCTTCCATTTTCTGGGCATCTAAATCTGGATTACTATGGTCGTTTAGGAATTGTGCACGCATCCCATAGATTTTCTGACGCCATTTTTTACGCTGTTTATCGTAAACGCCAATTGCATCATGTTCTGCCAGCATGATGCAACGGCTAGAAAAACGGCATTCAATCGGGAGCTGGGTTAAAACATTGAGAATGCCTGGGGTTGAAGATTCAGGAAAACCTTCAATCGCAACAAACTGGGTATATTTTCCAGCAATATGGGGCACTTTGCCAGGGATCATTTCCTGGGAGCCGATCAAATAATCAATGAAGGAAGGATCAGCAGGAAAACGAACACGGTCATTTACCCCCGTGATGCAGTAACGCAAATACTCCAGCAATCTGCTAAATTTAACTTCACTTCCATCCTTTTGTGGGACGACATAAGATCCAAGCCGTTCCAGTTTGAGGGACGAAGAAAGTGCTTCTTTAAATTTTTCCAAACCTTCCTTGAATTTTTGTAAATTTTCTTGAGCGTGTTTTTCAGGCGTTGCATCAACCTCATCTTTATCCACGAAAAGGTCGGTGTATTTTTTAGTGAGAAGGGCTGGTGGTAAAAAGCCAAGAGAAAAGGTAAATCCTGTATTAAATAAGGCACCTTTCCCCTCAAAGAGTGCACGTCTTTCTTCATCTATCGCTTCTGTGAGAGGATCGTTAAAGTGACTAGCGTCTTTAGGGAAATAATTGGGAACCTGTACACGTGAAGCATCGACATGGAGTGTCCAGCCATCTCCTAATTGCGCAAGTGCTCTGTTAGTGATTTCACTGAGGTAGTTTCTTTCTGAGGCTGTGGAACTATCAATATCCTTGCCACGATAAGCAAAGACAGCTAGCAGGGAACCGTCTTTGCATAAGAGAGTGTCATCTTCAATCAATTCTTGATAGAGAAGCTTATCTGGAAAGGCCGTTTCTGTGGTTCGGAACTGATTGAGTTTTATATGGTTTCCTGCCTGCTTAACGAGCTGTGCGTAGCATACAAATAAAATTGAAAAGATAATCAATAGGTCGATAGGACAGGTGATAAGGAGGAAGAAAAGCATCTAAATCCCTTCTCAGCGTTTCAAGTTAAGATGAGGGATACAAAAAGGGGTGCTTCTTGCAGGATAAAAATCTTGGGGATAGCTACCAATATATCTGAGATAGACAAGGCGCATTTGTGGGTCGTGGGCGATTAAACGCAACGAATAGAAAATGATAAGCCAGAGCGTCAAAGAAATAGCTCCAGCTCTCCAGTCCATTGGTACAAGGGCGAGAATTCCAAGAGCCGCTCCTGAAATCAGGAGTACTTCTCGGTCGCATCCCATAAAGAGGGTGGTTCTCGTTGCAGATTTGCGGAAAGAGGTTACCCTTAAAGTCATGACAAAGCCTGAGAGGTTAAGGGAAAAAGAGCTTTTTCTGTTGAATAAAGACCTGTTGGTGCTTGGTTTTGATTGGCAATATCAATTTGCGCCATCGAAACAGGGATCATTGCACCGCCTGGGGAAAGCTTTGTGACAACGGTATCGGCAAAGAGAAGAATGCCGCCAACCAGGCAGAAGGTCATCATATGTCTGACAAAGCCATTCATATCGCTTCCACCGTGAATGTATGGATAAAGTCCAACGGCAATCCCAATCACCATGATGGCATGGGCAACGGGGCCTGTAAGAGAGCGTTGAATGGTTTGAATAGACGTTTCATAAGGCATTTGGGTGCCGCCCATGGTTGCTGCATGGACTAAATTTGGTGCGAGTGTAAAAACGCCTAACAGAAGGGCAAATGTGCCTATTTCTAAAAGAGGGAAAGAACGTTTTGATCTGCTTGTTGTCATGAAAATTTCCTTTTCTGGATTAAGCGATTGGCGTTGTAAGGAATTCTTGGGCTTGTCGATCCCACTTATTGACCCGAATGATTTCATTTACGCGGCGAATGCCTTTTGATGTTTTTTCCATGAAAACAACGAGGTTGACCGCCTCTGCGATCATCGGTTCAATAAATCTTGGTGCGTTCTGGTTTTCGGAGACGTAACTCACGAGTTTGGAGAGGCCTAGAAGGGCACTATCTGCGTGAATGGTTGAAAAACCGCCTGGATGGCCTGTATTTAGAGCTTTAAGCAGGCCTAACGCTGCGCCGTCACGAACTTCCCCAACAATCAGTCTGCTTGGGTTCAGTCGGAGGCTAATTCTTAATAATTCTTCGAGACCGCCTTCTTTTTCGGCGTACATTTGGACTTTATCTTCGGAAGAAATTTGAAGCTCATAAGAGCGCTCTTCCATCGTGATAATGCGGTCTTCTGGTGTGAGAGAAGAGACGGCATGAAGCAAGGCATTAAGGAAGGTTGTTTTACCTGATCCTGTACCACCGACAACAATGATAGATTTTTTATCTCTGCCGTTATTTTCGCCACGGATAGCTTCTTTTAAAACCTCAGATTGTCTTTGTGTGATACCGCCATTTTGAATGTAATCTTCTAACGTAAAAATCTTTGTTGGTTTTTTACGCAGTGCAAATGTCGCATTACGAACATAGGGAGGGTAAACACCTTCAAAACGTGAATCATCTAAGGGAAAGTTGCATTCTAATTTGGGATAACGATCATTGACGATTTTTCCGTGATAAGAAGCCACAAGATCTACAATGATTTTGGCGTTCAGAGGGGAGATTTTGCCTACAATGGACTTTTCAATACCGAAGCCTTCAATGAAAAGATTTCCATCGGGGTTAAGCATGATGTCTGTGACATTTGGATTGTCTAGAGGATCAAGAATAAGTTCGCCACAACGTCGTTTTAGGCGTTCAATTGTATCTCTCTGTTTTGTTTCACGATTAGGCATTAAAAAACCTCGACGAAGGAATCGAGGCTTTTAAAAAGAAAACAAAGTCTCGAACTAAAGAGTCAATATTTTCTTAATATTATTTTTAAAAGTAAAATGCAAATGACTTTTTCCTTTTAAAGTAAATTTTGTTTGATGTTACTTTTTTGAAAAATCGTGTTCTTGAATAAGCCATTCCACAGAAACATTTAAGATTTTTGCAACTTTTTCTATTGTTTTTAATTTTGGATTAGCGCTGGGTTTTAAGAGGCAATAAACAGTATTGGCTGCAAGGAATAGCTCTCCCTCGCGGTTGATAAGAAATTTCACATCTTTTCCAGTTGTTTTTAAAAGATATAAAATGTTTTTGCTTAAATTTTCAGCCTCTTTCATTGGCTTTCCTTCTTTTTAAAAATAAAAACCCTAGAGGATTTCTAGAGTTTTTATTTTATAAAGTAAAATTTTGGAAGGAAAAATAGAAATAGATCATTAAAGCTGGGAGTGTTTTAAATAAAAAATACAGTTTAGGACAACTCTATTACGTCCCATTTTTATTAAAAGTTTTTAAAGAATTTGAGAAACGGTCTTCAGATAAGAAAGCGTTTCTTCCATATTTAATGTTCCGTTTTTATCTACTTTGATGGGCTTGAATGTGATTTTAGCGACGTGTGTTGAGCCTCTTTCCGTATGATTGGTAATAAAATCTTCTTTTATATTGATATTTAAGTTTGAGGCTGTTTTTTTTAATATTTCTAGATATTCTCGGCGTTCTTCTTCAGAGATGTCTTCTTTTTTAGGATTTTTAAGACAAACATCTAAACGGATAATTGTAGGGATGTAATTATTTTTGTTTTTCCAAGATTTAATTCGCAGATGGCTTGTAAGATGTTTCCATGGTTTATAGCCAAAGTCTGCATAATTAAAAACACGACGTTCTTCCGTTGAGTGTTCCCAACATGAATACCAAAAAAGATCTGAAAAGTATGTTTCTAAATGGATAAGAAAAGCTTGAAGTTCTAAATAACGCCACTTTTGAATTGGAATGTTTTGATAGTTTTCGTAATGGAATTGACGCTCTTTCAATGCTGTCAAAAAATCTTGGAAACTCTCGTCGCTTGTGAATAACTCTTGAGAACTTCCTAAGAAGGCAAGTAGTTCTGTTCGATTGATGAGAACATATCCTTCTTTTTTTACTTTGTTGTATTCAGAGCGACTGATGTTTCCTGTTTTTATATAAAATTTAATGATATTAGCTTGAGGATAGGTTTTTTCAATATTTGTTGTATACCTTTCCAGTTGAAAATTGTTGGGCACACTATCAACTTTATCTTCAATTAAGAAAATCAAATTTTTGTTAATTTCAACAATAAGATCTGTATTTTTAGACTGTTTTACAACAGAAATCCTGTCGTAAAGGGGAGTGTTGATGTTGGCCTTTTTACAAAGAAAAGAGATAAAATTTCTACCAGTTTGTGATACTTGATCATCAATTTTGTTGGTAGATATAAAAAGGGAAAATAAGAAACTATCTTGAGTAGTTTCATTAAGGATGTATTTGCAGAGCCTTTCCTTTTTGCAAGAAGGGGAAGTGGAGTTATTGCTTACCGTTGGCTCTAAGGAAGAGGTGGGAGTTGAGAGAGTTGAAGAAATTGCTTTTGCATCTTGATTTTGGATACTTGAATTGTTTTGGAAGCTATTTTTGAAAATCTTAAGGGCACGTAAGAATTTTGATAAAAATGGAAACATTTTCTAATTTCTCTGTGAGACTATGACGTTAATGTAATCCAGCTTAATAGACTTCAGTTTATGTCTCACATTAAACAAGCCTAAATAAACATACGATGAGATTTGTGTCTAAGAACTCAAGATGAGGTGAATTTCTTTCGAGTACTTTCAATCAGAAGGCATTTTTTGTCATACTTATCGCGCATGCAAAAAGCCTCAAATTCTGGGATTATACCTATATACAATTCGTGATTTTTAGGGAGTTTTTCTTCGGCTTCGATTTTTTTAGGGAATCTAGAAGAATCAAATAAAATTGGTAGGGGAACGCCTAAAACGCGAGCGACTTCTTCCATCGTTTGGATTTTTGGATTGGAATCAGGTTTTAAAAGAGCATAGGTTGCATGGACAGATAAGCCTGTTTCTTGCGCGAGCCAATTGGCCGTTTTGCCAATTTGTTTAAGAATTCTACTAACATTCTCTGCAAAAACTTCATTGTACACTTCTACAATGCTCCGATTCTGTTTTTTGCGATCTTGGCTATATTTAAAATTAGCTAGAAATTATGTCATTTTCTTTACTGCTATTTTTCATAAGAAAATGACAGCAACATGCTTTTTATCAAAATCCCTGAATTCTCTCTAATCCATAAAGCCTGTGGCGGAGAGGGTGGGATTCGAACCCACGGTAGGCTTGCACCTACGCCGGTTTTCAAGACCGGTGCCTTAAACCGCTCGACCACCTCTCCGTAAATATATTTCCCTTATAAAGACTATTTCGCTTGAAAGGTAAAGGGAAATTTAGAATATAATGTGAAATATAGAATTATTTTCCTTTATTTTAACCTCATTAAAGTCTTGTTCTATGAAACTTTTGACGACGATTTTTCAAGCACACCAATTGGATTCCGTCCGTACAGCTCTAATTGAAACGGGCTTTTCTGCGATGACTGTTACATCTGTTCGGGGAGCCGGCGTACATAAGGGGACAACGGCTACTTACCGTGGGGCAATTTATAAAGATGAGTTTAGTGATTGCATTCAAATCGATCTCGCAATTGAAGCGGCGCAGGTTGAAAAGGCAATTGAGGTGATCCGCACCGTTATCAGTTCGGAGGAGGATGGGGTTCTCTGGGTGAGGCCTTTGGAGCGATTTATACATTTTCATAAGCGATAATTAAAAATTACATGAGAATCTGAGGGTAAAATGAGCGTATTAAACCTGCACCTAATCAAGAAAAAGAAAACGGGGTGGGGAATGCGCCTTCATTGTCGGACTTTCCTTTTGCAAAAAAGAGGGCACGGAAGATGAAAGCTTTAATTGCGCTCATGGCAGCGACCCTGCTGCAATGCTCCTTTATTGGCATGGTGATGCCTGTTTTACCTCTTTTTATTGATAAAAAACTTCATTATGGGACAGCCGTTGCGGGGGCGGTGAATTCTTTGCAATTCATTGTAATGCTCTTCTCCCGTTTTTGTGCTGGACGTATTTCAGATTCAAATGGTCCTCACTATGCAATGGGTTTTGGAGCATTTAGCGCAGCTGCAGCTGGTATTTTTTATATTTTTGCGTGTTTTTTTACAAAATTACCTTCCGTCTCAATTGTTTTTCTTGTTGCGGGGTGCGGTCTTCAAGGATGGGCGCAAAGTATGCTTGTGACAGGGGCTGTGGCTGGCGGCGTCGATGTTACGGATCAGGAAAAGAAAAAAGATGTCGCAACCGCCAAGGGACAAAAGAGAAAGGGTAAAAAGCCTAAACCTGCGCAGGGGGCGGGTTCTGCGATTGGCTGGATTGGACTATGCGTTTTTGGGGGATTGATTTTAGGGGCGCCAGCAGGAACGTTTCTTTATCAAAAAGTAAATTTTCTGGTTATTGGCGCTTTGTTAGGCGTTTTTTCTGCCATTTTAGGGATTTGGTGCTTTAAATCATCTTTTTTGGGTCGCATTTTTTCGCAGGAAGAAGAGTTAGAAGAGCAGGATCAAATTGTCGAGAAAAAATCTTTATCATCTAAAGAAGTTTTGAAAATCGTTTGGTTTCCTGGTCTTTGTTTTGGGTTTTGTGCTGTTGCCCATGGGTTAGTCATGACTTACGGTTCTCTTCTTTTCTCAGAGCATCATTGGGCTCCTTTGTGGTTTTCTTTTGCGTTTTTTGGTGGAGGATTGATGATTTCAAGGGTGACACTTGGCTATCTTCCAGATGTTTGGGGAGGAGAAAAGACAGCTATTTTATCTTCTGTTTTGGAGGTTATAGGTTTTCTTCTCATCGGTTTCTTTCCATGTAAAACTTGCGTTCTTTTAGGAATTTTTTTGCTGGGATTTGGTTTTTCTTTTGCATTTCCTGCCTTTGCGCTTTTGTGCTTGTCGGAAAAGCATGCCAAGAGCAAAGGAATTCTTATCGGTGTCTGTAATGCTGTTGGCGATGGTATCAGGGGTGGAGGAATTCTGTTTTTAGGGATGCTTTCAACCCATTTTGGTTTTAAAGGTGTTTTTTTGGCTGGTGGTCTGGTTGCTGTTTTTGGGGGTGTTGGTGCAGTTATGATGCATAAGAGAAGTAGGAAGCAGGATGTCATAAAAGAAGAGACTGCTTTGCTTTGAAAAAAGGAAAAGTTAGGGCACTTTTAAGATTCTTTAAGGGGTAGATATGGAAATTGTGAACCTGCACCAGATCAATACAGGAGATACGGCGTGGGTCATGCTCTCTTCTATTCTTGTGCTTTTGATGAGTTTGCCAGGGATCGGGCTTTTTTATTCAGGAATGGTGCGCCGTAAAAACGTTTTGGCAACATTGGTGCAGCCATTTGCGGCCTGTGCGATTATTTCGCTTCTGTGGATTACTGTGGGGTATTCTCTCACATTTTCCTATAGTCCTGATTGGATTTCGCCTTGGATTGGCGGTTTCGGAGATGTGGGGCTGAAAAATCTTCTATCCCATTTTAATGAGGCTTTTACGCTTGGTGCGGGACAGCAAGGCGCAGTCGAAACCCGTATTCCAGAATCTGTTTTTGTTTTATTTCAGATGAATTTTGCGGTGATTGCGCCGGCACTTCTGGTGGGGGCGTTGGCTGGAAGGACACGTTTTTCTGCTATTTGTGTCTTTATTACCTTGTGGAGTCTCTGTGTGTATGTGCCTGTTGCCCATTGGGTCTGGTCACCTTCAGGATGGATGGCACGCATGGGAGCGATTGATTATGCTGGTGGAACGGTGGTGCATGTGACATCTGGGATTTCGGGGCTGATTGCTGCGTATTTAATGGGGCCGAGAAAAGGTCTTGGAACAGAAGATTTCTCACCATGGAATCTTTCTTACACGCTGATGGGGGCGGCTTTTCTTATTGTTGGCTGGTTTGGTTTTAATGCAGGTTCGGCAATGGGTGCAAATGGAAGAGCAGGAATGGCGATCCTTGCAACGCAGGCTTCTTGTGCAAGCGGTGCGCTTATGTGGGGGATTTTAGAATGGAAAACTGTTGGCAAGCCCACAGCGCTCGGAATTGTTTCTGGTGCTTTAGCGGGGTTGGTCGGTATTACGCCAGCGGCTGGGTTTGTTTTACCGTTAAGCGCTCTGTTTATCGGCTTTGTAACGTCTTTGGCATGTTGGTGGTCTGTGACACGGTTAAAGCCTGCCTTGGGATATGATGACACATTGGATGCTTTTGGCATTCATGGCGTTGGTGGTATTTTAGGGGGTGTTTTAACTGGAGCACTGGCTTGTGGAACACTTACAGCGAGTCAAGAAGACCCTTTAGGGATCTGGGGAGGTTTTAGTTTGATGGGTAAGCAAGCCATAGCGTGTGGTGCAACGATTTTATGGGCTGGGCTTGTGACGGTTGTTCTTTATAAGCTTGTGGATTTTCTCTTTTCATTGCGTGTGGATGTTGATGATGAGCATCAAGGAATGGATATTACGCAACATGGGGAGCGTCTTAATTAGATAAGTCTGAATTGTTGGGTCTGGTGGAAACTTGACGCTGGGAGAAGACTGATTTAAAAGAGTGGAATAATCTGGTCCCGTCACTCTGCGAAGGCTCGCACAGTGGCGCTTTTGGCTTGCAGTAAAAAAAGCTTATTTAAGGAATAAAAGTTTGTTCGATCGGCTATCGCAACGGATGAGCAATGTTTTTGAAGGAGTTTCCCGTAACGGAACGCTTTCAGAGGCAGACGTAAAACAGGCAATGCGTGAAGCACGCCTTGCAATGTTGGAGGCAGACGTTGCTCTTCCTGTCGTCCGAAATTTTGTTTCTAAGGTTCGTGAAGCGGCTGTCGGTCAAGAGGTTGTTGAAGGCGTTTCCGCTGGGCAGACCGTTGCTAAAATTATCAATGATACATTGATTGAAGTTTTAGGGGGCGCTGAGACAAAAACCTTAAATATTGGTGCGCCACCTTCTATCATTTTAATGGCAGGTTTGCAGGGCGCTGGTAAAACAACAACAGCAGGCAAGCTTGCTTATCGTTTAGCGCAAAAGGAAAATAAGCGCACCTTGCTTGCAAGTTTGGACGTTTATCGTCCAGCAGCACAGCTTCAGCTGACGCGTTTGGCAGAGCAGGCAAGTCTTACAACCGCTGGAAAAGTTGTGGCTTTGCCTATTGTTGAGGGAGAAAAGCCTGCTCAGATTACAAAGCGTGCAATGGATATGGCAAAGCGTGAAGGCTTTGATATCCTGATTTTAGATACTGCGGGGCGTTTGTCGATAGATGAAACGCTCATGGCAGAGATTAAAGAGATTTCTGAACTTTCTAAGCCTCAGGAAACGCTTCTTGTTGTCGATGCGATGACAGGGCAGGATGCTGCGAATACTGCAAAAGCTTTCCACGAGACGATTCATTTAACGGGTGTAGTTTTGAGTCGTATGGATGGGGATGCGCGCGGTGGCGCGGCTCTGTCGATGAAAGAGGTTTCAGGAGCGCCGATTAAATTTTTAGGGCTGGGTGAAAAACTCGAGGCTCTGGAAGTCTTCCATGCGGATCGTATGGCGAGCCGTATTCTTGGTCTTGGCGATGTCGCTGGTCTGGTGGAAACTGTTGAGGAGCGCCTAGATCAAGAGGAGGGGGAACGTGTTGCTAAACGTATGGCAGCAGGTGAGTTTGATCTCGAAGATTATCTTTCGCAGATTAAGCAATTATCACGATTAGGCTCTATTTCCGGTATTTTAGGCATGTTGCCTGGAATGGGAAAACTGAAGGGTTTGATTGAAGATAAGGGTATGGATACGTCTTTCTTAAAGAAGCATGAAGTTATTATTTCTTCTATGACACGGCAGGAGCGTAAAAATCCCGACATTATTAAAGCATCTCGTAAAAAGCGTATTGCAGCGGGGGCAGGTGTGGATGTTGCAGCTGTTAATCGCCTCTTAAAGCAATTTACAGAGATGTCAAAAATGATGAAACGTGTCCGGAAAATGGGCATGGCTGGTTTGTTCGGTGGCAATAGAGATATGGCCGCAATGGGTAAAATGCTTGGTGGTAATTCTGCCGCTGAGGGTTTGCCAAAAATGCCGAATTTTCCGAAGAAATAAATGAAGTTTTTAAAACGTGTAAAAGCGTTTTGAGTGTAGCAGACAAAAATAGGAGTAGTCTGAATGAGTGTTAAAATTCGTTTGGCCCGTGGGGGTTCCAAGCATCGTCCATATTATCACATTGTTATTGCGGATAGCCGTTCTCCACGTGATGGCCGTTTTATTGAGAATGTTGGCCACTATAATCCAATGTTGCCTTCTGATCATGCGGAACGTGTTGCGCTTGTTGAAGACCGTATTAAGCATTGGCTTTCTGTCGGTGCATTGCCAACGGACCGTGTCGCACGTTTTCTAGGAAACGCTGGCATCATTGAGAAACCAAAATATAATGAGCAGCCAAAGAAATCTGCGCCTAAGAAGAAGGCTCAAGAGCGTCTAGCTGCGCTTAAAGCAAAAGAAGAGAAAGCTGCCGTAGAAGCAAAGGCTGCTGCTGAAGCCTCCGCAGAAGAAGGTAAAGAAGCCTAAGATATTCTCAATTTTTTCTAATTGCGATTAAAAACAGGCTTAATGACGCTCATGAGCAATTCTTCCAAAATCGAAGCTGCCTATATTCGTCGGGCACATGGTCTTTCTGGACGTGTGCAGGTGCAGTCCTTGCTTGAGGATTCCAAGTTATTGGAAAATGTACCTTTTTTAGAAGACGATAAAGGGATGAAGTGGCATCTCAGTTGGGAAGGGAAAAATATTGCAAGCCTTAGAAATGAGGCTGGCACTTCCCCGAAAGACAGAGATGAAGCACAAGCTTTGATCGGAACAAAACTTTATATTTTGAGAGATTTTTTTAAAGATCTTCCCAAAGATGAGTTTTATCATGCAGATTTGGTAGGTTTAACAGCCTTTGATGATGCAGGGAAAAAGCTCGGTAAAGTCAATCTTGTCCATGATTATGGCGCAGGGGTTAGCCTCGAACTGTCCAATGGCTCATTGATTCCCTTTACACCTTCTTGCGTGCCAGAAGTTTCGATTGAGGCTGGGAAGATTACGGTCGTTCAACCTTCTGAAATTGAAGTGACAGGTTCACTCGATGGAGAAGTCGAGGTGCGTGAATGAGCAATTTTTGGCAGGCTGATATTGTCACATTGTTCCCTGAAATGTTTCCAGGTCCTTTAGGGTGTTCTCTTGCAGGAACGGCTCTAAAAAAAGGTATTTGGTCGTGTGAAACGCATGATTTGCGTGAACATGGGATTGGTGTGCATCGTAATGTCGATGATCAGCCTTATGGTGGTGGAAGTGGCATGGTTATTCGTCCAGATGTGCTTGAAAGTGCATTGAAGACGGTTAAAAAAGCGGAAGATAATCGTCCTGTTGTTTATTTTACGCCACGCGGTAAACGTTTGGAACAAAAGATAGCAGAGGAATTATCACAAGGTGATGGGGTTATTCTGCTTTGTGGGCGCTTTGAAGGAATTGATGAGCGTTTCTTAGAAAAAAACAAAATTACTGAATTAAGTTTAGGGGATTTTGTTTTGTCAGGCGGAGAAATACCAGCACTTGCTTTGCTCGATAGCTGTATTCGTCTTTTGCCAGGCGTGATGGGATCAGAAGAAAGTTTGAAAGAAGAAAGTTTTTCAAATGGTCTTTTAGAGTATCCCCAATATACACGCCCAGCAAATTGGGATGGCTTGGAAGTGCCAGAAGTTTTGCTTTCAGGTAATCATGCGGCCATTAGGGAATGGCGGGCTGAAAAATCTTTGGAAGCCACGCAAAAGCGCCGTCCAGATCTTTTGGAGAAGAGAGTAGGTTTTTAAAAGTAAGTGGAAGAAACATTTTTGGAAGTTGCCTTAGAGCATCTCTAGAAAACATTGAAAATTGAGTATATTTTAAGAGTTCAGAAATAAGGATCATTGTGATGAATATTGTAGAAGCATTTGAAGCGCGCGAAGTTGAACGCCTTTCTGGCAAGCGTGCCATTCCTGTTTTCACTCCAGGGGACACTGTCCGTGTTGGTGTGCGTGTTATTGAAGGTACACGTGAGCGTGTTCAGGTTTTTGAAGGTGTCGTTATCGCACGTTCAAATAAATCCCTAAACAGCAATTTTACGGTTCGTAAAATTTCTAACGGTGAGGGTGTGGAACGTGTTTTCCCACTTTATGCCCCTTCAATTGATTCCATTGAAGTTGTTCGCCGTGGTAAAGTCCGCCGTGCGAAACTTTATTACTTGCGTGAACGTTCTGGTAAATCTGCGCGTATTGCAGAACGTACCCGTGGCGTTAAAAGTAAAGCTGTTCGTAAGGCTGAAGCAGCCGCCGCTAAAGCAGCTGCCGCTTCTTAATTGAAGAGTAGGTTCTTTAGATGAAACTGGCATCCCGTCTTTTAGAGCTTCCTGAATCGGCGACCTTGAAGGCTGCTGCGCGTGCAAGAGAATTGCGGGCGCAGGGGAAAGATATTCTTTCCCTCGCTTTGGGGGAGCCGGATTTTCCTTCTCCGGCGTCAACGCTTGGAGGAGTTGAGAAAATTCTTTCAGAAGGCAGGACGGGATATCCCCCTTTGCGGGGGATGCCAGATCTCCTCGAAAAAATTCGGGAAAAGTTTGAATCTCAAAATGGGATTAAAACAAAAATAAACCAATTAATGGTTGGAAATGGTGGAAAGCAGCTTCTGTTTAATGCCTGCTTAGCTGTCATTAATTCAGGGGATGAGGTTATTATTCCTGCCCCTTATTGGGTAAGCTATCCGCTAACGGTTCAGTTTTCTGGTGGAAAATCTGTGATTATTGAGACGTTGGAAGAGAATAATTTTCATCCAACAGTTGCACAGATAGAAGCTGCTATTACGCCAAAAACAAAAGTTCTTATTCTTAACTCCCCTTCAAATCCAACAGGGGCTGTGCTTTCAAAAGAAGAGTTAGAGCAGATTGCTCAATTAATGCGTAAATATCCAGAAATTTGGATTTTTACCGATGAGATGTATGAGCATCTCACTTTTGATGGTCAAAAATCATATTCTCTTTCAGCCATTGCGCCAGACATGTCAGATCGTATTTTGACAATGAATGGCATGAGCAAGGCTTATTCTATGACAGGGTGGCGTGTTGGCTTTGCGCATGGTCCAGAGGAGCTTATTTCTGCAATGATGGTTTTGCAGGGGAATAGTACTTCTGGTATTTGCGCTCCAGCGCAAGGCGCTGCTCTAGCCGCTTTAAATGATGGTTTAAGCGGTGTAGAGAAGATGCGTCTGACTTATGAAAAGCGCCGTGATCTCCTTCTTTCTCATTTAGCTGATGTTCCTGGGCTTTCTTGCCGGAAACCGGAAGGTGCTTTTTACGCATTTACAAATGTTGAGAAGTGGCTTGGAAAAACAACAAAAGCAGGTACTCTTCTTGAGGATGATTCTGAAATTGTAAATGCTCTTTTAGAAGAGGTCGGTTTAGCTGTTGTGCATGGGTCTGCTTTTGGGAAAGCGGGTTATTTACGTCTTTCTTTTGCGGCTTCGGATGAAGATTTAATTGAAGGCTGTCAACGTTTAAAATCGTTCGCAGAAACGCTTCAATAGACTGACAGCCTCTTCTATAAAGAGGCTTCCAACAAGTTACTATCTGCTCAGAGATTATTTTTATTTTAATAGGCATTAAGAAGCTCTGTTTTCCTATTATTAACGTATCTATTGATTGTTTCTTGTTGCAAAAAAAAAAGCCCCATTATGGGGCTTTTTTTATCTTGTTAATGTACAACAACCCAGATCATATTTTCATCTTTATAGATGGAGTAAACGGCCGTGTTAATGACAGGATCCTGAGGTTTCGTTCTTCCTGTTGTGTCCCAGCAAAAGCGGGAAACAGCATTGTCAATACTGAAGCGACTTTCAAAAAAGCCAGGCAAGTGAGACCAGACCTCAGTCGTGTCAACAATCCCGTTACTGTGAGCATAGCGGTTTCTTAAGTTACTTTTTTTGATATATCCTTCCATGCTCCATTGAGCATTAGGATTTTCTGACATGAATGCGTTGAGGTCTCTCGCGATTGGCGCCATGTTAAAGTCAAGATTATGAAATTCTGCCGCAAGCGCATTGTGGAGTTCTACAATATTAACAGTACCTACCCAAAGCAATACAACAGAAAACCCGATTTGAATTTTTTCTGCTAATGCAGAACGATTTAATTTGGTTAAAATGCAATTAACTTGGAGTAGCGGAAGTAAAAGTAAAAAGCTAAAGGATAACAGTAGGCGCGGTTCAAACATTGGACTGCTTAGGGGAAGATAACATCCAAATAGTGAGATAATTAAGCCTACTGGAAGACAGACCACTAAGGCAATTTTGGTGTAGAGCGTCCTTTTTGACATAAAAACTAAAATGAAAAAGCTAATAAGATAAATAATTAGTGTCGCTTTTATAGGGTAGAAGATAGGGCCATTAAGGCATTGCTCTAGAAAATGATAAAAGTTCACGATATTGGAAGAGACACCCGTGATAATTTGACCTTTTGGATATGTCGCTAAATGTTTTTCAAGATAGTCTTGTGGATGTGCAAAAATTTTATAGGTCAAAAGACCGACAATAAGAACACCGCCAGAAATAAGGGCGTTTCTAACTATTTTTTTTAGATCTTTATCTTCATCATTGATAATTGAAATATATGTATTAAAGAATAGGCAGATGACAAATAAATGAATTGCAGGCTGGTAGGTGAGGAGAGACAAGGCCATCCAGAGACTTGCGATTAAAAAATAGCCTAAAGATCTATTGAGGCTGCACTTAAATGCCACCACTGCTAATAACATCGCAGCAGACATTGTAAAACTATCAAAAACCCAAACTAAGTTTGCAGCGAGTATAGGACTGAAGAGGGGAACGAGAGCAATTAAATTATAATATTTATTTTCGTTTTCTTTTTGATAGATACTTATAAAAACAAGCGCAGACAACGTTATTAAAATAGAGCCAGCAATTTGTGAAAGCGGTGAAAGCGGCAGAAAGCCTGTTCCTAATGTTAGGAGCTGATAAAGGACAGTACTCATTGGTCTGCCATCAAAGTCCCATCCATTAAACCAGTCATATCCTACGGCGGCCCTCATAGGGTCATCCATAATCCAAGGCGTTCCATTGCCAGCTATATAGTAGCCATAGATTGCAGCAATGAGGAGAATAAAGCATTTAGTATTACTGTTAAAATATTTAGAAATCATCTGTTACTCTTTGACAGTCATTTGTCTAAATAATCACCTGATTGAAATTTCAGTCAGGATCATAGGTTCAATTACATTGATCTCTACCATTATTGACAGAGTGATTGATTCCTAAAGGGAGCTAACAGGCATCAATATTGAGCTTTTTCTTTTATTATCTTTGGTCGGTTAAGGCATAATACTTTACCCTCTTCCTATAGCGGAATAAAGTTTTTTAAGGCAATAAGCTTATAACATTAGATACGAAAAAAGAGTGCTTGATGTTGAAAAGCAATAGCTCTGTGCTTTATTTGTAGACAATTTTTATTGTGGGGATTTCCTTAAACGCTATTTGATTAAATTCCTTTAAACAATCTTTAAAAAAGAAAAGGGATCGGTACAATATAAAACAGCCGAAGTAAAAATACTTTGGCCGTTTTATGAGCGTGGCTTTAAGGTTTTTTATTACTGAACAGGAACTGTTCGTATAATTTCACCGTCTTGATAAGCGCTGGAACTAACAGGCTGTCCTTTTCTAAGGGCTTGTTTTTGCGCTTTTTCTTGAGCTTTCTCCATTTGTTCTGCTTTTGCCGCAAGATGTTCAGCATGAATAGCTTTTTCTGTATTTTGAAGCTCAAGCTGCTGTGCCGCTGGCGCACGAGAGGCCCAAATATTGAGAAGATCTCCAATTTCTTGAGATTTCATGCTTTGTGCATTACTGAAAGCCTCTGTGCCATCAGCATTTAAAACCGTATTGCGAGGGGTCAGAGCCAAAACCGTTGGCAGGGCTTTTATAACCGTATTATAAGGTTTTGCCAGATCCATATTACGGTTAAATTTACCTTCTTTTTTACTGACATTAATATTTACAACGACAAAAGTTTGATCAATCCAAGGTTTGAGTTCTTCTAGATTAAAGACCCCCGCTAAAGTGTCACAATCAGCAGACCAGTTTGCGCCAAAAACAAGAAGGACAAGTTTGTGTTTTTTAGCTGCCGTTTTAAAGGCTTCTTTTAGATCACTTTCGGCATGACCTTGGGAAGGATAGGAATTTTTGATGGGTAAGGCTTTTGGGCGGATAAAGTTTGGGAATGTCGCAGCTTCTTTTGGCATATCAGCGACATAGACTTGTTGCGGAACAGGTGTTGCTTCTGCTTTGAAAGTGAGGAGTGAAAAAGCCCCAAGACCGAGTAACAGGGCAGAGCGTAATGTACGGACAGGAAGAAAAGTCATTTTTATGAAACTTTCAACAGTGAGAGGCTAATTTTTTCAATCAGAATATCTATGAGAATTTTTTCTTAATACTCCAGAAATACAGATAAAAGTTGGCATAATCCAGCCCAGCATTTGAAGTATAGCGCCTAAAGGGGTGAAAAAGGTAGTGGAAATCATTCCAAATGCTAAGAGGGTAAGGGTTGAGGAAAATAATATTGTCCCAAAAAGAACCAGTAAAGATGCCAAAAGCCATTTTTTAGCTTCGTTTTTACGGCATAAAGGTGTGAGAGGCACAAGACTTAACAAGATCGTGCCAAAAGATTGAATTAAGAGAGTATTGCCTGCCAGTTTCAGGTAATGCCTGTGATTTATATTAAGAAAGTAAGAATCTGGAAGATGTGCAGAGATTGCTTGTAAAGTAATGGCAAGCGCAATTAAGATTCCTGAAAAGGCAAAAATAAAGCGTATGATAGGAAGATATTTTTCATTCATTTTTAGCAAGATTTCCCTAGAAAGATGATAGAAGGCTGATGTAAAAAGGTTTTTTTGAAATTGATTTGATTTTAGAGTGGAGAGTGACTATTCTCCAAAATATACACGATGGCATGAATGGCTTAGAGACTTTATTTAGAAGTAATAAGTGCAGAGAAGATGTTCCATTGTTTGATTTTCTGTTTAAAGAATTCAAATACGCCATGAAAGGCGTATTTCTAACACTCTCTACGAAAGAGGGATTGTTTTTCTCCATTAAGTGACTGAAAATATTTTCAGTTTAAGGAAAGGGAAGTTGTTTGGCTTTCGATAGTTTTAGAGGGAATGAGGCTGATGAAGAGTTTGAAAAATCAGCATTAACAGAAGATTCTCTACGTTTAGCGCTTTCTAAATTAGGGGGCAAAAATGAACAAAAACGCTCTCGCTCCAGTAAAGCACGTTCTTCTAGTCCACCAGCACGGCGTAAATTTGTAGAGGAGGATTCTGTTGTTGTTGAAAAACTCCCTTCACGCTTATCTCTTTCAAGTTCACGCATTGTGGGAGGGCTCGGCACGCTTCGGGCACCTAAAGAAAAGAAAGAAGAGGATGGCTCTGAGGATCTTCTTTCAGATTTAAAGGCGCAGCTTAAAGTTTTTGAAAAACGACAGAAAGTTTTAGAAGAGCGTCAATCTGACTTAGAAAACGCGCTTGAAGAAATGAGAATGTTATTAAAGCGGAAAAATCAAGCCGTTTCCCGATATGATGAAGAAAAGATCTCCGAGAATGTTCAGGAGAAAGTCAAAATAAAAAAAACGCAGGAGAAGATTTTATCTGCTTCAGATGAGGAGTTATCTGCGGCGATACCGATTAAGTTAAAAGAAGATGCCGATCCTGTTGAATGGTGGAAAGCTTAAAAAAAGACCGTCTTTTAGACGGTCTTTTTTTTGAAGTCTAGGAAGGGTCAGCTTTTCTCGCCTGATGAATGAACCAGAGAGAGGAGAGTATAAAGAGGGTGCTTCCTACGAAAAGTTGTACCAGCTGAGGGCTGAACGGGAGAGAAATCGCTAAACTATTGGGTGATCTAGAGAAAAGCGTGATAAGCGCTAATCCAATCCCAGCAAAACTCTCACCGACGATAAATCCTGCTGCAGCCATTGTGCCGCTTCGGGTCACTTTTTTGCCTGTGAAAATCGCAATGAGTGCGCCTAAAGCCATGCCAAAAGAGACGCTGGCAGGAAAATAGAGTCCCATTCCAACGGCAAGGGGTGGAAGAGAAGGTTTTTCTTTCATATGGCTTAAATGTTTTTTTGCGAATTTTTTAATAAAAAAATCACAAATAATTAAAATAACACCTAAAAATCCACCAATGCCAAGCATTGTCCAGTCCATTTGATGTAGAATAATTTTTTTGGCAAGGGAAGCCATCAGGAGAGGTTGCGGTGGGGTGAGCGCCGCACTTTGATCCATGTCGGGGCGTGGAAAATGCCCTTCAAAACCATAGGCTTGGTAAAGAAGATTTAAGACAGGCGCAACGGTGGCAGCACCCACAGTGCAACCAACAAGAAGAGAAATTTGCTGTGCCCGAGGGCTTGCGCCCAGCAAAGCACCTGTTTTTAAATCTTGCAGATTATCATTGGCCATGGCCGAGGCAGCAATGATCGCAGTTAGAAGAAAGAGGGAGTAGGCTAAAGCTGCAGGAGAGTCTGTTACATTTAACAAGCCCGTTTCTTGAAGGCTTGCCATTGCAAATGCAAGAAAAAGAATAGCGAGAATAGCTGCGCCTGAGATTGGTGAAGAAGAAGAGCCTAAAAGACCAGCCATATAGCCGCAAGCACTGGAGACAATAAAACCAATACCAATCCAAATAATTGCCCCGATTAAAACGAGTAAAAGGGTTTGAATGAGTGTGAGATTTGTTCCTAGAAATTCAAAACATAGAAAGCTAAAGAGTGAAATTGCAGCAACACCTAAAAGAATGAGTGTGCTAGGGGCTAAATCACGTTCTTTATGGGGAACAGAAAGATGCGAGCTGGCAGAGAGAACATGTCTGATGCTGCGGATAAGGGGCAAAGTGAGGCGAAGAATAATCCAAAAGGAAGCCGTCGCAATAATGCCTGCGGCAATATATTTAACTTCATTTTTCCATAAAAGAGGGGCAGCATGAACTGGGTCAGCGATAGGATGAAGCGTTAGAAGGAGTGGAACGATAACATCCCATGCAAGAAAAGATCCAAGAACACAAGCCGCAGCGCCCCATGGACCAACAAAATAGCCAATCCCTAACAGGGCAAGCGAAAATCCGCCTTCAATACGGAAAGCCATCGCACCACATTTCCATGCTCTGATAAAGCCGTCACTGGCGAGATGAAGTGCAGAGGTTAAAAACGTGCAGAGAACAGAAATTAACGTTCCGAGGAAGAGTGTCATGGTCTCGGCTCGGCTCTTGCTTTGCTCTTGCTCACCACTTTCCAGAATGACAGCGCAAGCCGTGCCTTCAGGGTAGGGAAGGTCACTTTCTAAAACCAGGCATCTCCTTAGGGGGACAGTAAAAAGAACGCCTGCTACCCCTCCAGCTAAGGTAATTAAGGCCGTTTCCCAGTAAGGAAATTTTTGCCACCACCCAATCATAACCAAGGCAGGTAACGTCATGAACACGGCAGATAAACATCCTGCGGCGGAAGCTTGCGTCTGTACCAAATTATTTTCAAGGATTGTGCCGCGTCCACCTCTTCTGAGAACGGCCATAGAAATAATGGCCGCAGGAATAGAGGAGGCGACTGTCATTCCGAGGCGCATACCCATATAAAGATTTGCGACTGTAAAAATAACGGTAATTAGAGCGCCAAGAAAAAGCCCTCGCAGGGTAAGCTCACGGGACAAATCAAAATCCTTTGGTTAAAGCCTTTTTATTTGGGTAATTGTCGTCTTTACCATCTCATTCTAAAAAGGAGAAAGGACTAATCTAAAAAAAAGCATGAAAAAAGCAAGGAAAACGATTATTGCTCTCCCCATTTTCAAATGATTTTTTTGGCTCAACGTTTCAGTGGAAGTCTAAGCCCCTTAAAATTTTGCATGTGGGGGATTTCTTTTTTGATTCGAAAATGAATTCGCCATCACAGTTTCAAACGTCAGGAAAAATCAATAATGGGCTTATCCGTAATGGTCATCATTTGATTCCTTTCCCGTATCGAGAGGTAGGTCGGCGAGGTTTGGGAAAATACTTCTCTTTTTGCAAGAGGCAGGTGCTTGATACAATTTTAACGCATTTTGTAGCGTCTGCTGATCCAGATTTTTTATTGCTTTCGCATAGTGCTGAGATTTCTCCAATTGCCTTGAAAGAGGTGAAAGTTAAATATCCCAGGCTTAAAATCGCTCAATGGTGTGGAGATGCTTTATTCGAGGGAAAGACAGTTCAAAAATTACAAGAAAAATATCCCTATTGTGATGCGACTTTTGTCTCGACAGCCTCCTCTTTGACAAAGAAAAGTTTAGGAGAAGAAAAAGGGATTTATTTTTTGCCAAATCCTGTTGATCTCTCGGTTGAAAAAGAAAGAAATTTTAGAAAGTCATTTTTGCCAAAAGATATTTTTCTTTCAGTTGGAAACGAAGAAGATAGCAGAGAAATTTGTGGAGAAGCTTGGAAAATGAAAGAATTCTTTGCTTTTCTTTCTAAAAACTTGCCACATAAAACACGTTTTTCTCTCGCTGGGGTTGGGGGGGAGAAATATGCTTCTGGTGCAGCGTATGATTTTCTTCTGAAGCAGGCCGCTATTGGGTTAAATCTTAGCCGAAAAGGAAATGAGCGCTTTTATAGTTCTGATCGTATGAGTCATATTGTGGGAAATGGGCTTTTATGTGCGCAGGAAAGGGAGAGTTCTTTTAATGTTTTTTTTTCGGAGGAGGAGATGCTCTTTTTTTCTTCAAAAGAAGAATTATTAGAAAAACTGATTTATTTTATGAATCATCCGCAAGAGCGGCAGAAAGTCGCCCAACGAGGCTGGCAGAAATACGCAACATTTTTTAATGAAAGCGCTATTGCAGATTATTTGTTGAAAGCGACTTTGCAGATTTTAAAACCGAACGAACATTCATGGCATTTACTGTCTTAAATTTTTTAAAGCACCCGCTTACAAATTGGCCATGCTTTTTTTTGTACTTTTTTGGGGTAGGCTTTCTTTCGCCTTCCTTACCTTTCTGGGCGCTTTGCTTTTATTTATTTTTTATTCCTAGATTTTTTTTCCATCTTTCTCAAAAACAATTTTTTCCTAAATTAAGCATTGAGGAAAATACGCTCCCACTTTTTTTCTTGCTGCTTTGTTTTGTTTGGGTGGGAGGAATTTCGTGTTTTTGGAGTATTTTTGAAAATCACAGTTGGAAATGGCTTATTGATTTTACCTGTACACTGCTTTTTTTGTGGGGGGCGTGGGAGGCGCTTCGAAATAATGAATCGTTTTTAGAGAAGCTTCTTTGGACGGTTATTATTGGAAGTGCTTTTAATGAATTTTTAGGGATTTTTTTACGTTTCATTGGACAAAATACAGATTCTTTCGCACCCGATAGAGTGCCAGGGTGGGGGGTGTTCTATCCGATTGTTTTTGCAGGTGATCTCGCAGGGCTGAGTATTTTGTCGCTTATTTTTTTGCGTTATCGGAATAATCTGTTTTTACGAACGCACAAAGTGCTTGCGTTTGCTCTTTTTGCCTTAAATCTTCTTTTTTTATTTCTGACAGGATGCCGTATGGCTTGTCTGGCGCTTTGTTGCGCTTCTTTGCTGGCTTTGGGATTTTGGCGAAAAAAGAGGCTTCTTTTGTGTTTGGGAGTTCCTCTTCTTGCGATTGCCTTTGTGGCAAAACCGCTACTTCCTTTTTTAGGAAGAGGGGATAGCGGTCATGTTGAGATTTGGCGGAAAGGATTTGCAGGATGTTTTTTGCATCCTTGGATTGGAGAGGGCGTAAGGCTTCAGATGAAGATTGCAAATGGACAAGGGGGATTTTTTCCACATCCGCATAGTTTTTTTATTGCGCTTTTTTGGCAGGCTGGCGGCATTGGTTTTTTTCTGTTTTTTTTAAGCCTTATCAGTTTGTTTTTTATAGGGCTTAGAAAAGCTGGAAATGAAGTGGGGATGTGCTTTGTCGTTTACGCTCTATTGTGTGGTGCAACAGACCTTTCTTTTGTTTTTAAAGGCCCTTCAGAGGAATGGATTTTGATTTGGCTTCCATTCCTTTTATCGGCGGGATTTGTATCAGCAAAGAATCAGGAGTTTCGCCTTAAAACCCGTGACGTGTGAAGGTTTCACGTTCCATATGTTCACGGTTGTATCGGAGCTGTGTTTCCGTGAGTTGGAAACCAACCATGAGCGTATAGTCATTGACTTGAGGGTCTCCACCTGCTGGGAGGTCAATGTAGCGGACAGGGGCTTTGAAAGCGAGATTTTCATTGTTATTGGAAAAAGTTCCAAAGGTTGGAAAAACCTGTTTCGTAATAATTTTTCCGTCCCGCACAACCGCAATGAAATAAGGCACATCAAATTTGTTGGATTGTGAAGCAGGGCCTCTTTCCGCACGGAAGCTTACGCTGACATCGACACGTGTCATCGGACGTTTTTTCGAATCAGGCATGCCTTCACGGCAAACGCCATTAACTTCTGTAATTTGCGCTTGGTGCATTAAGTGGGAAAGGTCTTGGTCTTTCCCAGGCTCCCAAGCCACAATGTCTCCTGTTCCTAGAGGAACTTCAACTTCAGGACATGCTGGGGCAAACCCTGTGCTGTCATCTTGATCTACGCAGCCGGAAAGTGTGAGCAGAGAACATAAAGAGCCTGAAAGGACAGCAAGAGAGCGGAAGGTGAGGTATTTTTTAAAAAAAGGAGCGTGCATGTGAGAAATCATTAAAAGAAAGTTCTTCGTATGGTACGGAAATCTTGGTTTTTTAGATAGCATTTTAATGCCGAAACAGAAAATAGGGGGACTATTTTCTGTTTTTTTCGTAATAACAAGGGAATTATTTCTCTGCCGTGAAGAATTCGGAGTCGTTATTTTATGACCACAACATCTTATGCAACTACTCAAAGCTTGGATGAAACTCTTCCGCCTTTGCGCGTGTTACTCGCAGGGCCAAGGGGGTTTTGTGCAGGCGTTGATCGGGCTATTCGGGTTGTTGAAGAAGCATTGCGGCGTTATGGCGCCCCTGTCTATGTCCGCCATGAAATCGTTCACAACCGTACTGTTGTAGAAGGTTTAGAGGCCAAGGGGGCTATTTTTGTTGAAGAGCTGGATGAGGTTCCAAGCAATGCCCATGTTGTTTTTTCTGCCCATGGTGTTCCTAAGTCTGTGCCACTCGAAGCGGAAACGCGTAATCTCATTTATTTAGATGCAACCTGCCCACTTGTGTCTAAAGTTCACCGTGAGGCTGAACGGCATTTTGCAGGTGGCGGAGAGGAAAGCCGTCATATTATCCTTATTGGACATCATGGACATCCAGAGGTTGTCGGGACAATGGGACAGTTACCACAAGGGGCTGTTACGTTAATTGACAGTGTTGATGAGGCTCAAAAATATCAGCCAAAAGACCCTGAAAAGTTAGCCTTTATTACACAGACAACGCTTTCCGTTGACGATACAGCGGATATTGTGGCTATTTTGAGAGAACGTTTTCCAAATATTGAAGGCCCTAAGCGTGAGGATATTTGCTATGCAACAACTAATCGCCAGCAAGCCGTTAAAGAATTGGCGACAGAATGTGATTTGGTCATCGTGATTGGTGCTCCCAACTCTTCAAATTCTCAACGTCTGCGTGAGGTTGCCGAGCGAAAAGGTGCTAAAAAAGCAATTTTAGTCCCGAAATTAGCAGAGATGGATTGGGAAGCTCTGAAAGGTGTAAAGACGCTTGGCATTACAGCAGGAGCGTCTGCACCAGAAATTTTGGTTCAGGAAATTTTAGAAGCGTTGGGGAAACGTTATACGCTCCAGATTGAAGAAAGAATTGTAAAAAAAGAGCGTGTAAAATTTCGTTTACCGTATCCACTTTCGGAAGCAGAAGAGGAAGAAAGTGAATAAATAAAAGAAACAAGAGAGAGTTATTTAGATTTTGTTAGATAAAAAAGTACAAAAAGTAGAGATTTGGACGGACGGCGGATGCCGTCCAAATCCTGGGCCAGGAGGCTGGGGCGTCCTGTTAAAATATGGTGATAAAGAAAAAGAAATGTGGGGAGGAGAAGCGGATACAACCAATAACCGCATGGAACTAACGGCAGCTATTAAGGCATTGGAGGCCTTAACGCGTCCCTGTCATGTTCTTCTTCATACTGATAGCACCTATGTAAAGCAGGGGATTACAAGCTGGCTTAAAGGCTGGATTGCAAAAGGCTGGAAAACAGCCAGTAAAAAGCCCGTTCTTAACCGTGATCTGTGGGAGAAGCTGAATGAAGAAGTCTCCCGCCATCAGATTGAGTGGAAATGGGTTAAGGGGCACGCTGGGGATCCTGGCAATGAGCGTGCGGATGTCTTGGCGACGAGAGGAATTGAGGAGCAAACCTAAAAAAAAATTAAAAAATTCTTTTTTCCCTCTTTCCATAGCGAAAAGAATTGGCTAAAAGGAGTTCAACAACACGGCATGTTCCCGAATAGCTCAGTTGGTAGAGCAAGCGACTGTTAATCGCTGGGTCGTAGGTTCGAGTCCTACTTCGGGAGCCATTTCTGTTTAAAGAATGCCTGTTTTCTGCCTGTTGTATCTATTCACTAAAATATGAATGTTTCATTAAATGTCTCTTAATACCTTTAGATAAGAGTTAAAAAGGTATATTTAGAGCTTATAGGAACCCTTTTGAAAATTATTATAGCAAGGTTTTTTCGTAGGGTTGTCGGATACTATTCTGTTTCAGAAACCAAAGGAAGGCCTTGAAAGCTTCCCAGTTTTTAAATTTAGATGCTGGCCGCAGGGCTCGAAATGGAAAGCTCATCTGATCTAGTAGCGATTTCGCCGATTTTATCAACCAAATAATGAGCGCAAGCGCTTCTTCTTCCCATGTAATTCAAGAGGTTAGGAAGATGCAGGAAAGCTAATGTCACACGACAAAAATTAAGCTTTCTGGAATTGCATAAAATCTATTAGGACGTAGCATTGTCCTTATGAGCAATTTTTCCGTTCGATTTTCTAAAATAGATTCCTTTTCTATGATTTAGAATTTTAAAAAACCAGAGAAACCATGAGTGAAATATGAAACGGTTTTTAAAATGTCTGATTTTGTTCTGTTTAGTTTTGGGTTTGATAGGAGGCTGTATGTTTTGGAATAAGGGGAAAAAGATTACCGAGCCAGAGAGTGACAGGCCGTATAAATATACGGGTATTCTGCCATTATTAGGCGCTGTACAAAATGGTGATTTGGACGATGTTAAACGCCTTGCGCCTCTGAAAGAAGGAATGGAAGATCGCAACGGAAAGGGCGGGCAAACTGCTTTTTCATTTGCCATGTCCTCTGGACAAACAGAAATAGCTGAAATTCTCCTAGATAATGGGGCTAATCCATGGTCGTATAATGAATTTGGATTTGTAATTGATGCAGATGCCGAGAATAGCCCAACAACAAAGAAGGATTTAGAGGCTTACTGGCGGGTAAGAGAGAAGCTTCTTGAGATGGGATATCCGTTACATTCGCCAGCTCCTCAAGAAATCCTCAAAATGGCCTCTGAGGGGAAGTGGCCGCCTGCTTTTGTGAGTGAAGAATTTAAAAGGACGTCACGGCCATGAGTGAATTTATGACATTAGAAGAAGCCGAACATTATTTAGATTTGGCTAAAATGGTACGTTACACGAAAGAAGCGAGAGCTTTGGCTGATAAGGGAAAACTTGCCTTAGAAAGCAGAGGTGCGCCAGAAGGGTGGCATGTTGCCTCTGATGATGAGTTGGCTTCTTTGGGTCTTAAAAGAGGGAGAGATTTAGAATTTCCAGTGAATAATAAAACTGGGAAAGTAACCCATTATTTTTCACAGATTTTCGTGAATGATGAAGAGCCTCAAAGGGTTGTGTTGGCGCACCCGGGTACAAATCCGTTTAATTTAGAGGATTTGTTGCAAAATACGAAAAACATACAAGGCAAAGATCCGTTTTATTACAGTCATAGCCGAGATGTGGGGCGTCTTATTTCTAAATTTACGTCTAAAAATACCCCTGAAATGCGTGTCGAAGTGACAGGCCAGTCTTTAGGGGGCGGGCAATCTGCTGATATTTCCAAGGATACAGGAATTCCTGCAATCACTTTTGCGGCGATGGGGCCGAATGAGGCGAATGTTCAAAATCCAAAGGAAAGCTTAGTTCGGAACTTTTTTATTAAGAATGACTTTGCACAGATTTTACCCCAGCGCTACGGCACACCGTCTGTTTATAGCGAGCAGGTAGAGCTTCCCCAAACGGAAGAAGAAAAGCAAGGCGATAAGAACGTTGCCTTTATTCTGGAAAATTTTGGGAATGATTGGCTTGCTGTTCCTTTGCAGATTAAATTATCGGTCGGCGCTCACGGGATCGACCGAATTGTTTCTGGCATGGAAAACGGCATTGCAGAAACTAAAATTGTTCGGGAACAAATTGCCAATTCAGGTGCTAAAGTTTCGGAGCGATTAGAGGCAAGTGATGGGCTTGGCTTACCACCTGTTTGTGACGGTGATATTCATTTGTGTCCGATACCATTCCATTTTGAGACACCGATTAAGGTTACTGGAAAATCTATCTTCATGGTTGGACGGCTTGCTGCTTTTACAGGGTGCGTTGCGGGTTGTGGTGCGGTGGTTGAAGGTATGGGGCATTTAAAGATAAATGGCTTACGTACCGTTCGCTTGGGAGATAAGAGCAATCATGGGGGCGTTTGCATGACGAATGGCTCGACTAATCATATCAGGATTGCGATAGCTAAAGATTTATAGAAATGAAGAAGTTATTTATCGCTGGGCTTTTATTTTGCTTTGCTGGAAATGCTTATGCTCAGAAAAATACTCAAACACCCTATTCAGAAAAATCCTATTCTCAATCCCAAAAAGAGATAAAACAGCCCGATGAAAACCAACTTGTAACGCATGGTTCTTATACCAATAGCCGTGGCGTACAGGTTCATGTCCCTTCAAAATCCATAAATGAAACAGTGCCTGAGGGCGCAACAGCTAAATGCAGAGATGGCTCTTATAGTTTCTCTCAATCGCATAGAGGCACTTGTTCGCATCATCATGGCGTTGCTGAATGGTTATGAAAAATCCCATAGAAGTACCAGCTTAGAGAATAAACTTCTTACGCAGGCATGACTTGGAGAGATTGCAGGCACAACAGGACACGCAGTTAGATTTAATTACTCCCCAAACCCCGTAACCGCTTTAAAACTCAGGGGTATAAGCGTTTTTCTCAAATCATAGAGCAATAAACATTCAAAATCTGAGGGGAATTTTCAGGTGCAGGGCTTGAAGCATTCCCCTGTTAAATATCCTTATTTTTTAAGGATGAGGGCATTTTTATTTTTCTTTGTTGAATTGTATCTCTAGCGGTGAAAAACTTAATGAGAGCTTAAAATAATCCTCTTTTTAAAATAGTGTATTTCAATGATAATAATAACAATAACAACCGCTAAAAATTTTTGACACAAACTCTCCCAGAAAGCGGATAGAATCACTCGCCAAGGCGTTCAGGCCTTAGAAGGACCCGTAAAGAAATTTAAACGACAAAAACAAAAACAGAAGCCCTAAAAACAAAAACGGGCACGCCCTCTTAAAATTGTTAAAATTTCCGTGGAACATTTTAAAAAGCAACAGATCAAAAATAATATTCTATATATATTATCTGTTTTTTCGTCTCACCTTCTCACCTTTTGAAAAAATCGTTCTAGAAGTCGCTCTCACACTGAGTTTTTTAGGTGAGAAAACAGGTGAGAATTGCATTTTTAATTTCTCACTTTTCTCACCTTTTCAGGAATTTTTAAAAAACACACTAAAAACTTTTCTCACTTTCTCACCTAAATCTCACCTTTTTCTCACCTCTATTTTCCGCAGAAATCTCTACTCTATTAAGATAAAATTATACAAGGTGAGAAGGTGAGATAAAAAAACGTATTCCTATACGGAAAAAAATTTAGAAAATTCCATATCGTGACTATTTTTTCCGTGGAACATTATTATGCCAACTCAAAATAGAAAATTTTTATCGTTTTGAATGTTTTATTCAGAATGAAAATAACGGATCAGTTTTCTATCTTTTTTATTCTTTGAATGTTTTTAGAAAGCTTTTAATAAAAATCATCTTGCAGCTTAAAAATGGGTAATCTTTAATTTTTGATTTCCCTTTGTTTTTGTTTCAAAAAATATTCCGTTTTGTAAGCCTGTTTTTAACGCCAAGCGCAGGGCGTGAATTATGTATGTACAAAAAAGCAAAAGCTTATCTGGACTTAATTTTGATAGATTGTAGTATTTTCTATTTAAGGCTTATTTTTTAACGCTGTGAGCGTTTTTGTATTTTGTGATAAATTCTAAGTTAAAAATCATTTAACGCATTAAAATTTACTCTATGGCCTTTCTGATTGCATTTTAAGTGTTTTCCAAATCTTTAAAAAGTGAAGCAGTAAAATCTATTTCGTTCATTTCGAGGGGGAGGGGGAATTGTTTAATAATGAAAGCACTTTTTATGAAGCTTTGCTCAAAACTGAGCCAAAGTGGAATTAGTGCTGATCCAAACAAAAAAGGAAGGCCTTGAAGCCTTCCTAATGTTTAATTTTAGTTGCTTTCCGCAGGGCTTGAAATGGAAAGCTCATCTAACCTAGTAGCGATTTCGCTGATTTTATCGGCCAGATAATGGGCGCAGGCGCTCCCTCTGCCTGTGTTCTTTTCATCATCCTCTGGAATAAATTCCAAAAGGTTAGAGATGCAGGAAAGCTCAAATTGCACCGCAGAAAGCAAACTCTCTGGAATTGAATAAGTTTTTTGGGTCATGGTATTATCAGTTTTAGCCACTCAGAAACTTTTCTTTCTGAGGTTGGTTAGGGGATGGCAGAGAAGTCAAGGCTCTGCCTTTTTTGTTAAAAAAAGCCTTGCGTTTTAGGCGTTTACTTTTCCATCAAGCTTTTCGTATTCAGCGATGTCATTAGAAACCGATTGGAGAACGTCCTCTAATTGGTCTTGGTGCAATGACAAGGCTTCGGCCAGCATAGACAATTCTAAACTATCCCTTTTTTCTGCTTGTATTTCTGCCCACTCCACTAGGATTGTCAGCAAGGCATTCGTACGGCTTAAAAAGCTTTTGGAAGCGCCAGAGGCACTATGAAGCCAAAGCATTTTGCAGGCGCTCTTGTCTTTTTCAGATATGGTATTATTTTGGTTTTCAGCCATTTTCTAAGTCCTGTTTAGGGGATGGTTAAAGGCGTTTGAGAAGTTGCAATTCTTAAGCGCCTTGTTTATTTTATAGCTAATAAATTAAATATTCTCAACAATAAAATAGCTAGAAAAATAAAATGAAACAGAAAAAAAGAAAGGTTGGAAGGCCAGCCGTTGTAAGCGAACAAGTTAGAACCAGCATTCAAGAGCCAATGCTTGGAGAATTAAACCGCTGGTCTCAAGAAAGGGAGATTTCTAGAACGGATGCCTTGCGCCATTTGATTTCTATAGGCCTTGCTGAAAGTTTGCCGAATGACCTTAGGGAACTTGTTAAAAAGCCTTTAGATACGCCAACCGCTGAGGAAATACGCCAACTCAGAAAAGAAGCCTCTCTTACTCAGTCAGAGCTTGGAGAGATTGCAGGCACAACAGGGCAAGCGGTTAAGCAATGGGAAGCAGGCGAATATCAACCACGCCCAGCGGTATGGCGTTTCATTGAGGTCTATATTTTTCTTAAAAAGAATAACTTTCTTTAATAGTAATTTTCTTACTAAAAAAGATGCTTTTTTCTATTTACATTATTTAATTAAGTTTCTATATTGGAAACATACCGAACGCAATGAAGCGTCGGTGTTATGAAACCTTTAGGAGTTCTAAATGAAAAATACATTACGCCTTATTATAGATATTTTAGTGGGAATTGCCGCAGCGCTTACTATTTTAGACCACTTTACGAAATAAGAGGGACGGGGGCGTCGTAAGCCCCCGCTTTTAAGATGTTAAAACAATTAAATTTCTGGATTGGTGAAAGAATATATTCAAGGCCATATTCTCGCCTGATTGTCATAGGGGCATCTTTTGTTGCGACGCTTTCTATCATTTTATTAAAAAGGTTTTTCTTCCAATGACAACAGATGAGCTGCGGGCGTGTATGGATTCTTTAGAGTGGAGTCAGCATGCCTTATCGAGAATTTTAGGCGTAAGTCACACAACCGTTTCTCGCTGGGCAACAGGAAAGCTTCCAATCCCTGAAAATGTTGCTATTTGGATAAGAGGGACTTCTCAATACCTAAGAGAAAATCCCCTACCAGATGGCTGGAAAACATGGCAAGAGCGCCGTTCTGCTGAATAGTAGTGTATTATTTACTTTAGGGGGTAAGATGTATTTAGAAGATGAACGTTTAACGCCTAAAGGCTTAGAAATTGTAGGACAGGCGCTTTTTGGTAAAGAACGCTGGAAATCACCGCTTGCCTCTATCTTGGGTCTTCAATCAAGCAGAATTAGGGACGTTGTCAGAGGCGCAAGGCCTTCCCCAGTTGGTTGGACAGATGAGATTTTAAAAGCGCTGGAAGAACAGTCTCAAAGGTGTCTTGCAGCTAAAGAAGCCATTGAAAGAGAAATGAAGAAGGAGAGAGAATAAGCTCTCTGTTCCTTTTGTTCTCTCTAGCCCGGCGTTTAGATGCTCCTAATCAAGCGTCCCTTTCTAAATGGATCGGGGCGCTTTTTTATCTTGGTAGGTGTGAAATCCCAGCGGTGTCATTCTTTGGATAGATTGAACGATGATAAAAGGGGGGCGCTATTGGTGGACCCCCTTTACCTTCAAGTCCGCTTCAAATGAGGTTGTGATGCCTCTTAAGCCCAACATATTTTTCTCTTTTTGTGTTAATAAAAAGTTTCAGCGCTGGAAAAAAGTTCTCTTTTTTTAAAACGATGGAATTTAAACGAGTTTTTTAAGCGCTGTGAGAATTTTTGTTCATTTTGGCGGTCTTGTAAATTAAAAATTGAATGAGCGCCTAAAAATTCCTTTCATTAAAGCAACAGGTAAGGGGGTAGTGTTTTGCGACCCCCTTAGCATGGGTAGAACGCAAGTGTAGATCTTTAGGCTGTGAATGGATTTAAAATTTCTCAAAGATGAGCAGTTTTTGAACTTTTAAATCAGACCCCGAATTCGGGGTCTGGCTTATTCTTCTTAAAAGTTAGGCTGTAAGGAAGGTACAAGGGGGGAATTCCCCCCTTGCTCTAAGCTCTTAAGCGTTCCTCATATTTGAGGAACGGTATCATAAAGCAGGAATTTCCGTTTTTTCTCTAACGCCAGAAATACCGATAAGATGGAGTAGTAAAATACCATCCCATCATGAACAAAAGAAAGGCAAGCTGTGAGACTTGCCTTTCTTAAATTTCTAGTTGTTCATATCGTTTAAAGCTTGCTTTGTCCTAATTGCGTTAATGTATAAACATACTTTGAAAGTCCTGTTCTGAGTTTTACGGATTTAGCAGGCTCTAAAATTTCCTTATCCAGTAAAATTTTTATAGCTTGTTTGTGTTCACCCATAAAAATGTCTCTGAGACCACTAGGGAGTAAAAAATAGACCAATCCGCCATCTTCAAAACGTTTCCATCCTAAGCGTTCTCTTGGTGCTAAATCTTCAGATACAAGCTGAAACCTATCTTCATTCATATCAATAATAGTTTTTAGTTCTGCGAATATTCGTAATTCTTCAAGAGAGCCTGTGCCACGCTCTGAAAGCCAGTCTTTTGCTACGCTTAAAATAAGCCGAGTTGCAGTGCCTTTCTCCCATGGTAATATTTTCCATTCTGTTGCTAATTCCCCAGCAATGGCGCAAATGGCAAAACGTTTAAGAACAGTTGTTATCTGCCCACGTTTTTCTATTTCAGGATAAGAGATTTCAATAAAATCTCGCATATCTGAATTTATCCGCTTTTTAAGAGCTTTAAGGTCTTGTTTTACAAGTTCTTTAAGCCACTCATCGCCTGCAGTGCCGTAATTCTCAGAAAGTGAAGTAGTGAGGTGATCCGCAAATTCTCCGCCACTGTTAAACTTATATTTTGTATCAAAAACGCCATACGTTCCATTATCGGCCTGAATGTCCGTGATACGGACTTCTTGCCCAGCGTTTGATTTACCGCCTTGTCGTTCGATTAAATCTTTAAGGGGACTCTCTCCAGTGGAAAGAAAGAGTAAGCGCCAAGTAATCAGTTTTCCGTCCGTGTAGCGTGCTTTTCCTCTACCATTGGCAAGCATGTATGCAGCTTTTGACAGTGCTTTGTCATTTGCTTCCTGCATTTCATCTATGAACAAAACCCCATCATTTACCTTTTCGGCCGTCAGCTCTAAAGCGTTGTCTGTTGTTCGCCATGTTTGAACTTGTCCGCTTCTCGAGGGTTCTCCCCAAACACTTGCAGCCATTTTTAGAGCTGTGGATTTTCCGCATTGAGAATTTCCTATCAGATTTATTCCACCGCCTTCCATATTGGCTAATTTTAGTAGTGAGCCAGCAAAAGAAAGAGAAATGCCCAGCGCCAACATTTTATTTTCATCTGCATAGGTGGCAACTTTATCTTTCCACTCTTGAAGCGTGCCTTTTTGCTCATAGAGAGAGTTTCCATTGCTGAGGTCAGGAACATAGATACTCTCATCTTTTGGGTAGGAATTACCATCTGAGAGGGCGTAAAAATCAATTTCGCCTAATCTGTTCCAGCCTACTCTTTCAAATCTAGTAAGGCATTTTTTACTAGAGGTATTTTCTGAAAAATCTTGGAAAGCTTGTCGTCTATTCTTATCGGTCGGAATAGTAAGGCCGCTCTGCGTTAGTTCAGAAAACAAGTTAGATTTTTCTTTATTTTGGTGAAGTTTTCCAGGTCTAAATTCTTTCTGGTGAGGAGTTCCCCATTGATCCTTCCATTCAAAAAGTAAGGCTCTATCTGTTCTTTTCTGATTGTTAATTTCAGCGGTTACTTTAAACGCAGGGCAAATCCAATGAGGAAACTCCATTTTTCCATTTAGTTTTTTTCCATTATCCGCATGTTTGAAATCTCTTACTCTTGCACGTTCTGATTTCAGCCATAGGCCAGCTTTTAACTCTATGGGCATGATTTCCTTCTTACCCTCTGGAAACTCTATAAGAAATTTTTGTACTTCGCTTTTGTGGCGCATAACAAATCCGTCAGGAATGATAGGAGAAATCTCAGGAGATTTTTCTTTCTCTGGTTTCTTTTGGGGAATAGCTTGTTTTATGAGTTGCTCTGCTTGTTCTTTGGTTGCCTCAGATGCCCCTGTGATTTCTAGGATTGCATTTTCTTTTGATTGGGTTATATTCATCTCATTCATTTGTGTTTCCCTGTTGGAAATTGATTGAACCCGTTTCTTGGCGAGAGGAACGGGTTTTTTTATGTCTGAAAGATTTTGCCTGTTGGCAGGATAGAAACGGATAAAGCACCAGCTTCCCAAGCTTTAGCGGTAACTTCTTGAGCATATTTTTTTCCTGCTTCATCATTGTCTGGCCAGATCAGAACATTTCTAAATTTTAGAGCTTTCCAATCTACAAGCTTGGCACTGGTTGCACCGCCGCTTGTTGTGCATTCATAGCGCCCACCAAAAAGCTTTTGCGCTGAAAGCGCATCTTTTTCCCCTTCGCAGACAAGAACAGGCGTGTCCGTAGAAAAAGGGCTTTCTAATTCAAATAATCTAAAGAGGACTCGTTTTTTGGGGGATTTATAGAACCATCCATCACGCCCCTTGAATGTTCCATAAGAAAGAGGGGGCGTAACTTTTCCACCATCTTCTCGAATCATACGGACAACAAAATATAAAGGGTCGCCTTGCTCATCCGTGTAACAATAAAAAGAATGAAATTTATATCCGTCCCAAGCTCTAGGCATGGGATGCGGAAAAAATTCCGCATCACCTTCCTCTGCTAAACGGTAAGCATTTTCTGGAGGCCTTTCCCAAGGCTTCCAGTCTTTTTGCTTATTCTCATGTTCTGGTTTGTATAATTGCCCAGCGTAAGATTTTTCTTGTGCTGTGAGCGGTTTAAAAAGGGCATCTAAGCTATGAGGAGACACTTTCACCCCCTTTTATAAGCCCTTCATACCAATCTTTTAAGCGTAAATAAGGCTGTTTTACGTCTTCATTTAAGAGAGAAATTTCCTCTAAAATATCAGATTTTTCCTGATAATCAGTTTTACCTAACCATTCCAACCTATATTCCTTATCTGCTTTTTGACGTAAGAGAACAGAACATTTTTCTAAGTCATCTAAGATAAAATCAGGGAAGGAGATTAGAGTTCTGAAAGGAATTTCCATAAAAAATTCTTTAATATTCTCTATTTGTTTGTCCTCAGGGGCAAATTTAAAGCTTTCATCATCATCATTTAAAAAATCTCTATGCTCAATTAGGAGAAGGCATTTCTTAATTCCGTCCTTAGAAGCATTTTGCACCAGATTATCTTTTGCTTGTCTCATATCTCTACCCCCACCATTTGAGCCAAGCGTTTTGCAGCTTCACCTTGGGAGAGGTCATACAAGTAAGCGGTTAGGCTGATTAAATCACCCCCACGGTCATTGGTGGTAAAGTCACACCAGACCCCAGAATTTAAATTGATAGAGAAGCTTCCTAAGCTTTTATCATTGCGCTTAGGATTTTTAGCTAAAAACTCTTTTCCTCTGATCCTTCCTTCGGGAAAGAAACGGTAGAGAATAGCTACCATGTTATGAGATGAAGCCTGCTTTATGGCTTCAAAATTGATATGTTTTCCATTTTTAGAACCGTCTCTATGAACGGAAATGGATTTTATGGTATGACTCATAAAGCCATGTCCTTTCCTTTTAAGGGGGATACCCTTTCTTAAAAGTTTGTGTTTATGCCTTGCGTTTCTGTTTTTAATTGTTGAAAGCGCAGGGCGGTGAATGTGGTATCAAGAGGCTTCTTAGCTGGTACCTGAGAAGCCTCTTCTTTATCTGTTCTGGTTAGGCATTTTTTTCCTCAAATTTCACTTTAGGGGCATTGGCAAAGAAATTTCTTACGGATGCCATGTTTACCCGTGTCATGCCACCGACACGCACCGCCTCAAAATGACCTGCCTTCAAATGGCTATAAACGTTTGTCTTTCCCATATCGAAAAGCATTGAGATTGTTTTGATAGATGCGTATTCCATCTGTTCTTTCATTTTGCATCCTTCCTGTTGTTTATGATTGGTTATTTGTTTGTTTATGAACGTATTTAATGTTTTTAAGAAAAAAAATATGAACTGAATTTTTATTTTGAGTTCAATATTTTATTCCTTTGTTTTCTAGGGTTTTTCTTTTTTAAGGGTCTACCTGATTTTTTCCTTTTGTCGTCAAGAATCGATTGTATTCTTTTTTCATCCTGTTCTTTTATTTGAGGTTCCAGATATGTTCTTAAATGTTCAAATAGACGGTTCGTTGATTTCAAAGCTTTTGTTGGATCTTTGAAAATTTTTTTGCTTTCTTCGGAAAGGTTTTTTAAAGGCTCTAATTTAGAAGAATGAATTAAACGAACGCCTCTTTCATAGAGTTTACTGAATTGACGTTTTCCTAGTTTCCATCGTTCAAAAAAAGGACGCCAGTACTGCTTTTGATGTTCATGAAAAGCAACGAGAATAAGAGAGCGGTAATCAGTGAGCTCACTTTCTAAATTCTTTACTTTTTTCTTTCCTGTTACGGCGCTTAAGAGCGTTTCTGTAATTTTTGAAGACGCTTTATTTTTATTCCAATGATCTATCCATTTTTGTAATTGTTCATGATTAATTCCTGAAACTATCAACTCAGAAGGAGTGCTTTTCATTCCAGAAACGCCAAATTTTCCACTGGGGGAGACAATGCCAAAAGCCCCGCTTGAAAGTATCCTTAAAGTGGTATCTTTGAGCAATTCAGCATCTTTTAGCTTCAGGGTTATCTGTGCGGATCCGCTTTCTATGAAGTCTCTATCATTAAGCCCAGCGTCCAAAGCAAGATGAAGTTTCTTCCATAATTCTAAAAGCTCTCTTTGTTTTGCTTTATCTGGCATTAGTCAATTTCTCCCATACAGAACTTTCCCCAGTCTTCCATTAAAGGACGGCGTTTTTCCACGGCTGTATTTCTGCGGTAGGCTCTTTCTGTTTTACTTCCTTTTGCATGAGCTAAGGCATACTCTCCTAATTCTTCGGGATAGTCTGTTTCATCTCCTATCCAATCTCTGAAAGTAGAGCGCAGACCATGAACGACAGCATTAGAATTTTGTGGACGTGCTGCCTTGAAGCTTTTTAAAACGCCTGCATCAGATAAAGCTTTTCCTTTATCAGAGGAAAAAAGAAGGGCATTTGGTTTTCCTGTATGGAGTGGTTTAATTTCTTCTAGTAAATCAAGAATAGGCTTGGAAAGTGGAACTGAATAAAGGTTGCCTTTCTTCATACGTTCCCCTTGTACCGTCCAAAGTTTTTCTTTGAGGTTTATTTCATCCCACCTTGCGCCTCTGCCTTCTATAGAACGGCAACCCGTTAACATGATGAAACGACAGACCAAAGCGCCCATTCCGCCAGCTTCTTTAAGTCTTTGCATTGTCGGGGAAACTTCCTCTGGCTTTAGAGCTTCATGATGCTTGACGGGTTTTAAATTGGAGAGATTAGGGAAGGTATGCTCTAAGTCTCCTTTCCATTGGGGTATTTCAGCGTCTCTTGCGCCTTCCACTTTGGAAAGCTCTAGGACTTTCCGAATGTAACGATAGAGTTTTCTTACCGTGTCAGCTTTTTTCTCATTGTAGATAGGAGAAATGACAGAAACTAAGTCTTCTCTTATGATGCTGGCCGCAGGGCGATCTCCAAAAACAGGCAAAGCATAGCTTTCTAAAGTATTCTTAGCGTGTCTGAATGTATGATCGCCACGCCAGTGGGGCTTATTTTTTTTCAGATATAGTTCTGCCATCTCTTGAAATGTACTGCCCATTTGTACTTTAAGCTCTTGCTTCTCTTTCAAGCGTTCATCTAACGGGTCTTTGCCACTTCTAAGGACAGCTCTTAAACTCGCAGCTATTTCTCTGGCTTTTTCTAAAGAAATATCAAAGGCAGATCCGATTCCCATTTGTCGGCGTTTTTTTGTGAGCGGGCTTGTGTACTTAAAAGTCCACTGCCTGCCTTTTCTTTGATTGGTAATGACAAGAGAGAGGTTTCCACCGTCATAATAGACTCCATCGCCAAAATTTTTAACTTGAGAAGCCCATAATTTACCAGGTGCCATTCTAGCCAATTTTCTTAATCCTCTAGGTCAAGATATACTTTAAACGTTTCTTGATATGTTGCATTAAAAAGCGGTTAGATACAATCTATTTTAATCTTATTTGAACAATGTTTTTTCTAAAGTGCTGGAAATCAGGGTTTATTTTAGATTTTTTAAATTTTATTGAAAAGAGGTTTTGGCTCTACTTCGGAGCCATTTTTTAAAGTGTTTTTTCTCTTTCCTTATAAATATATTGATTAAATTAACTCATCATTTTGATGAGATTTTTGTGTTTGTTTTGCACCAAAATGTGTGAATTACATCACTTTGTACCATTCAATCAGGAGGCAATGCGTATCTTTTTGACTTTGTTTTTCCTGTGTTGGAATGTTTTTCCGCATAAAATTTTAAAAGAGTGGGAAGAAGATAATACAGCGCTTGAATGGATTTGATTATTTTCTTCTTGCCTTTAGAAAATATATTCAGTTTTCAGGAAGATCAACGCGCTCTGAATTTTGGTATTTTCAGCTTTTTGCTTTTGTTTTTCCTTATCTTTACAATTATTGGTCTCATTCCTCTGATTGTTTTTTGGTGCCAGAAAAGCGATCAATGTCCAAACCGTTTTGGAGGCATGTTAGAAACTAGTCCCTAAAAAAGAGATTCCAAGGACGATCGTTTTAAAAATAATTTAGAGAAAATTAAAAAGCTTGCCGAGCTTAAAGAAAAAGGGATTTTAACCGAGGAAGAGTTCCAACGACAAAAATCCGAAATCCTTTAAGTTGATGCTAGAATTGAAAATGTCCTCTTTGCTGAAAAGAAGAAGGGTAATGGGAGAGTTTTTAAGATGAATACGATACTGCGCTTAACTGGACGTGAGTACTATGCGCTGGCTTTTCTAAAATATGCAAAATTTTCTGGCCGTTCGACACGCTCTGAATATTGGTACTTTGTTTTATTCTCGTTATTACCTTTGTTTGCGATAAATTTTCTTACTTTTTTCGCAGAGTATCTGGAGGAATCAGCTCCACAGAATTCTCACGCAGAGATTGTATTTCTTGTAACATCTCTGATTTTATTCTTTGTTTCTACGATTGTTAATATAGGAACTTTTATCACTTTGACCGCCCTTGTGTCTCGGCGTTTACATGATGTGGGTTATTCTGGTTGGTGGCAGATTATTCCTAATATGTTGGTGATTTTGGCCGAGATTTCTTGTTATCTACTTTATAGTTCTTTGAAGCATGGATCTCCGTCTTTTTCTTTGAGTTTTGTGTTACTTTTATTTACAGCCATTCCTTTTTTAGTTTCTTTTGTGTGGATATTGGTTTTGCTGTGTACAGCAAGTGATCTGGAAACAAATCGCTTTGGGGAAGTACCGTCTATGATCGCGGTCTTTGAAAATGAAAATTTTCAGAGCGCTTCATTTCAAAGGCAAGCTAAAAATTCATTCGATCTTACTTCAGATAATTTGGAATTGATTGTGCAATTATCAGAGCTTCGGGATAAAGGCATTTTGACAGAGGCAGAATTCCAACAGAAAAAGTCTGAGCTTTTATAAAAGCAGCGCTAAAAAATTTAAAATGAAAGAATAAGATAGGAGTTTTTTAAAGATGGATCAGAGAGAACGGTTAAGCGGATTTGATTATTTTTTGATGGCTTTTAAGAAATATGTGCAGTTTTCAGGTCGTTCGACACGTTCTGAATATTGGTATTTTGTTTTATTTTATTTTTTAATTGCTGTTGGGCTAAAAATTCTTCTTTTTGTAACAGCGCTTGCCGCAGAGGCATTTGAAGGAAAAATGGCGTTTTCGGCCCTTATGGTTGTTCTTAGCGTGATTTCCATAATTTTTGCCCTCGGAACTGTTTTGCCAGCGGTAGCAATTATCTGCCGCCGTTTGCATGATGTGAATTACTCTGGCTGGTGGCAGATTTTTCCAAACTTATTTGCAACCTTAATGTGGTTTTCTCTCTTTCTCATTTATAATCCTTGGACAGATACCTATTCCCATATTTATTTGGGATCTTTTTTACTTTTATCTTTTTCTATTCCTTTTTTGGTTTCTTTTGTGTGGATATTGGTTTTGCTGTGTACAGCCAGTGATCTGGAAACAAACCGCTTTGGGGAAGTGCCTTGCGCAGTAATGGTTTTAGTACAGGAAAATTTAAAGACAGATATTATTCAGGAACGGGCAAAAAAGGCGATGCCACCCAGTTCGGAGACTTTAGAATTGATTGTGAAATTATCAGAACTTCGGGATAAGGGCATTTTAACAGACGAAGAATTCCAGCAAAAAAAATCAGAGCTTCTTTAAACGATCTAAGAGATATATTTATTGTGGGAGAGGATTGAGAATGAATGGATCACAAGAATTGGATGGGTGGGATTATTTTTGTTTAGGGTTCAAAAAATATAATGAAATTGGACGATCAACCTGTTCTGAATTTTGGTTTTTTACACTCTTTAATTCAATTTTTCTGATCCCATTTGCCTCGCTTTTTATTGTAAGTGTTCACTATGCATCGATTGCGGAAAGTAAGCTCTGGAATGCTTTTTGGGTTTTTATAGCTTTTCTTTGTTTTATTTATCCTTTCGTAAGTTTTTTTTCCAGCAATTGGTGTTGCTCGCCGTCGTTTACATGACACAAATAAGTCAGGGTGGTGGTTGGGTGTTCCGTTTCTACTTCTCTTATCTCAGTGGCTTTTTGTAGGTATTTCTGGGGCTGAAGGAGAATATTTAGGGAGTAGGCTCATTTTTGCTCTGACGGGCGGATTTTGTCTCCTGTTTTTCGTGGTTTTGTTCGTTTTCTTTTGCATTCAAAGTGATATCGGAAAAAACGATTTTGGGGAAATGCCTTCTATAAGCATTTCTCCAATGCAGAGGGATTTTCTATTGAGGGAAGAAAGAGCTAAATCGACTTCAATGCTGGATAATGTGAAAATGATGCAAAAATTATCAGAACTTCGAGATAAAGGTCTTCTAACAGAGGAAGAATTTCAAAAGAAGAAATCCGAATGGATACAAAAATTATAAAATTTAGAAGATCAAAAAACTTTGAGTCTGATAAAATGAATTTTTGTTAAACCATACATTATTCAACTTTACGAGGGGACGCTTAAAAGATGCGCCTGCCAGATTTGGAAGCTTGGGCTATTTTTGCGAAAGTCGCCAGTCTTGGTTCTTTTACGCAGGCTGCGATTGAAACACAGCTTTCTAAACCGACGATTTCAAAAGCGGTGAACCGTTTAGAGAAATCTTTAGGGGTTGCCTTATTTAACCGGAATTCTCGGCATATTTCTTTAACAGAAACAGGGAAAAAGCTGCTTGTGCATGCAAACCGCATTTTGCAGGAAGCAGAACTAGCAGAGGTGAAGGCTCATGAGAATGCTCAGTCGCTTTGCGGGCGTATTCGGATGACGGTTCCTGTGATGTTTGGCACGCATTATCTTGCAAAAATGCTTCCTGAGTTTTTAGAGCGTTATCCAGAGATAGATTTGCAAATTCATTTTGATGATGCATTGAGCGATCTTGTTGCCGAAGGGTACGATGTGGCGTTGAGAATTGCCTCTCTACCAGATTCGGCTTTGTTGGCTCGAAAATTATGTGATGTGCGTTTGCTACTTGTCGCTTCAGAACAATTTCTTAAGAAAGTAGGTCAATTATCGCATCCACGGGATTTAGAATCAGTGAGGGGATTTGTTTATTTGAATACGGACATGCCTGGTGTTGTGCCTTTGCATGAAACGCATACAGGTAAGAAATTTTCGCTTACACAGAAAAGTTATTTTTCTGCCAATAATGCAGAAGGCTTTTTGCCATCTCTTGAAAAAGGACTAGGCTACGGTGTCTTTCCAGATTTTATGGTGTGGGAGAGGTTGCAGGAAGGAAAACTGAGGCAGATCTTTCCAACATGGCAGGGGAAGACTTTAGGTGTGTATCTTGTCTCGCCTCCAAATGCAGCAAGGCCTATTCGGGTAACAAAGTTGATGGATTACATTATAGAGGCTTTTAAAAGTCCTTTTTGGACAGAAAACAAAGAAAAATAAGAGAAAGAAAGGGGCCTTATTTAGAGCCCTTTCTGTAAAGTTTTAGGCGAGTTTCTTAACAATCTCAGCAACATGATTCCCAAGGAATTTTGCGCCATTAACTTCGTTCTCGCTTGGCTGACGAGATCCATCGCCTGCGGCAATCGTTGTCGCACCATAAGGCGAACCACCAGAGACTTCATGAGTTTCGAGCTGTCCTTGGAAGCTGTAAGGGAGTCCACTGATTAACATGCCGTGATGGAGCAGGTTAGACATGAGAGAATAGAGGGTTGTTTCCTGCCCGCCATGCTGTGTCGCAGTGGAGGTAAAAACAGCGCCTACTTTTCCAATTAAGGCACCTTTGAGCCAGAGCCCGCCAGTTTGATCCCAGAAATTTGCCATCTGGGAAGGCAATCTGCCAAAACGTGTTGGCGCACCAACGATAATAGCATCATAATTTGGCAATTCGTCTGGCGTTGCGAGAGGGGCTTTTTGGTCGGTTTTGAAATGATGTGTTTTTGCGGCTTCTTCTGAAAGAAGTTCAGGAACACGTTTGATGTCAACTTCCAGCCCCACGGAACGAACGCCGTCAGCGATAGCATTTGCCATCGTTTCAATATGACCGTAAGAGGAATAATAAAGGATCAGGACTCTAGGCATTTTTTTCTCTTTCTTTGTTGGAATTTAAAAATAAAATCATCGTAGAAAGAATATGCTGTCATCTCTTTTGAAAACCATAGAAGAATAAGAAACACTAAGTTTCTTAAAAAGTGTGGTGAAGCCTTAAAAGAAGACGTCGTTTTTATATTCTTCTTCTAAGGCATTTAGGCTAATCTGAAAGGAATGATTCCACATTTAAATTCCTTCTATTGTTTTAGAATGGAAGTGTTTTACAAGCTTGTAGATAGGAAAAATTGAATGAAGCCCGTCAATCCATTTTGTTATATTGCATCTTGTTTCCAAAAATATTTCCAATTTCGAGGGCGTGCCTCTCGGGCTGAATATTGGTTTTTTTCAATTTTTGCCTCTATGCTTTTGGGCGTTGGAGAAATTATTGATCGTTTTCTGCAGGTGACCTTTAAGGATGTAAGTATTTTTTCCTTTTACAAAGAGGATGGTGGTTTTTTCTCTTTCGCAATTCTCGTTATGATATCTTTCCCTCTGTTAACCGTTGCGTGTCGTCGTTTGCACGATTGTAATTATTCAGGCTGGTGGCAGTTGATGCTTATTCCACTGTCTATCTTAACTAAATGCGATTTGAGTACCTCGTATTTGAATCATTTAGTGGGGGCTGGGGAGTTTGTAAAAACAGATTTTTCTGATTTGTCTTTTTCCCTTATGACGTTAGTCTTTGCGTTATTTTTCTTTGCCCAGAAAGGGGATGCTGAGGCAAATTATTTTGGGGCAGTGCCAGCAGATATGCAAAGAACAACGCCAGAATTTTCTCAGGAATCAGAGATTCCATTTGAAAATTTTGAGATAATTGAAAAACTTGCAGATCTACGGGATAAAGGGATTCTGACAGACGAAGAGTTTCAGACTAGAAAAGAAAAATATTTGATGTTGTAATGTTTTTCTTTTGCAATGCGTTAAAAAACGAGACCAATTAATTTCGAAAAAGAGGAATTTACATTTGCCACCCTCCATTCAAAAACAGCTAGAAGATCACGAGACCATTCGCCGTATTGCAGATTATCAGCGTATTTCTGGAATTATTTGGATCATTCTTGGGATTTTGCAGATTTGCTGCATTTTTACGATCATTGCGGGAATTTGGAATGTGGTGATCGGCATTGGGCGTCTCAAAAGCACTCCTGGCATTTTGATGCGGAATAGAAACATTCCTCTGCTTTTCGAAGGCATTGGGGGATATATTGCCCTTTTCATTGTTAATCTGATTTTTGGTGCTTTTGGCGCTGGAATTTGTGTTATTGCATTTCTTTTAGATCTTTATGTGCGGGATCAAATTTTAGCAAATCGGAATTTATTTAATGTTGGGGATTTGCCTCCTTCCTATGTAGAAGGGGCATGGCCGTCCCAAAATGTGGATAATTTTGCTTCAAAAGAAGCGAGTTTTAATGATTTGGAGAAAATTGAATCTCTTGCAAATCTGCGAGATAAGGGCATTTTGACAGAAGCAGAATTTCAGCAGAAAAAAACAGAAATTTTGTCTTTATAATGTTATAAGCCTTTAGAGATTTTAAGAAATATTTCAAGAAGCTAAAATAAAAATTTAAATGAATTAAGGAATTGTTTATGCCGACGAAACGTATGCTCGGCATCAGGCAGCTTGTTACGCTTGGTGTTGGAGCAACCTTAGGGGCAGGATTATTTTCAATTACAGGAATCGCCGCAGGGCAATGTAGTGGAGCAGCGGTTTCTCTTTCTTTTATTTTTGCGGCCTTGGCCTGTTCTTTAATTGGGTTATGTTACGCTGAATTAGCTTCAATGTTTCCGAACGCTTCCGGATCTGCTTATGCCTATGCGTCCGAAGGATTGGGGGAGTTTGTTTCTTGGCTACTCGTTTGGTGTTTGGTTGCGAGTTATGTCTGTTGCATTGCTACTGTGGCCTCAAGCTGGAGCAGCTATCTTGTTTCTCTCTTAACAGAGTGGGGATTTCATCCTGATTTGCGTTTTTGGAAATCAACAGGCACGTTAATTCCGCTTACAGACGGAAGCTCTGTTCGGGCTTTTGGAAATTTCCCAGCCATTATTGGGATGGTTTTGGTGACCTTTTTGCTTTTGAGAGGTTCAAAAGAATCAGCATGGATCAATAGTCTCATTGTGGCTCTGAAAATTGCGATTATTGTTGTCGTTGTCGCTTGCTGTTTAAAAGGCATACAGATGTCGAATTATGAGCCTTTTATCCCCGAAAATACGGGAGAGTTTGGACATTTTGGCTGGAGCGGTGTTGCCCGAGGCGGGGTTCTCGTTTTCTTTTCTTTCATTGGATTTGATGTCGTTGCTTCAGCGGCTAGAGAAACAAAAAATCCACAGCGTGCTTTGCCGATTGCCATTTTAGGCACATTATTCGCCATTACGTTCATTTCAGTTATTTTTTCCGTGGCGTTGGTTGGTGTAGTTAACTATACGCAACTGGCTGGAGATGCCAGTCCTGTTGGAACAGCAATGAATATTTTGCATTTGCCTCTTATTGGCGCGCTTGTGAAGGTTGGCGTGTTGATTGGCTTTGTCGCAGGGCTTTATGGGCTCTCGTACGGACAGGCAAGGGTGCTTCAGCATGTGGCAGAGGATGGTTTGATACCTAGAATTTTCGCAAAAACAAATCAGCAGCATGTCCCAGCTTATGCTTTGCTTTTTTTGAGTCTGCTCATCTCTATTTTAGCTGTCATTTTGCCTGTGCCTTTTTTGGGAAGCATGACATCGGTCGGAATTTTACTCGCTTTTTTGCTGGTTTGCGCTTCTGTAACAGCTCTTCGTTTTAAAAAACCAGATGTAAAACGGCCTTTTAAAGTTTTTGGCGGAAAGTATTTTATTCCAGGTGCTGCCATGTTGGTTTGCTTTGGTGGACTTTTGACCGTTGCTCCGATTTGCTGGCTTTATCTTGTCGGGTGGGTTGTTATTGGGATTTTTGTTTATTTTCTTTATGGCAAAGGCCATGCCATTCGCAGGTAAATCATTATGGGTCAATTAACCCCTCTTTTTGCGGTGATGAGTGCGCAGCTTTCAATTTGTACGGGGGCTGTTTTTGCAAAACAGCTTTTTGGCGTTATGGCGCCAACAGGTGTGACGTGTCTGCGTCTGTTGATTGGCGCGCTTTTACTTGCTCTTCTTTTTAGAATTTGGCGTAAGCCGATTAGTTTTGCGCAGTTTAAAGGCGTTCTTCCTTACGGTTTAGCCTTGGCCTTTATGAATCTCTTTTTCTATTGGGCTTTGAAAGATTTGCCTTTAGGCATTGCGCTGGGGGCAGAATTTATGGGGCCTCTGACTGTGGCGGCTTGGGGATTAAGGCGCTGGCAGGATGGGCTTTTTATTTTACTTGCTGTGATTGGGCTCGTATTGATTTTACCTTTTCACGGTACACAAATTTCTTCACAGGCTCTAAAGGGGATTGTGTATGCGCTGATTGCTGCCATTTTTTGGGCGCTTTATATTCTGAGTGCAAATAAGGCAGGAAATGCGGTGGGGGCGCATGCCACCACATGGGGGCTGTTAATTGCGAGCGTTGTTAATTTACCGTTTGGGATTTTGGCATCGGGGACAGATCTTTTAAATCTTCATAATTTAAAATTAGCAGCGGTAATTGCGGTTTTATCGAGTGCTATTCCATATTCTTTGGAAATGTTTGCCCTGAGACGTCTGCCATCGAATGCGTTTGGCGTTTTAACCAGTATGGAGCCAGTGGTTGGGGCTTTCCTTGGGATGTTTCTATTGCATGAGATTTTACCTTTACTGCAATGGATTGGAATTTGTGCTATTTTATGTGCATCTATCGGAACTGTTCTGATGTCTAAAACAAATGCGCCATCACCTTTAAATATTGTGGAATAGTTGGAAAATATGACTCAAGATTCTCAAAAACCTATCGTCAATACAAATTTATATGCAAAAGCACGGGGGCGCATTTATGGATCCGCCCTTGAAGCTGTTGGCGGAACACCGCTTGTCGCCGTACCAAATTTGCAGAAAAAAGAAGCCTTGAAGGCTAACTTGCTTTTGAAGTTAGAGTTTTTTAATCCAATGGCTTCTGTCAAAGATCGTTTGGCAAAGGCGATGATTGAAGATGCTGAAGCAAGGGGACTGATCTCTGCTGAAAAAACACATCTTATTGAGCCAACTTCTGGCAATACAGGCCTTGGCTTAGCGCTTGTCGCAGCTTCTAAGGGATATAAAATCACATTGCTGATGCCAGAGAGCGCTTCTGTTGAGCGCCGTGCGATGATGGGACATTTAGGGGCTAATCTGGTTTTAACACCTGCTTCAGAAGGTATGAGCGGTGCGATTAAAAAGGCCGAGAGCCTCCTTGGAGAAGATCAAAATGGCTGGATGCCAAGCCAGTTTACAAATCCTGTTAATCCTTTGGTGCATGTTGACACAACAGGGCAGGAGCTTTGGACAGATACAGAAGGAAAGATTGATGCTGTTGTTGCCGGTATTGGCACAGGCGGAACGATTAGCGGTATTGCAAAAATTTTGCATCAGCATAATCCCCAGATTAAAATTTTTGGGGTGGAGCCAGAGGAAAGTCACGTTTTAACAGGGGGTAAACCAGGGCCTCATGGGATTCAAGGGATTGGTGCCGGCTTTAAGCCAGAAATTCTAGACTTGCCAGCCATTGAAAAAGTTTTGCCAGTCACAACAGAAAATGCACTTAAAACCGCAAGATTAGTGGCAAGAACCGAGGGAATTGCCTCTGGTATTTCAGGTGGCGCAGCTGTTTTTGCTGCAATGGAACTGGCAAGGCAACCTGAATGGGCAGGCAAGGTCATTGCTGTGATTATCCCTGATTTTGCAGGGCGTTATCTCTCAACAGCTTTGTTTGAAGCCAATAAATAGGCTTTTTGGCTAGCCCTCTGCCGTTTCGGGTGGGGGGCTTACCCGAATAATCCGTGCGGGATTGCCAACGGCTGTCGCATAGTCAGGAATATTGGTAAGCACCACGGATGCTGCGCCAATTTTGGCGTAGCGGCCAATGGTAATGCGTCCAAGTAAAATAGCGCCAGACCCAACCATAGATCCTTCTTTTAAAATGGGATGACGTTCGCCGATTTCTCTTCCCGTTCCGCCAATCGTGATACTTTGAAAGAGAGAGACTTTGTCTTCAATAATAGCTGTTTCTCCGATAACAACGCCTGTTCCGTGATCAATCGTAATGGATTTCCCTAAACGGGCAGCTGGATGAATATCAATGGAAAAACGCTCATTGATGCGGGACTGAAATTGATAGGCAAGGGGCAGTCGTTTTTCTTTCCACAGTTCGTGGGAAATGCGATAGGCTTGAAGCGCCTGCCAGCCCTTAAAAAAGAGGAAAGCCGTTGGCAAGTCTGGGCAGGCAGGATCTCTCTCTTTTACAGCCAGAAGATCTTGGGCGGCAATCCAGACAATTTCTTCGTTATGTGTCAGAATATTTTGAATGAGTGGCAACATATCTTCTACTGGGATAACCCAATCAGCGAGCTTTTCTGTTAAAAGTGCTGAAAGCGCAGACGAAAAATCTGCATGATTGCAGACACTTGTTGAAAAAAGTTTTTTAATAAGGGGATCTGTGCAAGCGCAAGACTGAGCCTGTATTTCTCTCCAAAAATTTTCTAAAAAAGCAGTATATTCCGACATGTTCTAATTAAGATCGCCCCATAAAAGATTATTCCTATCTATAAAGGAGATATGGCGTTCTTCAAGTCATAGGAGCAAAGGATTTTCAGATATTTTATGAAAAAGGTCTCTTTTGGCCGATTTTCCTGAAAGACATTGTTGGCTTTGCCATCTCTTAGAGGCTTCTAGCACAAAATCATAGGCAGAAACAGGAATTTCATGCCATGTTTTTCCTTTAAACAGATTGCCATTTTCTTTTCGGGAACGTTTGATGCCATCTTCACCGTAAGCGCCCCATTGGTGAAAGGAAAATCCTGTGCCGTCACGCCGTGCCGTTTGAAAAATATGTTCAATCCACTCATGTTGCATGGGGCGGGCACGCAATCCGCTTTCTCCACCGACATAAATAAAATCAATTTCTTTAAGGTTTATTTTTCCAACATCTCCAATCAAAGGCTCGAAAGAAATGAACCGTATGGCTGCGGGGGTTTCACGGATAAACTGAATGCGCTCTGCTGTTTTTTGATGTTCAACACTTGCGCCAATCCAAAGATTAGGCAGAGTTCTTTTTGCAATTTTTGAAATAAAATGCTGAAGACGCTCAGGGCGCTTTGTCAAAAGAAAATAGAGATGCCATGGTGTCTTAGCCATAATTTCCCAGATTTTTAACAGATAATCATCAGGAACAGCTTGCTCGAATAGATCGGTCATAGAATTGACAAAAACACGCCGTGGTTTTGTCCAAGAATAGGGAAGTTCTAAGCGTTTTAAATCTGGACGGAGAACCCCTGTCCAAACGGGGTAGCGACGGGATAGATCGACAAGCCCTTCATATTTGGAAACACCTTTTCGCAATAAGTTTCCAGCTATTCCCATGGCATAACAATGGCGGCAACCTGCACTGGCAATATTGCAGCCGAGAATAGGATTCCAAGCCTCCTCTTTCCAATTCAAAGCAGAATTATTTTTAGCATTCAACCGTGATGACACCGTTATTTAAGCCATCAGAAGCTTCACTTGAGAGGAAAGTGACGGCATTTGAAATATGCGTTTCAGCTTTTGGTGCTGGATAGCCTGTATGGTTAAGCTGGCAAAGATTGGCAGAAACAAGCGTTCCTTTAAGCGTTTTAGAAAGAGAGCTTGCGTAAGCGGCGCGAGCTTCTTCAATAGATCGGATATTTGCTTCAGAAGGATCGCGCATCGCATTGGAAAAAAGGTTAAGGATAAGAATGCGTCCCCAATTATTTTCTTTCATCTGACGGAGGTACGGAAAGGAAAGAAGCTGTGGCGCACGTACAGAGGCTGTAAAAACGTTATCCCAGTTTGTTTCTTCTGCTCTCTGGCCGATAAAGGGGAGGGTTGCATCTATAAAAACGTCACATTGCGGAACGGCTTTGAAAATCTCGTTACGTCCTTCATCGCTTGCGGGATCGATTGAAAAAGCATGAATTTTTTCGGAGATTTTGGTTGAAAGTGTTTGCGCAAGAGATTCTTTAGCACTGGCAATGAAGAGCAATCCGCCTTCACTTAAAATTTGTCTTGCGATTTTTTCTAAAAGGGTTGGGGAGGTTCTTCCTGCAAAATCAATGAGAAGAATATTTTTGTTTGTTAGATGCAGATCCATCAGGATACCCCAGAAATAAAATAGAAATTTGCAACCAGAAGCGAGAAAATTCTGATCCGCTGGGATTTTAGCAGAAAAAGAAGAAAAAAGCTTTCATTCTCATAAAAATCATATTTTTTTGCGTTATTTTGGAAAATAGGACTTGCACCAATGGCTGAAAGTTAGTTATACACTGGAACACAGAAACGGAATGGGTGTATAGCTCAGCGGGAGAGCACTACCTTGACATGGTAGGGGTCACAGGTTCAATCCCTGTTACACCCACCATTCTGTTGGGAAAAATCCCAGTTTTCTGCGGGTTCTAGAGAAATGCAAGAAATTCAGTATACGTTTATGTATACATCAGTCCCCTATTCTTTCTTGCAGCTGTACAGGGTAATAAGTCTTTATTATCACTTTTTGTTATTACCCTAAAAATTCCCTGATTCCTGCGGTTAAATCCAAGAGGGTGTTAAGTAATAACATTTCCTATATACAAAATATTTTTTTGCTGATTTTTAAGCCTATACTATGCGAGTATGTGGTATATAACTTTTTATTAAAAAATAAATCCCCCTTAAGGAAAACGTTATCACTTACCACTTTTTCCTAAAAACTCCCTGATTTCTAAGGGTTTTCTGGGGGGTAAGTCAGGGTGAGGAGTCAAAGACTTATTACCCTATTACAAGCTCTGAAAGTCTCTGTAAGCCTGCTTTTTGTCTTCTTCACTTGGATAAGCATGAAATACGATTGAGCCTTTCCCAATTTTATTGCCTGGTCTGCTATGGGAGAGCGACTTAATATCTTGCAGGCGTTCTTTTCCGTTTTTCCAGCTTCCTTCCGCCCAGCGTATTGCTTCATCTTGCCCGTAATTTTCTGCAATACATCTAAAAAGAGGAATCCATTTTGTTTGACCTTCTCCTTCATATCTATTTGGTAATTGATTCCTGATCGTCCATAAGACAAAATCATCATCAGAATAAGAATTTCTTTCTTTGGCCTTATCCGTCCGCCATTGCCTTAGTCTCTGGCTTTCTTTTGGCTGCGATACTATTTGACTCACAGGGATTAAATCGCCCCTGTTAGCCTTGTAAATGGCGCTTTCAGGGGGAAATAAATAAACATGGGACAGATTGCAGGCATTCAGATCAACTTTTAAGCACAGCGCTTTAGCAATTCCTTTATATTTCTCTTTGGTTAGCTTGCATGGTTTATCTGCTTGCAGGATAACTCTAAAAGACGGCGTTTCTTTGGAGTGACTGTGCGTTGTATGTAATACATAAGAATAGCGACTTAATACTCCTTCAACTCTTTGTAAGCTTTGACCTTGGTCGACATCATATACCAGTAAACGGCTTTTAAGAGCGCTTGCTTCGGTTCTATCTTGATTACCCCCAAAAGAACAGGCTGCCCATCTTGGCCATTGAGGACTCTTATCTGGGCAAAGAAGACTTCCTGTCCAAAGTTGATAGAGAAGATGTTCTAAATGCAGGGCGGTCAATTGCCTGCCTGTCTTTGCATAAAGGTTATCGAAATGTGTCCATGGGGTTCCTGATTTATTGTATACCCATGCCTCTTGTGGATGAAGTTCTTTAAAACAATCAGGAACTGGATTTTCTTCTTGTTCCTCTGCTATTATGACATTCAAATCAAAAGGATCTATGTTCATCTTAGAAACGTCCATGATTGAATCAGGTAGGCGATGTGCGTTATTTTGAGGAATGCTTTGTAAATCATGTGCTGGGCAATTCAATAGAAGCCGCATCAGGATCAAAAGCAGGGAAGTTTAGAACCTCAAAAACATCATGTCCGTTTATCTTTTTTGATTTAATAAATCCTTCTTTTTCGCAATAAGCTCTCATATCTCCTTTTTTGCGATTATTTTTCTTCTCGATACCTCCCATTTTGTAAAAGTTTGCTGCCTTTAAAGTTTCTCCTATAAGCTCTCTCAGATCCGCTCTAAAATCTGCGGTACGAAAATATTCCTCTTCGGTTTCATCTATCTGCCATGGATATACTGGAAGCTCTTCAAGAATTGTTCCCGCTGGGCATTTAATAGTCCCTGTTTGTTTGTATTCTTCAAGTCCCTGCAATATCCCCCAAAGAATACCACCCTTAAGCTCGCTTGAATCTTCGAAGCGTGTAACGCCATGTTTTTCTTTAAGCGGATTTTTCCAGTCGCTGCCTGTTTGCATTTCAAAAAAGGCTAATCTATCCAATAGAGGTTTTTGATGTTCGTTTGGAACATTCTTTAAACAGCCGTTTCCTGAAATAATAGAATACCAATTCGGAGTAACCTGAAAACTTCCTTTGCCTTGTCCGAGACGCCCTTCTAATGGGTTGTCGCCTGAAAACATTGTTTTACAATCATTCCAGCGAACATATTGAGGTTTGGTTTCTATCGGGAATTCATCAAAACAAGCAACTCTTATTTCGTTTTCATGTAGGTCATAAGCGCCTTTGTTTAGATTGTGCTTTGTATCTATGAGTATTTCAGTTTTTCCTTTTGCAAAGACATCTCCGAGGACAGCCCCGATTAGATTGCAAAGAGCGCTTTTGCCATCGCCCCCACGCCCTGCGATCCATGCACTTCTAACGGAGCGAGTAGCACCAGCTATTAAACCGCCACCAATAAGCTTTAATAGCCCTTTAAATCCGTCCTCTCCGAGTACAAACCGTGGAGAAAAGAATTCACTTACAGCCTTAAAATTAGCCTCTACTGCAAAGGAATAATCGACGCCACCAATAAGATAAGCTGTTGGGCGTTTTCCCCAATTCAAATCTGTTTCTTTACGATCATCTAAAGGTACGATCATCTTAGAAGATTTTTCATTTTCAAAGACTAAAGCGCTGGGCTTCTCTTCAATATCTGGGAAAATACTTGGATAATCAGAAACGGGGTAATTCGATGGATTCTTTGAGGATTTCTGCCCTATATCAGCACATTTCCTCATAACATAATTTTTTACTTGATTTTTGAATGATCCGGTTACTTTTACTTCCTGTTCTTTTTCTAAAATGACTTTCTCTAAAGCATTCCTTAAATCTTGCTTGAAGATAGTTGCCCTGTCTAATTTTTCAGAATCTTGCTGTTTAAAAACTAAATACGGTGTATCTTCTACGCCTTCAAAAAGTACCGTGCCTTTTTTAGTTTGCTGGGGCGTGCGTTTTAAAATCCATACTAAAGAATAGTATCTAGTGAGAAAACTTTGCAGCCCTTCAGGGGTTAATCCTACGAAGGTACGCTTGTCTTCTTGGCCTTTTTGGGGGGTAGATTGTATGTCTATATCTGAAACTGAGATTTGTAGATTATTGAGACAATCTTTTAGCTCTTCTTGTTTCCAATTTGGAAAATTCTGAATGTGCTTTTTGGTACTTTCAAAATCCCAATAGCAATCTTTTTCTTGGTCATTTTGGAATCTTTTGTGACAGATTTTTTTTCTTTCCTCGGAAAATGGGTTTTTTGAATGCCCAAGAGGGTTGCCATGTTGTTGGCTTTTTTGTATATTATTCATATCCAATAAAGAAGTTTTCTTTGCTAGATTTAACCCCGTGGCGTCGGGGTTTTTCTTTGCCATAAGACAAGCGAGAAAACTTATTTCCCCCTTTCTTTAATGGCTTGCTGTATATTTAGGTGCGTTGGCGAAAAACTCAGCAACACTAGACGCTTTAATGCGTGTGCTACGACCAATCTTTATGGCTTCAATCTTTCCTTCGTTTAAAATGCGGTAAAGACTGCTTCTTGACAGGCTGTATTTTTCTTGAACATCCGCAAGGCTTAGATATTCGGCTTGGATTGTGTGTTCCACTATATAATTCCTCTCATAGAGAATTTAAAAAATTCCACGGTGTTTTGCGTGGGGCTATGAGAGGAAGTTAGGAAATAAATAGGTTTGAAAAAATTGGGGAAAATTTGGCCAAAAAACTCCCATGGGAGAAATTTGGCCAAAAAAGTCCCTCGTATTTGGTAAAAATTCAAATACGGGAAAATGATATTTTTATAAAACCAAAACTCCCTCAAAAACGCATCTCTATTAAGTTTTTATATGTCTCTGGTATGATTTACACTATTAAAGCATATAAAAACTTAATGACAGCCAAAAAATATGCCTTAGAAAGAGGATTGGGATAAATATTAAAACAACAAATTTCGTCGTTCCCCTTATGACGAAAAAAATGACCATCATGAAAGGGATGTATATATAAACCCTGTGCGCATCACGATATTCATGTCCGGGCGCATAAATCTGTACGAATCATAAAACTATCATAAAAAAAAGAAAAAAATATTTTCGTCGGGGTATTGAAATCTTATGGGTGGATTACTATTTGCACAAACTTTTTTAAAACTTCCCCCCTATGATGAATATATATATTAAAAAACGCACGAAGCCTTTTTTTATTTTTTTTATATTAAGAAAATTACTCCCATTACTCCCTAAACGTAAAAAAGCCCAGCTTTCTGCCTGCTAGGCGTGGGAGTAACTAGGGAGCGGATTAGGGAGTAGGGAGCGAATTTCTGAAAAAATTACTTTTGGTAGGGCTGTTTTCGTCAAAAATACAGCTCCCATGACGGTCATTTTTAGGCGTATTTACTCCCATCGCTCCCGTAATTCCCTAGTAATTCCCTAATTTTAAGAGGTAATTCCCTAAAAAAAAGTGTACGACTCCCGCACTTTTTTCTTTATTTTCGTCAGTATGACGGGCATAAATAAGATAAAATGTTTTAAAAAGGCTTATGCGCTTGGAAGTTTTGAACACATTAATTAAGCGATAAAGATCACTCTCCGGGATAGTTGTCATTCCTTTTGGGTTGGAGCTCAAAGTTCCTAGTTGCCCCGAATTAGGGCAACTAAGTGCCATGCTGGCTTTGCATTGTGTGGTTTTAAGTAACCTAACGCCCTTGCGACTTAATTTGCGATCAACCACACATTGCCATCACGATTGACGGCGGTTACGGACTTCCTTTGAAGTTAGCTAAAGGTTATTTTAGAAGTTCAGGTGGGTATTCAAGATTATAAGTTGATTTGATTGGCTCATTAGGAATCTTGTCGATTACAGAATTTAAGCGGCATTTTTCAAATATTTCTTTCGCTTTGGCTCGCCTTTTTTGCTTATCTCTAAGATCCATATTTTTTGGGGTTATGCTGTCTCGCTCTTCCTGAGCTGTTGTTCTGTCAGGGATAAACTCTTCAGGAAGAGATGGTTTCAAGAAAATACTTCCATCAGGCATTAGATATTTTGTTGGTTTTCCTTCAAGCTTCAAAGTCTTGGGAAACTCCTCTATTTCGAAAAAAGAACGTTCTTTTGCGATATTTTTTAGGTGCTGAATATCTAAATCCAATATTTCGGTTAAATGTTTTCCTAAACTTTTAGTATTTTTTTCGCCTTTAAAGGACATTCTCTCTACTTCTACAGGGAAAAAACGTATCCAAGGCTCGCTAGATGTTATTTTAGCCTGTTCTTTTAAGCGATTTTGGCGTTCTTCATTCTGTTTATTTGTTAATGCTTTTTGAATATCTTTCTCTTTATATTCCTCAACCATTTCTGCTTTTAAATCTCGTACTCGTTGAGAATATTTAAATAAGGCGATAATTAAGTGAGGAGGGATTTCAACTTGTCCCCATGGAGATAAAAGAATAGCTGGTTTATCAAATGCTTGTACTTTGTTTATTGGAGTTTTTGCTAAAGAGGGTGGCGCAATCTGAGCCAATGCTTTCCATAATTGTGGAAATACCTCCCATCCTGTTAAATCTGTTTCACTCATTCTTTTTCTCCCATGCAAAACCGCCCCCAATCTTCCATTAAAGGGCGGCGTTTTTCTTCCATCGTGCCTCTGCTATAAGCACGCTCTACTTTATTGCCAACAACATGGCTTAAAGCATGTTCAGCAATTTCTCTTTGATAATGTGTTTCTTCTCCGACCCATGTTCTAAAAGTAGCTCTTAAGCCGTGAAGGGTGAGGTCAGCTTCATCTATAAGATTGCCCGCAGTTTTTACAGCTTTTAGAAGCATAATATCGGAAAGGGCTTTTCCTCTGCTGTTAGGGAAGATTAGCCCAGCGCCGTTGCTCAGAGGCTTTGCTTCATTAAGGAGCGCTATCGCAGGGCGTGAAAGGGTTACAAAATGTTCTAGGCCAGCTTTCATTCTTTCCTTGGGAATAGTCCATAATGCCCTCTCTAGGTCTATTTCTTCCCATCTTGCGCCTCTTGCTTCTCCGCTTCTGCTTGCGTTTAGAATCGCAAAACGAACGGCTAAAGCTGCTGTACCTTTGCTTTGCATTAAGGCCTTCATAAAATTAGGCATCTTTTCGTATTGGATAGCTTTGTGAGGTGTCACAGACGCTATTTTTGAAGGGTTAGGCAAAATATGATCGAGATTGCCTTTCCATTCCGCAGGGTTGTCTCCATCTCGCCAATCATGTGCTTTGGCATAATCAAGAATTGATTTGAGGTATTTCCTAAGCTCTAAGGCAGTTTTGCCTTGTCCTTTTTGAATGATAGGCTCTAAAATTTTAAGAATGTCTTGCTTTTCTATTTCTGCAATAGGTTTCTTGCCAATGAGAGGATAAGCATGAAGTGAAAGCTGGCCTTGGTATTTCCTGCATGTGGTGCCGTCTTTGCCACCTTTCCATTGAATGAATTTTGATTCGATATAGCTCTTCGATACTTCCTCAAAAGTGCATCCTTGGGTCTTTTTGCGTTCTAATTCTTCAAGCCTGCGTTCTTCTAGGGGGTCTTTCTTTTCCAATAGAAGTCGTCTGAGGGCTACAGCTTTTTCTCTTGCAAGCGCTAAACTTATATCTGGATAAGGGCCTAATCCCATGCGTCTTTCTTTGAGGGATATTGGACTTTTGTACCTAAAGCACCAAGAGCGATTTTTGCCTTCCTCTCGTACGATTAGGTATAGGTTTTTACAATCTCGAAAAAAACCATCTTTTTTAAAATTGCGTACTTGTCTATCGGTTAGCATTTAAATTCATAAGCCCGTATACGTTTCCTTATACGTCTCAGTATACACCAAAAATTGAGATATAGAAGAACATTAAAATACGCCAAGAAAAAGTATATTTACAGAAACGGCTGTCACTATAGGTCTTTTTGGATATTGTGATACGGTAGGGGTCACAGGTTCAATCCCTGTTACACCACCATTCTGTCTCTTAAATTAGAGAATGCGCCGATGAGCTTACAAAGCGCCATCGGTTTTTTTGTATCTCCTTAGAAAACGACATTTACACTCCCAAAGAATTCCCGTGGCGCTGCCCAGAACATATTCGGTGTTCCCGTATCATCATCATTTGGAGTTGCTTTAAGAGCGGCTGGCCCATAGGTGCCACCGATATATTCCTCTCCAAAAAGATTGGTGATTCCAAAATCTAATTTAATTCGCTCTTTTGAGTTACGGGGACCCAGCAGATAAGAGCCTGTGAGTTCAGAGCTCCAATAAGCTGGCGCTTTGACATCGCCTGTATAGGTGACAGAACGGGCGCTATTATAATTTACGTTAAAATTCCAAGAAAGACGGCCATTAGTATAATGAAGATTGGTTTTATACATATATCTTGGATAATAGATTTGTTGATCTCCTTTGATGGAAATAAAATCTTTACCCGATTGAACAGCCCCATTGTCATAAACCGCATGGTTGTAGCTGAAGCTGTTGGTAAAATCTAAGACCCCTAAATAATCTGGAATATGAAACATTTTTGAAAGATGCGCAGTCCCTGCCAGATCAACACCATCCATGGTTTCATTGCCAAGATTTAAATATTCGTTCCCTGCACCAACAATATTGTCGGAGGCAGAACGAATATTACCTAAGCGGTTAATATAATCTGTATGGTAATAATCTACGGAAAAACCGAAAGGTTTACCGACATAACGATAGCCTACAACATAATTCCATGTCCGTTCAGGGCGTAGATTCTTTTGTTCTTCGTCAAAATTCGCTTGAGCGCTGTTAAAACCTGCTTGTGCAGATCCGAGAGAGTTCCAAGGCGCATAAGCGTCATAAGGGCGCATGTTTTCAGCTACGTCGAAATAGAGCTCATGCTTAGGCAGAAATTTCCAGTCATAGTTGAAATGTGGCAAAAAGGCATTTGCTGCCGTGAGGCGACCATAGGCGGGACGGATTGAATTAGGTCCAAGCCCCCATGCACCTAGGTCGGCTCCACTTGGATTGACTGCCGTCATTCCGCCATTTGTTGTATCGACAAGAGATTTAAATCCATAGGTGAAAGTCATATTTCGGGCCATTTGAAAACCATCTTCAATGTAAAATTGAAAGATATTTGTTGTCCATTGGTTATGCTCGGTTTCAATTCCTGAGGAATCTGTGAGGCCAAAATCGTTATTTATGGGATCATTGGGCCCGAAAGCATGCAGTACGCGTGGCATATGGTAACGGTTATTTTCATACCAGATTCCTGTTCTTAATAAATTGCGATGACCGAGTTGGAATTGAAAATTTTGGGTGACACCGACACGTCTGCCCATAATATGTTCATCATATTCGGCCATATCTACGCCCGCATTTCCGTTCATTGGTGGGGTCATTAACGTTGGGTTTGCGCCGCCTTCCCAGTTATCGGCTACTTGTCCATAGACTAATGAGCTGGATTTGATAGATGGGCTGATTTGGAAATCTCCACGTAAGGCCTCTAAATAGGTACGTTCAATTTGTGTACCTTGATAAGACAAATTACAAGCATCGGCGGCACTGACACCTGGTGGAAGATTCTGCGTATTACCACTTTGGCAGGCGGCTGCCCATGTTTGAGCCTGACCGTAATTGGGGTAGAAATTATGATCCCCATAGCCAAGGGATTTAATCATATGTTCTGTATTTTCTGGATAGTTATATTGCGGTGCGTCCGACCAGTCAGAGGTTAAGGTAATTTTGCCGAAATTTGAAACAGGTTGCACCAATTTGAAATTTTCGGTTTCTTCACGTTGAAAACCGCCACCTGTCCAGTTATTGGATTGATTGCGTAAAAAAGAAGCCTGAAATTTTGTGCCTGTGGGATTGAGAATACCGGAATCTAAGCGTCCAAAGGTGCGGTAGCCGCTGAAACTCCCAAAAAGTTGGCCAATTTTGGTGCCGAATTTGTTAGAGGGGTCTAATGTTTGATAGGTGACGGAACCCCCTAATGTTTGAACGGAAGGCGTGTCCAATGCGCCAGCCCCTTGGCTGGCGGTGACAGTTTGGATATTTTCCTGAATTTCGATTTGGTTGACATCTACACCAGATGATCCACCGAAGGCTTGGTCACCCATTGGAATTCCGTCCATGGTAAAACCAAGCTGACTTTTATCATAGCCTCGAAGGTAGAAAGTACTGGCACCGGCGTCCAGACCTTGCGCATCAGAAGAAGCAAAGCTCGCTCCTGGTGTTGAGAGGGCGAGTGCTTCTAAAGGGTTTGTTCCCGCAACAAAATTTTCGAGTGTTTTGCGCCCAATGGTTGTTTTGGCATTTTGGGATTCTTCTGGATCAATATGGATACGGCGATGGCCAGAAACACCGAAATGTTCTGGTTTACTCCGAGCGCCATTCGTCCGTTTTTTTTTGATGCGGGGACTTCGGTCATTTGAAATAGGGACAAAGAATTTTTTATAGGTCGGGCCATTGCGGGGATCTTCTGGATCTGCTTTAGGCACAGGGGAAGGATTCGCAAAATAGCGCTTATAGGAAGGACTGTCGGCAAACGGTTTTTCCGCAGGGCGATCAGGAGTTTCATTTTCTCCTGTGGCTGCTCCGCTGAAAGAGGCTATTGGAGCAGAAGTCAGCATGCTTGGCGTTGCGTCATTTGTTTCCTGAGCTTGCAGGGAATGCAGAGGAATCAGGAAAGAAAAGGCACAAAGTGTCGGCGTAAAAACAAGTGTGCGCCGCAATATGAAGAATGCGGTGGAATTTTTCATTTAAAATAAAACCCGGCAATAGTATTCCCGTCTCTTGTCTTTGGTTAAAAAGACAAAAAGCTCAAAAGAATGGGGTAATTAATTTAAATAACAGCATTTAATTTAGATAAAGGTCGCCCGTTATGCTTTTGAACGATGTCAAAGCATTTCAGAAGGAATTAAAATCTAAATTGTGAATTTTGGGGAAATGATTTGTTCCAAAATTTCTAGGCCGTTACAGCGAAAGGTGCAGTAAGGGTTAGACACACATTCGACATGATGGACAGCAGAGACTTCTACCGTCAGAGGCCATTAAAAAAGCAGAAATTTTGTGGGAAGAGAAAATGTGCTGAAGAGAAAACGCACGCAAAGAAGAAATCATTTAGATGATACCCTAAAAGCATCCTACCCGATTTGCCTTTTCCAGAGACAGAACCACGAATAAGAAGGGGATTTAAATTAACAGCAATCTCTAGCAGAAAGATAAAGTTGCCATGGTGAAGTTATATTAATGTGCTTATGGAGTGGAAACTCCAGTGGATAAGATTGCACAAACTTTTTTAAAAGAAAAGTCATTTATTTCTTTTCAAGAAGATTAAGCGGATTGGAGTAATGAATAAGTGCTCTTTACTTAGTCTTTCGGCAGGGTAGGACGAAAGAGGACGAAGAAAATGGCAAAGATTAATCCAAAGAGGGTGGTATAGAGTGCTCCCATGCTGAGCGTCCCTGCAAAAAGGGAAACAAAAGGCACAAATTTTGAGGCAAATCCTTGTCCAATCGCACCAGCCGCATTGCTCCAGCCCATGCCGCTTCCTCTTTGCGTGGCTGGAAAGCGCAATGAGAGATAGGCAGGAATAATGGCAAAAACGCCAGAAGCGGCTAAGCCGACAACGAAAGAGGCCACAAGAATAATCCAAAAGGAAGTGGCTAGAAAATATGGGAATGAAATGAGAGCAGTGATGAAAAGGCAAATGAGAAAAATGGGCATCATGCCTTTTCTGCCTGTGTTAAAGCCCGAAATGATTTTTCCTAGAATAGACCCAATACAATAAACGGATACTGGCCAGAAAAGGTCGGTGGCATTCCATCCATGATCTGTTTTTAAAATGCTGGGATAGAAATTGAGAATGGCTGCTTTTGAAAAGGCAATGCTCGCCATTACAAGGACTGCCTGCCAGGCAGCACCTTGCGTTTCTGTTGCAAAGAGACTTGCTGGCAGCAGATTGTTAAGGAAAAATTGTTTTTTAGGCTTTGTATGAGACGTCTTTGAGGGAATGTGTGGGCGTTTTTGCCATTTTGGACTTTCTTTCGTGTGAAAATAGATAAAAAAGCCAAGAAAAAGAGGAAAAATGCCACTCCAAAATAAAAGCCGCCAGCCAATGATTGAGAGAAGAAGGGCTTGAAATCCCGCAGAGGCCAGATAGCCGAACTCATATCCGAGCATCATGAGAGCAGATGCGCGGTCTCGAATAGTTTCAGGGACGGTTTCCATGAGTAAAGTAGCCGAGGCTGTCCAGGCAGATCCAAATCCCAATCCAAAGATAAATTGAAGGACAATGAGCTGCGTAACATTCTGTGCAAGCCCTGTGAGTCCTGTGAACAGACCAATCAGAATGACTGATCCTAGGAAAGCAGGTTTCCGTCCAAAGCGGTCAGAAATCCACCCTCCACCAATACTGCCAGCCATGCGGCCAATGGCTTGAGCAAAAAGCACTGTGCCCATAGAAGCCATTGTGCAATGGAGATCTACGATAATATTGGGTAGGACAAAAATGAGTAAGGTTTGTGCAGAGGCATCCAAAAGCCAGCCAGCAAAGGCGGCGAAAATAACAGAACGCCAAGGCCAAAGCTCATGAAACGTTTTCGAAAATTTTTGGGCGGTTGTGTCAATCGTCATAAAGATGACTATATCGGCTATTTTTAGAAAAAATCAAAATGATGTTAATTTTTCTCAATTTGTCGTAAAAATATGCGAATGCAGATTAAGAGCAACGGCTCAAGAGTTACGTTATTTAAAGGTCGATTTATGGATTATGAGGGACAATTTCGTACAGCACTGGATAAGCTTCACGCAGATGGGAGCTATCGCTATTTCGCTGAATTAGAGCGGAAAGTCGGAAAGTTTCCACGGGCTTTCCATCACGGTATTGGCAAAGAGGTGATGGTTTGGTGTTCTAATGATTATCTCGGTATGGGACAGCATCCAACCGTTTTAAAAGCAATGCATGATTGTTTAGATAATAATGGCGCTGGTGCTGGTGGAACCCGTAATATTTCAGGAACGACGCAGGCTCATGTCGGGTTAGAGAAGGAATTGGCGGCGCTGCACGGAAAAGAGGCCGCTCTTCTCTTCAACTCTGGCTATCTTTCAAATTGGGTAACGCTTGGCACGCTCGGGGCACGTTTGAAAGATTGCGTTATCCTTTCAGATGAGCTTAACCATGCTTCCATGATTGAGGGCATACGCCATTCCAAAACCGAAAAATGTATTTTTAAACATAATGACCTTGAGGATTTAGAGGCAAAACTCAAAGCATTACCAAAAGATTGCCCCAAGCTGATTGCTTTTGAGTCAGTTTATTCCATGGACGGGGATATTGCACCGATTGAGGAAATTTGTGATCTCGCAGATAAATATGGTGCAATGACCTATATTGATGAGGTTCATGCGGTTGGCATGTATGGCGCACATGGGGGAGGCGTTGCACAGGAGCGTGGTCTTGAGCATCGTTTAACGATTATTGAGGGAACACTTGGGAAAGGCTTTGGCGTAACAGGCGGCTATATTGCGGCTTCGGCGGCTTTATGCGATTTTGTGCGTTCTTTTGGTTCAGGATTTATTTTTTCAACAGCGCTTCCACCAGCGGATGCCGCTGGTGCGTGGGCAAGTGTCCGCTATTTGCGTGAACATAATGAAGAGCGTGACGGACAAAAAAAATCGGTTGCTTATTTACGTAAAAAATTGGATGAAGCAGGGATTGCGCATTTAGCTAATCTTAGTCATATCGTCCCAGTTATGATTGGGGATGCAAAGCTTTGCCGCCGTCTAACTGATACGCTTTTGACCCGTTTTGGGCATTATTTGCAGCCTATCAATTATCCAACTGTTCCCAGAGGTTTAGAGCGCATCCGGATTACGCCAGGTCCGCTTCATACAGAGGCAGATATAGATGATTTGGTAAAATCTCTTGTGACGCTTTGGGACGAGTATGGCTTGCCACGTCAGAAAAAATAATATCCTGTTGATTTAAAGGAAGAAAATGTCCCCTGATACAGTCACGCTGGTTTTTGGACATCCATTAACGGCTTTGGAGATTGTTGCATTCCTCGTTTTAATATCCTCTATCGCATGGGGATTTATCAGGGGCATTAGCAAAGAGCTTTTTGGATTGACCTCATGGGTCGGGGCATCTGTGATTACTTGCCGTGAGTATGAGATTTTTGTTCCATGGCTGAGCGATCATGCTTCCGCAGGTTTCTTAAATTCATGGTTAAGTGGGGGAGCTGTTTTTTTACTCTCTCTCTTTGCTTTTAATTTAGTCGGGCGTTGGATTGGACCTATTCTTCGCGGGTTTTTATCTCCGCCAGTCGATGCTCTTTTAGGCGCAGGATTTGGAGGCGTAAGAGGTTGGCTGATTCTGACGGTTCTTTATTTTATAGCATTGCGGACAGTGCCTGTTTTAACCCAGCAATATTTTCCAAAAGAGGGCTGGTTGGTTCAGGGATTACATTATTGTACGCAAATGTTTCATCAGTTAAATCCTGAATTTGAGAAAATCCAAAAACAAACCTCTCTCACGCCAGAAGCGTGGGATATGGATCATACGGCAAGAGCACTTTTACCCTCTATTCTAGGTGCTTCTGCTACTAAAACATCTGCGAAAGCACATGATAAGCAAAATTCTGAGAGTGTCGCCGTGGAAGAAGACACGGATTAAGCATGAAATTCTTTTTCTAAAGCAATTTTAAGCGCTTCTTGCGAGAGAGGCGGGCAGCGTTTTTCTTTAACAGCTTCTTCTGCCATCGCAAGGGCGATGCTTCCCGAGATTTCTTCAAAATGTTTTTTATCTGGTAAAATGCCTTTTTCTTTTGAAATATTTCGGGGAGATTTCTGGGCAATCATAACCGCAGCAGCTATCAGCATTTTTTTGCTGGCATCTTTGAGTTTAGCGACTTTTAACGCTGATGAAATAGCAGGCTGAATGAGCGCAGGATCAAGTGTAGAAAAAAGAACGTCTCTTGTTGTTGGACGATTTTCGTCCATATCGGTGCTTTTGATAGCAAGCGGTGGAAAAAGTGCGCCTGTGCAAATCATTGCACGTCCATTTGTTGCTTTGTAAATGTCTTCAGCCGTTGCTTCGGCCTCTTTTAATGGTGTCGAGAGAGGAAAAATAATCGGAGAAGGGCTGTTTTGCCCCATTTGCTTGAGAATATTTTCGGAAAAAACATTTTTTCCGCCAGAGATGCCAATGAGGGTGCTGGCGTGAAAATCTTTGAGAAGTTTAAGAAAGTCTGTTTCAAAAAAGTCCTCTTTTTTAAGAAGGCGAATATGTTGAAGCGTTTCGTTTTGAGGGAGACCTTGACGTTGAAGAAGAGAGGAAATCAATTCAGAAATTTTTTGACTTTTTTCCATTTCTCCAAAAATAACAATTTTTTCCTCTTTTAGAAGGCGTCCCGTACGGATAAGTGCGGCAAAGAATGCGCCTAAAGTCAATGCGGAGATCGCTTGAAAATTATTTGATATCGTCATTGATCCTCTAAAAAATTAAATAAAATATTATTGTGGATTTTCGGATTTTGCGGATTGGAGAAGGTACGCGGCTTCCCCTTCTTTTTCATGTGCTTGAGAGGCTTGCGTAAGGCGCATTTTGGCAATTTTTAGCCAAACAGGTTCTTCTGCAAGATCTCCTTGTTCAGAATCACTTTCTAAAGCTTTGCTGTACAGGGCTTCAGCTTCTTTGGTGATGTATCCAGCTTTTTCTGTTTTTGCTTCGGCCAGTTCTGTGCAGGTTTCTGGTTTGAATGCAATGTTTAAAGAGTGTTGCCAATTCATAAGGGCAAGCTCCTGTGCATTACTGCGCCATTCAATTTCTGCCAAAAGACGGAATTTTTCCGCTTTCACGGTTGGATTTTCGGTTTGTTCCGCCTCTTCTTTGAGCGCTTGAAATGTTTGTAAAAGATGCTCTGGCAGGCTAGGGCGAAGTGATTGAATCCCACTTGGAATAGTGGGATTGCCTAAAAAAGCATAAATGACAAAGCCAATAATTGGGATTGGAGACAGGATTAGAAGGGAAAGAGGTGTTGTAAAAAAACTTTTCCCAGCACCGATAAAAAAGACCGTTAAGAGCAAAAGGAGTAAGAGAAATAGACCGAGAATAATCATTTTGTTTCTTGGGATCTAGAAAGATTTTTTCGGCGTAACAAGAGAAGACAAGCCCCAATGAGGCAACTTAAAAAGGGCGTTGACCAGAGAAGAAGGGAGTAACGTGACAGAGGGGGCGTTAGAAAAATAAAGTCGCCGTAACGCCGTTGCATCCATTCTAAAATTTCTGTTTCATTTTTGCCTTCTAAAACCTGTTTTCGGATTACGGTGCGAAGCGTTTTGGCTAAAGGCGCATTACTCTCTTCAATATTTGCGTTTTGGCAAACAGGACAACGCAATTGTTCTCCAATTCGCTCTGCTAAATTTTCCTGTTCAATCGATGCCAGCTTCTCTTGGGGGCTTTCAACAGCGAAAGCTAAGAGTGGCATTCCAAAATACGAAGCAGAAAAGCAGAGCGAAAAGAGGACATAAGCAAAAAATTTCAAAACGACTCTTCTTTAGGGTGCAGGAAAGCTGGCAGTTTTATTGGGAACAAGAGAAGAGCCTTGCACTTCTTTTTGATTCTGGATGGTTGGCAAAATATGCAATTGGAAATCTTCAAGGTCCAATGGTCCATTTGCATGCCATGCAATTTTGCCATTTGGCATAATTAGAAAAGATTCAGGAACGCCTGTTATTCCCCATGTTGCACCAATTTCTCCTTCTGGGTCTTGGTTTAGTCGCTCAAAAGAAATGCCTGATTTCTCAACAAATTTTCTGCCTTTTGCAGGAGAATCCGTATAATCGATTCCCCAGAGAGCAATATTGTTTTCGAGTTTTTTTAAATTTGGCATTTCAGCAATGCATGGAACGCACCAGGAAGAGAAAAAGACCACTAAAACTGGTTTTTTTTCGTTTTTCAGATCTTGGCTATTAAAGAGTTTTTTATCTGTGGAAAGTGGCAGAGCTTCAAAATTAGGGACGGTACGAAGGGGCGAGGTGGCCGCAACCGCTCGAGGGTCATAATGGCCATTTTTGAGAGCGCCTAGGATCATCCAAAGGATGACAGCAAGAAGGAGCATGCCCGTGAGGGGGAGGAGGCGTCCAAAAAAGGATCCGAAAGAAGAGGCAGTTTTCATAGATCACACATAGGCATTAAGAGATAAGGAAGTTAAGAAAGAGTTTTCTTTTTAAAGGATAGAAAATTAATACGAGTATGCGCAAGGAAAACCATTAGAATGGTCCAAATTCCTCCAATCCAAAACCAAGAACCAAGAGGATGGATACGCAGTTTGAATAGAAATTTCTCATCGCCATTTTTTGTAGAAATGGCAGAGAGAACGGCATAATGATCTTCCAAAAGACCGTATTTGACAGCAGGAGGGGAGAGCGCTTGGCGTTGCCGTATATAAAAGCGTTTTTCGGGTTCAATAACGGTTTTGAGTTTTCCCTTTTGAAAGACTGAAAAATGAGCCTTGATTCCTTTGTAGTCAGATTTAGAAATTGGTTTAATGAAATCAAGCTGCCATGTTTCGTGGTTTAAGGGGATTGTTTGGCCTTGTGAGAGCATGACGACATCGCCTTGAGAGGCACTTATGCCACAAAGACCTAAAATCGAAATACCGATTCCGATATGGGCCAGCATTGGATAAAAATACTTTTGTTTGTTTCGAAAGCAACTATAGAGGCTTTCAGCACTGGCACAGATCATCCAAACAGCCCCTATATAAAAAAAATCAGCGATAAGGGGCATTTGAAGATAAAAAAGAGCTGGTGAAAAAAAGAGGCTTAGAATGGCTGGTATAAGGCTTTTTCTAAAAAGTTCTCTAAAATTAACTTTTCCTTTCCAAGGAAGGAAAAAGGCAACCCCCATGATCAGCAGTAAAAGGAGCGCCATTGGTAAAATGGTTTGATTGAAAAAAGGTTTTCCGACAGAAAGAATATGCCCCGCTAGAAATTGCGATAGAGGGGGGTATAATGTGCCAATAAAGACAGTCACCATCATGCTGTAAAGTATAATATTGTTGATGGCGACAGCATTTTCAGTGGAAATTATAGGGGGATTTTCAGCTTTTTCTCGAAAAAGAGAGGCACGGAGGGCAAAAAGGCCAAATCCACTCAAAAAGGCAATCGTAATGAGGAGAAGGATAGCTTCTCCTTTTTCTGGTGCCGCGGCAAAACTATGAACAGAGTTCATAATGCCCGATCGGACAAAGAATGTTGCCATGAGAGAGAGGATGAAGGTGCTGAGAGACAGCGCAAAGCACCATGAGATCAGGCGGCGTTTTTTCTCGGCCAAAGCAGAAGTGTGCAAGAGGGCTGTTGCCGTCAACCAAGGCATTAGAGAAGCATTTTCAACTGGATCCCAGAACCAATATCCTCCCCAGCCAAGTGTTCCATAAGCCCACCAAGCGCCAAGGATAATACCTCCAGAGAGAAGACACCAGCCTATGACAACCCAGTTTCGAAGGAGAGAAAAAAGTTTCTGACGGCATTTCCCTAGAAGTAGAGCTGAAAGAGTTAGCGAAAAAGGAACGGCAAAGCAGACATAGCCTGCGTAAAGCAGAGGAGGATGGCAAGCAAGTCCAGGGTCTAGGAGAAGAGGGTTAAGGCCAGCACCTTCTTCGGGCGCAGGAAAAATTCGAAGAAAAGGGTTTGATGTAAAGAGACAAAAAGCGCTGAGGCTTGCGGTAATAAGCCCTAAAAATCCTTGCGTAAGAGATTTAAAATGCCATTCTTTAAGGTGAGAAAGCCTAATAGCTGCGACATAATTGCAAATAGCGAGGAGGAAGAGCCATAAAAGAAGCGATCCATTATGATTGCCCCAGCTTCCAGCAAGACGGTATAGGAGAGGCGCATTTGATGCCGAATTTTCAGTGACGAGAGCCACAGAAAAATCATTCATCGCAAAAGCAAATAGCAGGCTGGAGATTGCTATAAAAATAGCAACGAAACCTGTTAAAGAGGCAGATTTTGCACAGGTTGAAAAAATAGGTTTTCGTGGGAAAAAATAGGCTAAAAAGGCGCTAAAAACCTGCGCTGTCCAAAAACACAACGCAAAAATAAGAGCACATAGGCCAACTTCCGGATTTAAAAAAGTAAAGAAGGCGTTCATTTAGCTTTAATCATTGTCTGCCATTCTTCAGGCGCAGGGGGAGAGCCAAAGCGTGGATCCCATTTACCACTTTCTTGGAGTGCTTTTGCGACTTCTGGCGGCATGTAGGTTTCGTCATGTCGTGCAAGAACTTCTGAAGCGACAAAAACATTATCTGAATTGAGATGTCCAAGAACAACCACAGATTGCCCTTCCCGAAAGAGGTCAGGCATGATGCCGGCATAGTAAATGGTTTGGCTTGCTTGCCCATCTGTGACGTCAAACCAATGAATAGGACGGTGTTTTCTTTCTCCTTGCTTCCAACTATTTGCGACAACCATTCCTCCAAGACGCACTTCTTTGTTGATAAAAGTTTGTTTTGTTGCAAGTTGCGAGGGGGTTGTGAAGAAAAGTAAGTTTGCAGAAAAAACACGTAAAAAGAAGAAAACGGAAACACTAAGAGACAGAAGAATCAGGACAAGCCAGATCAAACGACGCCATTTTGCAGGAAGATTTCTTTTTAATTTTTGATCTGATTGAGACATCATTTTGATAATTTATTGATTTAGCTGTTGGGGAGCAAAAGATTTGATCTGCTTTGCATAATAGCGCATTGTTTTAAGGGTTTTGATGGTCATAAAGGCGCAAACCCCTAGCACGAGAAAATAGCCAATAAAGACAAAAAGATAAGAATGCGGATTGGAAATGGCATTTTCATAGAGCTGAAAAAAGGTAGTTTGTGTTTTCATTTTGGCGACATCAATCGATTGAGCTTGTATTTTGTAATAAAGATTTTAGCTGGCGCTCTCTGATCTTATTGTACGTTTTCGCAAGAATAAGCCAAAGGCCGCCGAGGCTGAATCCAAGAAATGTGAAAGCCAGAGGCAACCACATTTGTATTGGCATGGGTGGCATATGCCCGAGGCGAAAGGTTGGGCCTTGGTGGAGAGTGCTCCACCATTGAACGCTAAAATGAATAATGGGAAGATCGAGCGCACCGACAATACCCAGAAGCGCACAAAGGCGCATTCCTTCAGCAGTATTTTTGTAATTTTTTTCTAGAAAGATAAATCCAAGATAAAGAAAAAAGAGAACGAGAACAGAGGTGAGACGTGCGTCCCAAACCCACCAAGTTCCCCATGTCGGTCTTCCCCATAAAGCACCTGTGAAAAGGCATAATCCAGCACTCACAATGCCAACAGAGGCGGTGTTAGAAGCAAGCAACATCGCAAGTGGATTGCGAAAAACAAGAAAAATAAGGCAGCAAACACTTAGAAAAAAATAAAAGCTGCAACTTAGCCACGCAAGAGGGACGTGAAGATAAATGAGCTTAAAAATTTCGCCCTGTTGCCAGTCTTGAGGGGCATAAGTGAAGGCAAGAATAAGGCCTGTGATGAGTGAGAGCAGGGCAAACGAACCAAGATATTTTAAAACGGGTGCAAGGAACTTGCGTAAACGCGTAGGATTGCCAAAATAGTGGAAATAATATGCAAATTTTCCCTGTGGTCTTGATACAGAAGAGCTGGAAGGCATAGACATTAGTATTTAAGGAAATCCTTTTCCAGTATTGATGACCTGCGTATAAGATTACAGAATAACGCTCCTTTTAGGAAAAATTAAGCATGAGTCAAAAAAAAATAAAAGAAACTTCGTCTTCCAACCGTGCAAAACATTTTTGGCTATTGAAGACAGAACCAAATTGTTTCTGTTGGGAAGAGCAGTTAAAAGCAGGCATAGAGCCTTGGGATGGCGTTCGTAATTTCCAGGCGAGGAAAAATATTTACGCTATGTCGGTTGGAGACCTTGCACTTTTTTACCATACTGGGAAGGAACGAAGGGTCGTTGGGATTGTTGAGGTCGTTAGCGAAGCTTATCCAGATCCAACAGATTCAGAAGGAAAATGGCCTTGTTTTGACGTTAAAACCGTTGAGGCTTTAGAGTATCCTGTAGAGCTGAAATGGATGAAATTGGATTCTGTTTTGGAAAATGCAGATTTTTTACGACAAGGGCGCCTTTCGGTAGCAGAACTAACTAAAGAAGAGTTTGATAGGGTCTGCCTTTTAGGTAAAACAAAAGTCTAGAGATACAGTTGTGTATAAAATAAAGCGGGGGCTTTGAATGCTATGACAAAACAAACAGAAACGGATCAAAGTTTTCTCCCAAGCGTTTCTTTTGCATGGGCGGAATTGTCTCCACAAGATAGTGCGCTTTTGGAATCTGTTTTTGCAGATTTAGAGCAAGGGAAAGGTCTTATAGGGCGTCTTTCTGGTCTTATGGGGGGCTCCATTAATGAATTGATGCGGATTGCCTCAGAGGGATTAAAACTAAGTCCTGCACTTGCAGAAACCTTTAAAGGCGCAGCTGAAAAAGCGCTGGAGACGGCTTTTACAGTTGCTTCCTTTAAGATGGAAAATACACTTGAGAAGCATAAAACAACGTTTATCTCTTCTTTTGGTGAGGGAAATCTTGCAAAAGGGGCGATGGCGCTTTCTGGTATTGTTGGGGGGATGGGCGGCTTGCCAGCGATGTTGCCAGACCTAACCTTTTCAACATTAGTCATTATGCGTGAAATCGCAGCTGTTGCCCGTGAGGAAGGTGAGGACTTGTCAAATGAAGGCACACGGCAAGCCTGTTTGGAAGTTTTTGGCCTTCGTTCATTTGCAGGTAAAGATAAAGAACAGCTGAATTATTTTGCGGCACGTGCTTTGTTAAGAGGGCAGCCTCTTGTTTATTTAATTGCAGAGGTCGCAGGGCATTACGGCATTAGTCTTTCCAGAAAGGCAGCTATTCAAATGGTCCCTGTTGCAGGCGCACTTTGTGGTGCTGCGTTAAATACAGCTTTCTTAAACCATTATCGTGCCTTAGCACGAGCTCATTTTACGGTTCGCCGTTTGGAGCGTATTTATGGGCCAGCAGCGACAGATGCTGCAGAAATGGCAGCAGCTTTTGCTTCTGCTTGAGTCATTTTAATTTGAGGAAAGGCGTTCCTATTGGCTTTTAGAAACGCACCGTTTGGGAAAGTTTTTTGCTGTGCATCGGCGCTTTGCACATTGTTCTATTTTTCTTCTGCGCAAGCGCTTATCATTCCAAATGCAAATGGGGAAGTCCCCACTAAGGAAGCATCGGAGGAAGAGGTATGGATGCCTGGCGTTCATCCAACGCTTTCTCCCTCTAAGGACGCAGAAGTGGTTTACCGTTTTCATGTCCAGGGAAAACCAGAGCCCCATGAGGTAAAAGTTTTATTTTCAGGGAGTGGCGATAAGTTACGGATTGAGCAGCTGGACTCTGTTGGAATCAGTATTTTAGACCGCCCTGCGCAAAAAATTTATTATCTCAATAAGGAACGTCATTTTTATTTGGGCATGCGTCCACTGCATGGTTTGAGAAGTCCCTTTTTTCTTGATTTAGAGATGCAGTATAAACCTCTTGATACCAAGAAAGTTGCAAATGTGCTTTGCCGAGAGTGGGCTATTACGGCTAAGAGTGGGCGTGCCAAGGCCTGTGTTACGGATGATGGGCTGATTTTACAGCAGGAAGGGGTTGATGCTGAAGGAGTTAGCGGAAAGTTAGAGGCTATAAGCGTTTCATACCATGCTTTGCCTGCTTCCAGTTTTGAAATTCCTATAAATTATCACAATATTCATGCTCCAAAAGCAGAAATTCCTGGCGTTGAAGAAAAACATTGATGAAAAGAAATTCCATTTATAACTTTGTGGTGCAATACACTGCGGAAAAAATCCATAGAAAGTTTTTTGTCTAGTATGAAAAAGGCCGCTCTGTTTAAGAGGGTAAAAAGCGTTTTGTGGTGGTTTGGATGTTTTCTTGCCGCTGTTTTTTCGTTTCAGATTATTTTGGTATCTGCGCTTATTTTGCGTCTTGCGTTTGCCCCGATTAACGTGACGGGTTTGGGGCATCGTCTTTTAGGCACATTCTATTTGAATACGAAGGGCGATCTGACCCCTATCAAGCATAATGCTATTGGAAAAGAAGCTTGGGAAAAATTGAGGATTCAATGGATGATGCCGTCTTTTAAAGATTGGCTTTTCCATAGGAATATGGGCGGGATTTTTTTCTCCCTTTCCGGTATTAAGCTTGTTGATTTTCAAGGTAATGTCATTGACCATATAGACCGTTTTGAAGGAAATGTTTCGATTGCTTTGTTCTCCAAAGGGAAAATTGCCATTAATTCAGCACGTCTTGAAGGGGCTGATCTTCATTTAAAGCGTTTTAAATCGGGGCATGTACATCTTGATTTTCCTGGTATTCGCCCGTCTCTAAAACCTTCCAAGCCTATTGATTTAAGTTTTCTGAATTTTGATTTTTTCTCCTCTCTTTACGTTAAGAACGTCAAGGCTGTTCTAAAGTCGGAAGACAGTTCTGAAGACTTTTCTTTAAGCATTCCCAGTATCTTTGTTCATAACCCCTCTGAAACAAGGGACGTTACTAAATGGGAAGGGGAATTCGGTATTTTTGCCCAAGAGAATGGGAAGAATATTTCTCTTCTTGGAAAAACAGAGAAGCAAAGGGATCGGGAAGATTTGTGGCGAATGGTGTTGGATGCGCCATCTCCTGAGGCGTTTGAAAATTTAATTCCTATTCTGGGAAAAGTTCATTTACCATTGAGGAGTGAAATTACAGGAGACCCTGTTATTTGTGCTCTTGGTCTCAAAGGATGTTCTTTGGATTTTAATCTTAAAGTAGGAAAAGGATTTTACATACAGCCAGATGAAACAAGAATGCTTGCTTCTAACGCTTTTGGAGAGGGGCATCTTGATTTGAAGGAAAATTATAAAAACCTTCAGGTGAAAGTGAACCGTTTAAATTTGGATTTAATCGATTCTTTTGGTGCTTTAACAAAAGTATCTCTTTATGCAGGCTTAGATCTGGATAATTTAATGGCGCTGAAAGAAACAAAATTACAAATTGGTGGGAAAATACCCAAATTTAATATGGCCTCTTTGCCCATTTTATGGCCTGTTGGCATTTCAAAAAATGCACGTGCTTGGATTATTGAAAATTTAACGGAAGGACACGCTAGAGATTTTAAACTTGATGTTGATCTAGAGGGGCATGAGGGCTTCGATCATCTCAAAGTTAAAAATATTAGCGGTGATTTAAAGGCAGAAAAGGTTACTGTACAATGGCTGAAAGGAATGCCTGTTTTTAAAGGCGTTGGGGTTCAGGCAAAATTTGTCGATTCAGATAATGTTCTTGTGACAATGACAGGTGGCGTCATTGATGAGAATCCTAAACAGCTTATTCATCAGTCAAAAGGATCTATTGCCATTACAGGAGTGACTTCTCCTAAACCCATTGCAGGAACAATTAAGCTTGGTTTGTCTGGATCCGCTCCCAAATTAATTGAGATTTTAAGTCGGGATCGTTTACCAATTTTAAAACGCTTAAAGAAATATTATTCTAAACCCCAAGGACAGTTTCAAGGACAGGCTAAAATTTCACTTCCCTTTATTTCTTCTGTTAAGGCGGAAGAAGTTATTTTTGATACAGAAGTAAAAACCAAAAATTTGGCCGCAATTTTGCGTACAGTCGGGCCTGTAACAGACTTAAATGGAACATTGCATGCTTGGAATAAGGATGTTGTGCTTCATGCGAATGCTAAAGTGCGAGATATTCCCGTAAAAGTATATTTGTACCACAATTTACAGGCTGATAAGCCTGGACAGAAAAATATCGAAGCTATTTTAACATCTAAAGTGAACCAGGATTTTTTAAGAAAAATCGGTATTCCGATGTCTGCTGAGCGTCTTACAGGTGCAGGTCTTTTAAAGGCTAATTTTGAAGAAATGTGGTCGGGGACGGATCAGAGTCAAATTGATATGAATATGAGTCTGGATTTGCGCGAGTCTATCATACACAGCCTCCTTTGGAATAAGGCTAAAAATGTATCAGCAGGTGGCTCTTTACATGCAAGATGGATCAATGGAGATCTCGATTCGCTTACAGATTTAAAAGCTTATGGGCCTGAAATTGAAATACAGGCTCAAAGTATTCTGCAAGATTCGGAGATTACAGGGCTTGATGTAAAACATCTTAAAATTGGAAAAAATGAGGGAAGTTTTCGTTTTGAGTGGCCTGAAGCCAAACGAAAATGGCCGGTGATCAAGGAAGATGGTTCTTTAGATACTGAGCCAAGTGAAGCACTTTCAGAGGTAAGTACCTCTAAAAAAACAGAGAGACCAATCAAGCATAGAGAAAAATATCAGTTAGATGTCCATGCTTCTAGAATTGATTTAGAACCGTTTTTGAACCATACCTCCAGGGGAGTGGAATATACACTAAACGGCAAGAAGCTTTCAGAAGAGATAAAGCCCGTGATGAAGCAGGAAAATGGGAGAACGATTTTACCTGCGGGTCATTGGCATATTAATTTTAATGTTCAAGAAGCTCTTCTAGGAAATGGACGGGTTTTGGGGCCATTTTCAATTTCGGCTTATTGGAATAAGCGGCATTTGAGTAAGGCTGATATTGAGATTTCAAAGCCTTATAAAGCTTTTTTTAAAATTTCGCATGATCCTAAAAATGATTCAGAGCATTTGTTTGAAGGTGAGGCTGAGCATCTTGGGGAGTGGCTTTCATGGGGGAAGATTTATCCACATCTTCGGGGAGGTAATTTAAAGCTTTCAGGGAAGTTTGCCCCTTCTATTCTCTTAGCAAGTGTAAGCGATCCGCTGATTATTACTGTTGGCAATAATCAAAGGCATCCAGCAAAAGAAAAGGCTTTAGAAGAGGCTCTTAAGGCGGTTAAGAAAGAAGAAGAAAAATCGTCTGATCTTTCGGAGGCATCTGTTCATACAGAGGGATTTGGTTTAGGGCTTCCACCTTACGCAGGCAAAATCTCCATTGATAAAATGGATTGGGATGCTTCCTTACTCAGTGTTTCTTTGGCAAAGATTATTACGCCAACCTATTGGAATAAAGTGAATGGAAATTTACATAATATTTCAATGAAAGGGGCTATTTCTGTACAAGACGGTATTATCGGTTTTGGTAATATCCAAGGGAAAAGTGATATTGTTGCCGCAACAATGGTTGGTAATATTAACCTGAAAAAGAAGGCGATCAATCTGGGGGGGACAATTTCGCCAGATTATTATTGGAATAGCTCTTTAGGGCATTTGCCAAGCGTTTTGGGATATATTTTCTCTCCAGAAAAAGGCAGTGGAGTCTTAGCGATGGGCTATACTCTTGACGGTACTTTGTCTGCACCTCATTTTAATTTAAATCCTTATATGATGTTGTTGCCTGGTATTTTAAGAAAGATAGCCGACCCGAACTCTTAGAAGGCAGCAGAAAGAGGGAAAGAAATGGATGATTTATTTGGAGAGGCTGAAAAAAACTCTCGTTCTTCTTTTGAATTACCTTCAGAAACGTCTTCGGTCTCTCGTGGACGTCAGCCTTTAGCAGATCGCTTACGTCCTCGCAAAATAGATGAAATTTGTGGTCAAGAGGAGCTTTTAGGAGCGGAAGGAAGACTAAGGCGCATGTTGGAAGGAAAATTCCTTCCAAGTTTGATTCTATGGGGGCCTCCTGGATGCGGTAAAACGACTTTAGCACGTCTTTTGGCTGAAGAGATGGGGTTAAATTTTATTCAGATTTCAGCCGTTTTCTCAGGTGTTTCTGATTTAAAAAAAGTGTTTGCACAAGCAGAACATCAGGCTGCAAAAGGCACCTTATTGTTTGTTGATGAAATTCATCGTTTTAACCGCGCGCAGCAGGATGGCTTTTTGCCTTATGTTGAAAATGGGGTCATTACGCTTGTTGGGGCAACCACAGAAAATCCTTCCTTTGCTTTAAATCCAGCTTTGCTTTCCCGTTGTCAGGTTCTGGTACTTCAGTCTTTAGAAACAGATTCTCTTTTGAAAATGCTAGAGCGTGCAGAAGAGCTTTTGGAGCGTTCTTTACCTTTAAATGATCAGGCTCGAAAAAGATTAGTGGAAATGGCGGACGGAGATGGTCGCTATCTTTTAAATCTTGCAGAGCAAGTGTTTTTCTTTCCAAAAGATCAGATTTTTGATGTTGCTGCTTTGGAAAAGCGTCTTTCAAGGCGGGCATTGCGTTATGATAAAAGCCGTGAAGAGCATTATAATTTAATTTCAGCTTTTCATAAATCTATTCGAGGCTCTGATCCTGATGCGGCGCTCTATTGGTACGCAAGAATGATTGAGGGAGGAGAAGATCCACGCTATATTGCACGTCGTTTAGTCGTGATTGCCAGTGAAGATGTGGGAGAGGCTGCTCCAGGATCTCTTCCATTGGTGATTGCGGCCGCAGAGGCTTTTGAGCGTTTAGGCAGTCCGGAAGGGGAGCTGGCCTTAGCGCAGGCAATTGTCCATTTGGCAACAGCACCAAAGTCAAATTCTGTGTATAAGGCTTTAAAACAGGCAAGAGCGGTTGCAAAGCAGACAGGGAGTCTGATGCCACCGCCGCATATTTTAAATGCGCCAACTTCTTTGATGCGCGAAGTTGGATATGGGGAAGGATACCAGTATGATCATGACCAAGAGGGGGCATTTTCAGGTCAGGATTATTTCCCGAAAGAAATGGGAAGGGTTCGTTTTTATGAGCCATCTTCCCGGGGATATGAAGTAGAAATCGATAAGCGTTTGAAGATTTTAGAAGAGCGCCGTGTCTTTTTGCAAAACCAATCACAGAAGAATTCAGATAAAATAAAGTAATTCCTAAGGAAGAAAGTAAGATCAAGGATGATGGAAACAACATTAAAAAAAGTTATTGAAGATGAAGAGGGCATTCGTCTTGATCGTTGGGTTAGACGCCATTTTCCAGATCTTCCACAAGGCGCTATTCAGAAATTTTGTCGTAAAGGAGACATCAGGGTTAATGGGAAAAAAGTTGAGACGAACACGCGTCTTCAACCTGAAGATGAGATTAAAATTCCCAAAATTAAAAGAGAATCCGTTTCCAAAGGAAAAAATAAGAAAATTGATCCTGAATTAGCAAAGCGCGCTAAGGAGTTGATGATTTATGAGGATCAATATCTTGCGGTCATGAACAAGCCTTCAGGGCTTTCTACGCAAGGGGGAATGGGGTTGAAAGAACATGTTGATCTGATGCTCGATGCGATGGTTTCCGAAGATGGCGTTAGGCCACGCCTTGTCCACCGTTTAGATAAGGATACTTCAGGCGTTTTGCTGATTGCAAAAACACCAGGTGTCGCCGCTTTTTTGGCAGAATCTTTCCGCAAGCGTCAGGTCACGAAAAAATATTGGGCCGTTGTTGTAGGCCGTCCAGAAACACCAGCGGGCAAAATTAGCCAGCCCTTGGCAAAAATTGGAGCAGGTGCTGCTTCTGTCATGGCGCCTGTTCGATTAAAAGAAGAAGGCGCTCAGGTTGCGATAAGTTTTTATGAAACTTTAGATTTTGCTGGAAAAAAATTCGCTTGGCTTGAGCTTTCACCAGAGACTGGGCGAACACACCAGTTAAGAGTGCATTGTGAGGTCATAGAGACACCTATTTTGGGAGATCCGCGTTATGGTAGTGAGAAAGCCCATCAAGAGGGTTTTATAGATCAGCTTCATTTACATGCGCGTTTTTTGGATTTTCCGCATCCGAAAGGGGGGCGCCTACAGGTGACAGCGCCACTACCCTCTCATATGCTTGAAACATTTAAACAGCTTGGTTTTGTAGCTGGAAAAACACCAAATCCGAAGAGACAAAAATAAGGGGGATAGCAGGTGCGTAAAGGGAAATATATTGGATTTGGTTTGTTGGGTTTGTCTCTTTTAGGACTTTGGGTTGAAGGGGGACGCCTCGTTAGTCCAGAAAGACTTTGGGACGGTTTGCGAGCTTCTCTGACAAAATCAACAGGTTTAGAGTGGCATGCTGGGCATGTTGAGATGACCTTATTCCCAAGGCCTGCGATTGAGATTGATCATTTAGAAGGCGGAATTCCAGGCTCTATCCCTCTTCTAAATGCAGAAAAGACCTATGCGAAATTGTCTGTCATGACTCTATTAGGCCATGGAATGAATATTCATTCTCTGAGTTTTGACCATGCTGTTATCGCTTATGACGGACACCCTCTTCATATTAAAGCCGTTGTAAAAGATAAAATGCCTTCAGAAGAAGAATCTGTCTCAACGGGACAAGATCAACAGAATGCGCAATCTTTAATCAGCTCTTCTGTTTTTAAAAATTCTAAAGTGATGATTGGTAAGATTGATCTTCACGAAAGTCTTATTAAGTGGAAAAATGCCGTAGTAAGACCAGAAGATGGTCCTTTGTCGGGACAAGTTTATATTCGTGACCTTCAACTGAATAACATTTCTTCTGATCACCCTTCTTTTTCAATGCGGGTTTCTTCTGAACCAGGGAAAAGGGAAGTTTGGGGTGTCGAAGGCCATTCTGCTGCTTTTTCCGCATTGCCTGATTTGCTTTCCGCACATGTTGAACCAGGGAAATCGCCTCCATGGCCTTTTGCGATTAAGTTTACCTTCCCTCAAAAAGAAGCAAAGATTGGAGCAAAAGAAGATTATTTATCTCTTGAAGGCAGTATTCCTTTCTTAGGTGACGGGGGGCAAAGCAATCTTTTATTGAGTGCAGATTTGCAATCACTCCAAGAGCTTCAGCTCATTTCGCCGTCCTTGGATTTGCCTGCTGTTACAGGGATTTCAGGACAAGCAAATTTTCATTTTATTCGGGCAGATGACCGACCCCAGATTAGCTTATCTTGGGCAGATCTTGGTATTGCGCATTCTAAAATTTCTCTTTTGGCAGAAATGGCAGATCGTCTATCACAGGATGCGGGCGAGGCTGTTAGAAAAACAGCTTCCAGCTCTGTTTTGAAAAATGTGCGTCTTAGCAATATGAAATTCCGTTTAGATGAAGGTCAGCCTTCTGTTTCGATTGATTCTGAAACTGTTGGAAGAGGGGGGAGTTGGCAATTGCATCTTGGCTTGCCGTCTGGCCTTTTCTCAACAATCCCTCTTAAAAGTGAAAATTTGTATGAGCTTTCTGTCAAGCCGGGATCAATGAAAACAGTTTCTTCACATGAAGGGCAAGGGGGAGATAAGGAAATTCCAGCAGGTTTCCATTTATCTGGAACGGTCTCTCCAACCGATATTTCAGGATCATTATCAGGTGTTGCGCCAAGCTTGCCTGTTGTTCCACTCGGGAGTGGCTGGTCTTTGGCGGATGATGTTGGGCGTGAGCTTTCTATTTTACATGCTGTTTCAATGTCAGGTGAGTTTCATTTTACGCATTCTTCAGAGAATCAGAAATGGAAGGCCTTTGTTCATAATGGCTCTTTATCGAGTGATGAACTAAGCTTCCAAGCAGATTTGGAAGCCGGTCCTGAAACAGGTTCTCAATTATGGAAACTTGGCGGAGATGTTAGAATTGGGCAAGCACATCTTATTTCTGGAAAATTAAGTAATTTAGGGAATAAGATTGCCAAAAAAATTCAGCCCAAAAATTCGGAAGAAGCAACCCGGGATTTCATAGAGCAAGCAAGAGAGAGTGCGATTTCGAATGCTTCGGCCACGACGGCGGATATTACCATTGCAGCAAAAGATTTTTCGTTGGATGATGTGATTTATCATGACCTTATGACACATTTGCGCTCTTATAATCACCAAACCAATTTTGAAATTCAAAAGGGAACAGGAGATAATCAACCTCTTTCTGGAAGCTTAGCGGTTACACATCAAGGGGATTCCTATCATTTTGCCCTACAGGCTAATCCAATTATCGTGCCATCTCAGCTTATCTTTGAGACAGTTGGTGCGCCTGTTATGCTTTCAGGTTCTTCCCAACTTGTTGGGAATTTGGAAGGAAATGGACGTGATCTTAATGGTATACTCGCAACATTGAGTGGTAAACTAGGAGCTTCCAGTGTCAACAGTTCTTTAAAGCGTAAAGCGCTGGTTGATTTGGCAGGACCTTTAAAAGCGATCTTTAAGCTTGCAAGCGAGGATATACCTCTTCGGTGCGCAGCGGCGTCTGCGAGCTTTAATAATGGGCGTGGGGATATTTCAGCTTTTGGATTTGAGGCAAACCATTTAAGTCTTACTGGAAATGGTTGGGTTTCGCCTATTGAACAGAAGATGGACCTCCGTTTGAATCCTCAGATGAGCTATGCAGGCGAAATGATTAACTCACCCCTCGAAATTAGTGGACATTTCGGAGAGCTTCAGAGTGTTGCGCTTCATGCTAATACAGGCGATCTTGGAATTCAGTTAGGTGGCGGAAGCGGCAACGATAATTGTAAGTCGCTTCTTGCAACAGCACGAATGGGGATCGCAGGGCCAGAGCCTAAAGAAGCCGATGGTGGCAGCAAAGGTGAAAAAGTTGCTGGTGGAATCCTTCGTATCTTAGGACTTTAAGTTTTTCAAACAGGGCGTTTTTGATCATTCAGAACGCCCTGTTTTCTTTTCTTATTTTTCGTCGCTGTCTGGAAGAAGAATAGAGACGGTTGCGAAAGCGGCAATACCTTCTTTTCTGCCTGTAAAGCCTAGCTTTTCTGTCGTTGTGGCTTTGAGCGAAATCCTTTTAGGCGATACATCCATAATTTCAGCGATTTTATGCATCATTTTTTGTGCATGAGGACTGATTTTAGGAGCTTCACAGATAAGCGTAATATCTGCATTGATTAGTCGCCCTTGACGTTGGTGTAAAAGATGCGTGGCATGCTCCAAAAATTGCCGAGAGTCGGCGGATTTCCACTGGTTATCTGATGGCGGAAAGTGACGGCCGATATCTCCTTCATTCATTGCGCCATAAATTGCATCGCATAGGGCATGTAGAACAACATCCGCATCAGAATGGCCAGCCAGTCCGTGAGAATGGGGAATTTGAATACCAGCGAGGATCAGGGGACGTCCAGATTCGAAGGCATGAACATCGTATCCGTTGCCAATATGAGGAACCAAAGTTGAGAGCGGGGAGGAGGCTTTAAACATTGTTTTTAAAAAATTCAAATCCTCTTCAACGGTAACTTTGATATTGCGTTCGCTTCCTTCAACAACAACAGTTTTAAAACCGGCAGCTTCAAGCAATGCAATGTCATCTGTACATTTATTTTCTTTTTGTTGACGGTGGAGATCAAGGAAAAGTTTAAAATGGAAGCCTTGAGGGGTTTGGGCACGCCTAAGATTGTCTCTTTCTACGGTTGATAAAATAATTTCTTTTTCAACTTTTTTGATGGTATCGGTCACTTTTCTAGCTGGGATAGCCCCTGTAAAATCGCTCAATGCGTCAAGAACATTGTGAATAGAAGAAGCTGGCACAAGAGGTCTGGCGCCATCATGAACTAAAACGATATCGGGAGAAGGGGAAAGCTTTGCAAGCGCTTCAAGGCCGTTCCTGACACTGTCCTGACGTTCTTTTCCACCGACAACAGAGGAGAGAATTTTGGGATTATTTTGGAAAATATGATCTAGTCTCTCGGTATCTCCAACAGGCTGTAAAATATCAACATAAGGCAAAAGTGCGTCCGCGGCATGGGCGATAATAGGTTTCCCATTAAGAGAAAGATATTGTTTTGGAAGCTCTGCCTCCTGTTCGTTTCGGGGAGATTTTAAACTTTCTTTAAAGCGTTTTCCTGTCCCCCCTCCCAAAAGGATTGCAGCAACATAAGGCTTGTGAGGAAGCTTTGGGAACAGCGATGGCATTAATTTTTCCTAAATATCTATCGAGATTCTTTGAATGCGTTTATATAACGTGTACAGCGTAGAATGTTTAGGAATTATAATTCTTTTTAATTTAAATAAGAACTCTTGAGCTATTCTGCTTTTTTTAATAAATTGGCTCAAACTAGAAATTCCTTAGAGTTTTTTAGTCGCTGGATTGTGCGGATGTAGTTCAATGGTAGAACGGTAGCTTCCCAAGCTGCATACGGGGGTTCGATTCCCCTCATCCGCTCCATTTTGCCCAATGTTGAGCAAGAGTTAGGCAAGCATGAAGAGACATTTAAAGACGATTGGGGCAGGCGTGCTTCTGGCTTTTACAATGTCTGGCTGTACGACCAATATTTTCCGTCCAAAAACAACATTGATTTACGAAGATACACCCTATCCGTGCCAAGTGCCCCATGGCATTGAGTTTGGAAATTTGATGGATGGGAGTGATCCGCTTGCGCTTGGGACGTTAGATATCGATAATGTTTTTTCATTGCCAATTACAGCAGTTTTAGCTTCCATTAAGGCGCATAAGCTCAAAAAAGAGCTTCCTGCATGTAAAGAGCGCGCAGAGGCTTTTATTGCGCAGCGGGAAAAAGAGAATGAAGCTTGCTTGAAACAATATAATGCGAATTGTCCTCGCTTGCTTTATAATGACGGGCATTGAAATAAAGGGGGATTTAAATGCCAAAAGAGAAGCTTTTGAATGGGCATGAGGCGCAAAGAGAAGAAATTGCAGCACTTTTAAAACGTTATGGTGGCTTGATTCCACGTTACACAAGCTATCCAACAGCAGCGCAGTTTGTCCCTGTCGGCGAACGTAACCATATTGAAGCGTGGATTGAGGCGCTTCCTAAAGATGAGCCTCTTTCTCTTTATTTTCACGTACCCTTTTGCGATGAGCTTTGCAGTTTTTGCGCCTGCAATACATCTGTCGTGCGTCATGCAGAGACAAGAGAGGCTTATGCAAATTTATTGGTGGAAGAGCTGGGACGTGTCGCAAGCCTTGCAGGAAAAGGGCATATTGTCACCCATCTTCATTGGGGCGGCGGGACACCAACAACTCTTTCAAAAGAATCTCTGGCGCTTGTTATGGAAAAAGTCAGTCAGCATTTTAAAATTGCTGAGGATGCAGAAATTTCTATTGAGCTTGACCCTCGGAATATTCCAGAAGGGTGTGCCACTTATTTGAAAGAAAGCGGTTTTAACCGTGTTAGTCTTGGCGTTCAGGATATTGATCCAAGCGTTCAGCAGGCATGCGGACGCATTCAGAGTCAAAAGCAAACAAATGATTGTGTCTCACAGATGCGCGAGGCTGGGATTAAATCTATCAATATCGATTTGATTTACGGTTTGCCACGTCAAACGACAGAAAGTGTGACACATACGGCTCAAGTGATTGCCAAGTTAAAACCAGAACGTTTGGCCGTTTTTGGCTATGCGCATGTGCCTTGGAAGCAGAAGCGTCAGCAATTACTGCCAGAAAAGGAGTTGCCAGGCCTTTTGGAGCGTTTAAGGCAAAGGCAGGCAATTGATAAAACTTTGCGGGATGCTGGGTATATCGCAGTAGGTTTAGATCATTATGTGCGCAAAGAAGATACGATGGCTAAAGCTGCAGAGGCTGGTACGCTGCGTCGAAATTTTCAGGGTTACACAACAGATAATTCTGGTGTTTTGATTGGAATGGGTGCTTCAGCAATTTCTGAATTTCCAAGTGGATTAAGTCAGAATGCCCCGACTGCCGCCGCTTATAAAAAAGCGATGGCGAACTCAGGATTGCCTGCTTATCGAGATGTTTCCCGAAAGGGTGAGGATTTGTTGCGCGCGCGCATTATTGAACGTTTGATGTGTGATTTGGCTGTGAATCTAGATATGTTTGATAAGACAAAAACATTTGCGCAGGAACTTCAAAAGCTTGAGCCTATGGTTCGGGATGATTTGGTTACAATTGATGGAAGGTCTATTTCTGTTTTGGAAAAAGGACGTCCTTTTATTCGAAATGTCGCTGCCGTTTTTGATACATATTTGCAAGCCGAGAAAGAAGAGGGGGCGCCTCGATACTCGAGTGCCTTTTAAGTTACTAGATTGTTTTTCTTAAAAGTGCTTTATTGTTATTAAGTGGCCTAATGCTATCAATTGTTTCTATATATTAGGCTTGGATACGTTAGATATTAGAGGTTTCTCCCATTGAATAATTCGCCAGCACTCCTCAGTATTGTTGTTCCGGCCTATAATGAAGCTGGAAATGTTGAACGTGTCTTTCAATCTCTCTGCCGTGCTTGGGAAGGGAGAGAGGGGGAATGGGAGATGATTTTAGTCGATGATAATTCTCCCGATGGCACCTCAAGAATAGCCCGTACAATTGCGCAAGAAGATATACGGTTAAGGGTCATTCGCCGTATTGGACGCCGGGGATTGACCTCTGCTGTGATGGAAGGAATTTTATCCTCTTCAGCACATTTTGTTGCCGTTATGGATGGCGATGGACAGCATGATGAAACATTGCTCCCACGTATGTTAGATATGCTTGTGGATGGGGCTGATCTTGTGGTTGGCACACGTTATGCGCAAGGGGGGGCAGCGGATGGTCTTTCTGGAAAATATAGAGAATGGCTTTCAAAACTTGGCACAAAAGTAGCCCAAAAAATTTCGGGTAAATCTTGCAGCGATCCAATGAGCGGTTTTTTCGCCGTTCGGCGTGAGCTGATTGAAGAACTTATTCCAACGATGAGGACAAAGGGATTCAAAATTCTTTTTGAATTTTTGGCAAAATCACCATCGAACTTAACTATTCGAGAATTGCCTTTTGTTTTTAAAGATCGTTTGGCTGGGGAAAGTAAACTTAGCTTTGCTGTTATCCAAGAAGCGATCATTCAAAGTCTGGTTTTGCTTGTAAACCGTGCTAGAAAGTGATCTTCTCCTCACTTTAAGTTGTCAGAAAAAGGATTTTTTTTGAAAAAGGGTTCGTTTTTCTTTCGTATACCACTTGGAGCATTTCTGCTAGGGGCTGCGTTGTATCTGCCTTTGCCTGTTTTTGCTGTCTCTTCCAACAGTTTGAAATTGACATCCGATCAGCTCAATATGGCAGAGAATTTATTTCATTTTTATGAGGAAAAAGGTTGGCCAGAAAATGCCATTATTGGCATTATAACCAATCTTTATTTTGAATGTTCTTTAGATCCAACTGAGGTGAATGCTGTGAATGGGGCTTCAGGATTAGCGCAGTGGTTGGGAGGACGCCGAAAAAATTTTGTTGAAAAATATGGTGTTTTACCACACGAGGCATCATGGAAGCAGCAGGCTGAATTTATACAGCAAGATTTAACAGATAAAGATAGTCCTTATCGCTTTGTCGGACAGGAGTTAATGTCTGCGGAGAGCGCAAAATCTGCTGCTATTTATTTTGGGCGTGATTATGAAGTCCCTGGAAGAACGACGCAAGAAGCTGAATCGGTTGCAGAGGGTCGAGCAAAAATAGCCCAGTCTTGGAAGGATCTTTTGGAATCAACAGAGAATTTGAGAGAACATTTGGATTTTTTACAAAATCAAATCCAGAGTTCGCAGTGATTTTTTTAGCAATAAAAGCCCACCTTAAAAGTTAAAATTAGGATGATAAGCTATAATGGTTGATGTTGAGGATATTTATCTGATTCAGGCAAGTGAAATTTTATCTATTCAGAAAAGGGAATGGCAGGCGAGTTTGACAGGAGAGTTTAGTCCGGAAATCCTTTCTATCTCCTTGGAGGTTGAGGAATGAAAATAGGTGAATCTCTTTATTTCTTAGAGAATTTAAGAACAGGGCTTGCCGTCTCTTCCTATTATCCTTTTTATCACGCAACCTCTTTGCCCAGTTCATGCAACCCTTTATGGATGAATGAGCCTCAAAATATTCTTTTTGATGAAAAAAAGAATATTTTGCGCTCTTGGCAGGTTGCTCGTTTATGTGATCCTTCAGAAAGGGAATGTATTTCTGGATGGGTTCAAAATATCTCTTTTAATAATGGGATTTCATGGATTCCCTGTGGAAAAACAATTTTTCCCTATCGTGAGGATATTATTGGTTTTTTTGGAGGAACCGTCCTTCGAGATTGGCATAATAGTGCTGGTTTTGGTCATGGTGCTGTTCTTTATTTTGTGACGGCAGAAACCTCGCAAGGGCAAAAAGTTCTACGTTATTGGGCTGAAAGCTTCGGAAATGAGCCCATCTTCGACAGTGTCGTTTTTGAACAGCCGCAGACACAAAAAAAAGTGGGAGAAGCCTTAAGAGATTTTCGAATTCATTGGGATGGACAGCAATGGGTCGCCGTGATTAGCCTTTCTTATGGCATGGCTTTTTATGCTTCCCTAGATACAAAAAAATGGGAACGTGTTTCTCTTTGGGTTGCACCAAACCATGTTGTAGAAGTTAATGGCGCTCTTGAATCACCTTCCTTTACCCCTATTTTCGTGGAAGGTGAGGCTAAGCCCAAATATATTTTATGTTACGCAGATCATCTTGTAGCATCTGGTCGGGTTTTGGCGGTTGTGGGAGATTGGGACGGAAAAATTTTTAGGGAACTTTCTGCACCTCAATGTTTAGATTTTGGATGTGATATTTTTGCGCCGAATTGCTCTGTAGATCCAGTCTCTGGCCAAGTTTTCTTGCAAGGCTGGATGGGGAATTGGAGTTATGTTCAGTATATGCCGTTTAAAGGTTTTTTTAATGCTGAAACCTTGCTTCGGGAAGTTCGCCTCCAAAAAGAAACGTATGAGATTCAAACCTATCCTCTTAAAAATCAGGATGATGTTTTCCCTGTAGAAATAGATTTTCCGACACAAATTATAACACCAGAGGAAATATTTGATTTTGCTCAGGTAAAGCCAGGGCGAGCTTATAAGCTTGAAATGGACTTGAAGCGTTCAGAAAGTGAGTGGCCTGAGAAAATCACCTTTTCATTTGAGGAAAACTCTCAGAAAAGAGAGCAAGCTATGGTTTTTGAAATTTTTCCGCACGAAAATCTTTGCCAGATTTCTCGTAAAAAAGCTTCTATGTCTTTTTCAAAGGAAATAAGTGAAGAGGTCATAGGTCTTTGGAAAACAAAACAGTCTCTGCCTTTAAAAGAGGAAAAAGGCGTTTTTAAATTAGCTTTTTTTGTAGATTCCTTTTCCGTAGAAGTTTTTTGTCTTGTTGGTGGAAAGGTTTCGACAAATATCTTTTTCCCAAAACAGAACAAGTCAAAAATGTCCTTATCTTGCGATACGCATGCTGTAGAAGTGAGTCTTGCACTGAGGCGTGCCTAACTAATTTATTTTGACTGAAAGAAGTGACATGTTTTCGTCCTTATTCGCCTTTATCTTAACAGCAGGACCTCTGATGATGACACCTGGCCTAGAGACAGCTTTGGTGCTTAGAACTTCGATTTCTGAGGGGCATCGGGCTGGTTTTGGGGTTGTTTTAGGGATTTGTATTGCGGTTGCTTTTTGGGGAAGTGCAGCAGCCTTCGGATTGACGGCTCTTTTAGCAGGCTCTCCGTTTGGATTTTTTCTTTTAAAAATGGTTGGCGCTTTATTTCTGATTTATCTTGGGTTTAATTTACTGAGGAAACCGCACACCTCTCTTTTTGATCCGAAAGAGGTTGGGGTAAATGATAAAATTTTTATTCTAAAAGCGATTAGAAATGGCTTAACGACAACCTTATGCAATCCGGGATTTGCCTTGGTTGTTTTGGCTTTGTTTCCTCAATTTGTTCCGCCGCATTATCCCGTTGCGCAGTTTGTCTTGTTAGAAACGGTTATTCAAATGGTGCTTGCCGCTTTATGGTTTGGCGCTTTAGTCGCAGGAGGAATTCCTTTGAGGTCTATTCTAGGAAAACCTACTGTGATTAAAAACTTTGACCGGTTAACAGGGATCGTTTTTATTGCTTTTGGGATTTTGCTTTTGACGATGACACGTCCAAATTAACTGGCGTCACGTTACTTAAAATCTATTTCTTTGCTTCAGGTAGCTTTGGTAAATTTTGAGCCACAAATTTAATAAAGCGATTAACTGAAAGCAAAGAGCTAGGATTTGTTTTTCGCTTTAGGCTCGCCTTAAAATGCAGAAGGTAACGTCCAGCAGCCTGAAGAATGCTTTCAGCAGCTTTCGAATTATTGAGGTTGAAGCAAGCTGGAAAAATAGCTTCTCCCTGAATGGATTTACCAAATAACTCTTTCCAGACTTTTTCAAGAGATTTTCGGTTAACTTCTTCTTGTGTTTGTCTTGTCAACTCAAAAACAAAACTACCTGCAATGTAGGTTTTGGAATCAGGATGCGTAAAAGGACTCTCTTTTAAAACCTGAATGAGTTCTTTTCTGAGATCATTCTCATCAGAGTTTTTTAGGTTAAGATTTTTTTGATAGAGATAGGAAAAAGCTTCTTCCTCTCTTTTTAAAAGAGACATGATATATAACCTTAAAAATCTTTAAGAGTGACTGCCAAGAAGGACATTCGGTGAATATGGCGCAGGATCTCCCATTGGAATATTTAGTCTTTCTCCTTTGGTAAGATGTTCAGGAGGTGCCACATGGGGAGAGTTTTTGACGAACCCGTAACCATCTGTTGAAAGGCCAACATGCGCAGGTTGGTTTGTACAGGCAAAAAGAAAAAAGCCCGGCAAAAGAAAAAGTAATCTTAAAGGAAAAACCGGGCTTTTAGACATTATTTTACTTTTTTGACGTGTTCTGCAAGGCCTTCTGCAATTTTCATATAGGCCTTGGCTTCTGGACTTTCTGGCTCAGAAAGAACGATAGGCTGTCCATCATCGGACTTTACACGAATAGCTTTGGAGAGTGGAATAGCGCCCAAGAATGGAATGCCAAGAGATTTCGCTTCCTTTTTCGCACCATCTTGCCCGAAAATATCTGTTTCCTTACCACAATGTGAACAGTGGAAAATGCTCATATTTTCGATAAGGCCAAGTAAGGGAATATGGACTTGATTATAAAGCTCTGCTGAACGGCGTGTATCAAGTAAGGCTATGTCTTGTGGCGTGCTGACTAAAACAGATCCACCTTTTTTCAAAAGCTCAGAAAGTTTTTGCGTGATCGTGAGGTGAGCATCGCCTGTTCCTGGTGGCATATCAATAACGAGAACGTCTAGCTCTCCCCATTCAATTTCTTGCATAAACTGGGTTAAGGCCCCCATAACCATAGGGCCACGCCAGATAACAGCCTGTTTATCGTCAAGCATATAGGACAGAGACATGGTTTTAAGCCCAAGAGCCTCAACAGGGTGAGGTTTCCCATCAACGACTGGGACCTTTACCTTTGTCCCAAGCATTTTTGAGAGTGATGGTCCATAAATATCGGCATCAAGGACGCCAACTTTAAGGCCAAGCTTGGAAAGGGCGCAGGCTAGATTAATCGCTGTCGTTGACTTTCCAACGCCTCCTTTGCCAGAACCAACAGTGATGGCGCATTTAATCCCAGAGAGTTGAGAAATTTCAACAGGCTCTTTGGGTTTTGAGCTGCCACATCCGCCACTTGAGCTGCAAGAACCGCATCCTCCACTGTCACATCCGCCGCCGCTGTTGCCTTCATCGGAGAAAGAAGGAACTTCCTGATGTAAATGTTGGGAATTGCCCTTTTGTGAAGGGGCACCAGATGTTTTTTTTGTAAAAGAAATCGAAACACCGGAAATACCAGGATAGTCTGCAAGCTCGTCTTGCGCTTTCTTTTGTAGCGCTGGGAGTTTTGCTAGGTCTTCAGATAAAACTTGGAGCGCAATATGAAGATTGCCATCTCGGAGAGATGAGCCTGTTAGATCGCAGAAGTCTAGGAGGCCGACTGTCTTAAGCACCGTATGAATATGTGTTTCTAATGGATTAGGATTAATTTCTGGAGAATTTTGCATAATTTAAATACCTAGCAATTTTTTCCTTTTTGAGAAAGGAGAAGTTCCCCATCTAAATATTTCAGGCGAGGTTACTATGTGGCGAACTAAGAATTCTTTTCTTCCCTGTCAAGGGGTATTAGGCGCTAAGCGCTTCATCCCACCAAGTGTTGCTGTCGAAAAAGAACAGGATTTTCCATGCCAAGCGTCACAGTCGCCTTCTTTTTGCTGAGCTGAGATAATTTCGTCATTCTGGATTGTTAATTCAATTTTACAAGCGGCCTCGCCCATTGTCGGAGATTGATAGACCTCAATTATACCATTTTCGATTGTGCCAGAGAGAAGGGTGGTTTCCGCAGGATTGCCGCCGTCTCCTTTTTGAGCCAATGCACCCGTACATTGCGGTGCGGCAATGCGTAAATTAGTGGACCACGCTTTGTCTTGGGGAGACGATTTCTCTAAGGAAAGCTGTGCATATTGATTTTTAAAAACAATTCCTTGTGTTTTGTTTGAAGAGGTTGAGGCAGGAACGGTGTTTGTGGAATGAAGAAAAGGCATTAAAGCCAGAAGAGAAATACAGGTTATAAGAAGGCCTATAAAAATTACTAAAAGTTTAAGGCGCATGGTTATTGCGTTCCTTTTTAATATGGTCCCAAGCGTTATTGATGCGCTGTGCGCGTTCTCTAAAAATCATTTCTTGTTCTTTTGTTAAGATCTTTTGTTCAATCGTGTCTGGATGATATTTTCGCATGAGAAGTCGCCAGCGAATGCGAATTGTTTCTAAGTCGGCATCTGGGGAGACACCAAGAATGCGATAAGCGCTGATATCTGATGTTGAGCTATTTGGGGGCATAATCCCCATAGAGGCACGTTCCCATGCGCTTTGAGAAAGATGGAAGGCTTTATGCACTTTCCTTAAAAACGCTTCTTCGGCAGGGTGGAGAGGCTGTCCTGTCAATAAGTCTGCGCGGGCAATTTGAAAAAGGAGATGCAGAACAGGCTCTAAGGGTTGGGGATTGTCTTGGAAAGGACGTCCAATTTCAATAGCATAACGTTCGAAATCATCTGTACGTTCCCGTGCCTTGTCAAAAGCTTTTCCAATTGCTGAAAGATTTTCATCAGGCACTCTTACGGCACTTTTAAATGAGTCAATTTCAGCTTGATTGACGGGGCCATCTATTTTGGCAATTTTTGCCCCTAAAATAAGGCTGGCTAAGCCAAGAAGCTGCTCTTTTTTCCCAAGTAAGGCGGAAACTTTTACGGCTGTAAAAAAGGCAGCGCCTTGTGGGTCGGCTTTTCCTTGAGAAGGGAAATGCTTCCCCCATCCTGCCGGAGAAGATAACAGGCTGTTATTGTCTGCTTTCGCACCTAAAATAAAGCCGATAATGCCACCAACAGGACCTCCTGTGGCAATACCTGCTGCTGTTCCAAAAAGCTTTCCCCACATGCGCATAAGTTTGTTTTTCCTTTGAAAGTTAGTCCTTAACTGCGAAGTGCGTGGTCAAAGAAAGGGTTTGTCTTGGGTGGGTAGTGAAAAGGCCTCCTCTAAAGCTTTCAAGCGTAAAGTAGAGGCGAGTGGACGCCCTTTTCTTTGAAAAGAGTCAATCTGGTTAATAAATTTAGATAAAGCAATGTTTTGACGTTTTGCCACCATTTCAAGTGTGTCCCAGAATTCTTTCTCAAGGGCAATGGAAGTTGCATGCCCACTCAAAGAAACACTTCGTTTTTCAAGGTGGGAAGAAGTTTCAATTTTTTTTTCTAAAGGCACTGGTTTTATCATTCGTTTATCTTGTTTTAGAAAGTTTTTGAGCTCTCAATGAGCATAAAACTTTTCAGCATGCATGGCATTAGAATAAATTTTTACGTTTAAAAGGGGAAGACAACTTATAAGAATTCGCTTAAACTTTACCCGTATTTGAGATGAGGATGCTGAGAAGCATGTCAGTCAGATAAGAGTTTATTTTTTAGGGGGAAGCGTTTTTAATGTCTGTTGTTGAACTGCCAGGTGAGGATTTATCTTCAATTGTTCTTCGATCCCTTAAAACGCTTGGGGCCTCTCTGCCAGGTCAGTCTGTTTTAAGGGAGAAGGTGTTTTCTGAAATGGAAAATACTTTGGAAGAGGAGTGCAGTGACCGAACGCCCAAAGAAGCACTTGAAGTTGCTGAAAAAGTTGGCGCTGTAAAAAGGGTTGGTAAAGGACGGAGTGAGCTTACCCCTGGATTATTTCCACCTTTGTTATGGCCAAGTAGCGGTGCTTTTTTCCGTCACCATGCGCTGTTACCAGATTCAGAAAATGAGGAAGTTTATCAAACAGCAGAGCAGTTTGCCTCTAAGCTTTTGGCTATGCTGGTGCAGGCTGCTGTTGAGGGAAAGACGCTCTTAGATACGGCGGTTGCTAAGAAATTAAATCTTGCAGAAGATTGGATGCAGCGAGAGGACACAAAACAGTCACTTTGGCTTTTGAAACAAATTTTTTCGATGCCTGTTTTGAAAGATGGCTCACGTGTTAAAGGGCAGCTTTTACCGCTATTATCTCTCTTACATGATAAAGATTTTCTTTATCCAGAAGGAGGACTTTCCCAATTTTGTATAGAGGAAGGCTGGAAGGAGCTTTCTCCTGAGGCTAGGCGTAAAAAATTGAAAATTATATGGAATAATATTTACGAATATCCATATTGGAAGTCTTTGCCAGCGGCCTTGAACGTCACGAAATAAGTGCATTTTAGACTTGAAAAAAGAGGAATAGAAGAATTCATGCCAGAAAATGCATCAGAAGCAGAAAACCAGTCACGAGCCTATTTAGGAAATACCCATTTTATTGATGAGATCCTGATGGCATTTTTCAAAAAAATTGAAGCAAAACTTGAGAAGTGGCAAAAAGAAGGTGTTGCTGGAGAGGTTGCGCAGAAATTTGTAACAGATTCTGTTCAAGAGATTTCGCAGATTTTTCGTGGGGAAAATCCAGATTTTATTTTGATGCCCTCTTGGAATGGAGAACCTCTTGCGCTTTGGCTTGCAGAAAATGCTGATTTGCCTTTGCCTGAAAATCAGCAGGGCTTAGATGTTATAAATGCTTATTTTACGGTTTTGACAGCGACCTTTATGCAGGGTTGGCAAGCTTATCAGTCAGGTAAGATTGATGCCGATCAGTGGCAGGATTGGCAGGGCGCTATGCGGCGTAAGATGTGCCTCCAGCTTATTGGAACACCTGGATAAAGATAGAAAAGAGCCCTAAATGATGGATTTTTCTCAAAAGCTCCGATGCCGTTTTTGGGGAGTCTTTTCATTCACAGCTTTCTGTTTGGGTATTTTTTCTTTCTCACCTGTCGCCTTTTCAGAGACGGCTGTTAAATTTCCAGCCGCATTGCCTTTAGGGCAGGCGGTTTTAGATGAAAAAGCAAAAAATCCCCAACTTTTAAGCGTTTTTTTACAGGATTTTCCTAAAGGTTCTGATTTACATAATCACCTTATTGGGGCGGTTTATGCCGAGAGTTTCTTGAATTGGGCAGAGGCAGATGGGAATTGTCTTGATTTAACAACAAATACGATTTTACCAAACTCTTGTCCTAAAAAAGATTCTAAAAAATTTGAATCCGCTGTTAAACTTTTCGATCAGCCTGAGAGACGAGAGGCACTGATTGATCTTATGTCTATGCGGCATTTTAGACCTCATGCAACCTTTGAAACGGGGCATGATCATTTCTTTGCTGCCTTTCAGCATCTTGGTTTGCGGCCTGATCGGGTTGGAGATATGATTGCAGAGGCACGCACCCGTGCTGCAAAAGATCATGTGCAATATCTAGAGTTGATGATTACGCCAGATTTGTCGCTTACGATGGAAACAGGGAATAGACTTCAGCAGTTTGGAGATGCGTCCCTTGATGTTGCGCATTTTAAAAAATGGAATCAGGCGCTTCATCCGTCTTTACCAGAATTGGTAAATCGCTCCAGAGAAGAGCTTGATGCTGCTCAGAAGCGTAGTGATTTGCTTCTTGGTTGTCATACAAAGCATCCTCAAGCAGGTTGTGCTGTGAACACGCGTTATCTTTATCAGGCTATTCGGACAGCTTCTTCAAGGCAGGTTTTTACGCAGCTTTCTATCGCTTATGTTTTAGCTTCAACAGATCCTAGGTTTGTCGGCATAAATTTTGTAGCTCCTGAGGATGCGTCAGTCGCGTTAAAAGATTATGGATTGCATATGAAAATGTTCAGATATTTTCATAAATTATATCCAAAAGTGCATTTGTCTTTACATGCTGGAGAATTAACCCGTGATTTGGTGCCAGAAACAGCGCTTAAAAATCATATTTGGCAGGCCGTAGAAGTCGCTTGTGCAGAGCGGATAGGGCATGGGGTAGATATTGCGGGAGAAGAAAACTATCAGAAACTTTTGAAAAAAATGGCTCAAAAAAATATTTTAGTTGAAATCAACCTAACTTCGAATGATGAAATTTTGGAGATTAAAGGAAAAAATCATCCGTTATCCTTATATCAACGCTTTAATGTGCCTGTTTCTTTATCGACAGATGATGAAGGAATCTCGCGTGGCAGTCTAACAAGAGAATATGAAAGAGCAGTTTTAGATCAAGGGGTTTCTTATCAGGATTTGAAAGGTTTTAGCCGTGTTGGGTTGGAACATGCTTTTCTTTCTGGAAAAGGCTTTTGGGAAAAGGGGTATAAGGTAGGAGAAAGGCCAGTTTCAGTTTGCCGATCTGCCTTCATTTCGCATATTCTGACTGAAAAATGTCAGCGTTATCTTGAGAAGAATGAGAAGGCCAAACAAGAATGGAATCTTGAGAAGCGTTTTTTCAAGTTCGAAAGTAAATATATTTTCAAAAATGGAAAATAAAGAATGACAAAAACGTTTTTTTGGAAAAATAGGAAATTAAAGACGCTTCTTCTTTCAGGCGTTTTAGCGACTTTTCCCTTTTTTACATTGCCAAGTAACGAGTCACAAGCGGCTCAGGCTAAAACAGTTAAAGTACAGCAACAAAGAAAAATACCGGTCAGAGTCGTTGTGCTAACGGCATTTGAAATTGGCAAGGATAGTGGAGATCAGGCTGGAGAGCTTCAAAATTGGGTAGAAAATTATCCTTTAGATAAAAAAATTGAAGCGAAAGATAGCTATCGAGGGCATTATTTTTACAATGAGAAGGATCATGTTTTGGCTTTGCTCATGGGAGAAGGCCATACCAGTGTTGCTCAATCTTTAACGGCTTTACTGAAAGATTCACGTTTTGATTTTTCAAAATCTTATTTTGTTTTAGCTGGAATAGCAGGAGGCGATCCGTATAAAATTTCGCTTGGGAGTGTTGCTTTGGCGCGCTATGTCGTCAATGGGGGGATGTCTCATATGATTGATCCAAGGGATATGCCAGAAGGTTGGCAGGATCCTTACCTTCCTGTGCAATCGAGCGAGCCTTACCCTATTCCAAGGCCAGAGGCACATTCTCAAAGCGGTGAGATGGTTTATGCGTTGAATCCTTCTCTCGTAGAATGGGCGTTTGAAAAAACTTCTCAGCTTGCATTATCTGATAATCCACGACTGGAAGAGGCACGTAGAGCCTATCCTTCTTATCCAGCAGCGCAGAAAGCGCCACAAGTCACTCTTGGAGATGTTATTTCAAGCGAGATTTTTTGGGCAGGTCCGCATAGTAATGCTTGGGCAGAAAGATGGGTCGATTATTGGACGGACGGGAAAGGCTGGCTTGCGACGACGGCAATGGAAGATCTGGCTGTTCCGCTGGTGCTCGAAAGAGAAGCGAAACAGGGCCTTGTGGATCCAAACCGTTTACTCATTTTTCGCTCTGTTAGTAATTTCGATCTTCCTCCAGATGGAAAAAAGACGGCTGATATGTTTAAACAAGGGGAAGATGAAAATGATGGCTATGTAGGGCTAGAAGCTTCTGTAAATAATGTTTATTCTGTGGCTTCCGTCGTCGTACGTGAGCTTTCAGAACATTGGGAGACGTATAAGATGGCTCTGCCATCTACAGAATCTCATTCTAACCTTCAAAAATAAAGAAAGGGCTCTTTGCTTGTTTAGTCAGATATGTGCAGATCTTGTTGGCTGGGCCGCTTTAGGGTCCAGTATTTTTTCAGGCCTCTCAGCCAAGCTTTGGTGGGATGCTTCCCGTCTGCGTTTGCCAGAAAGATCAGTTAAAGCGTTTGGTTCTCTTAAACTACAGCAAGTCTCAATGGAAAAGGCTTTTGACCAAATTGATATAGGTCTCACGAGCCTTACCGAAATTGAGCAAGCACTGATTGAAAATAATCGGGTAAATGCGCGTGCAGCTATTTGCGGAATGGGAGGGAGTGGTCTCGCAGCTCTGGCGCTTTTATTAGGATTAATTTCACATCTTCATTGAAGTATTTTCAGGGAGTGAATTTGACTTTTTCCTTAAAATAGGGAATATGGTTCTTGAAATTTTTCTTATTGGTTTGATCTCGTTGAGACTCAAGAATGCCCGTAAGACTTTTACTAACACAAATATAAGACGCGTCTTAGACGTGGAAAGTGCATCATGAAAATACGTCATAGTCTAAAATCTGCTAAAACGCGCGATAAGAATTGCCAGATTGTTCGTCGTAAAGGTCGCGTTTACGTTATTAATAAAAAGAATCCTCGTATGAAAGCTCGTCAGGGCTAATAAACGTCATTCTCAATGAGAAAACCTCCTTAAAATAAGGAGGTTTTTTTTATATCTGCTTGGTTGGAATGTTTTGTTTAGAACAAAAAAATCCCCTGAAAGCATTTTTCTTTCAGGGGATTAAATGTTTTTAGTGACCGCCGCCAAATGGGCCACCACCGCCATTGCCACCTAATGGCGAAGCAGGAAAGTTGATGTTCATAGCCATACGTTTGCGCTCTTCTTCGGTGAGCAAACTCACAACCGCATCATTGGAGGACTTAGAATTGGCAGCCAATTCATCGTCCTTAGTAAAGCTCCGAACCAGATCCTCTTGCTTTTTCTCAACTTGAGAAAGATCATTTTGAGAGGTAACACCAGAAGCTTTACCAAGATCAATAGAGACTTGATGATCAACCTGATGCAACACATCAACAAGATGCGTTTTGTCATCTAATTTAGGACGGAGAGTCGCTAGAGCATCTTGGCTAGCAAGACCTGGCGTCATCGCATCTTTGAGAGAAGGCATTGATTGAATATCTTTGAGACCCTGCAACGTACCCGCGACTGTATCTGTGAAAGGAGAACCGCCTCCAGCGACGGTGACACCAACAGCTTGAATTGTGTCTTGGCCAGTTCCAGAAATAAAGTAAGGACTCCCTTTCACAGAAATATTATTAATATTCTGTGAGCCATCAAGGCCAGCGGCAGAAATTGTATCTTCAATAGGTTTGCCGTCCTGAAGCAGAGAAGCCTTTTGAAGCCAAGAGGGCTGTTCAGCAAAAGAATTAAATTGCTGTGCAGTAGCATTGGCGCCAGTTAAGGTGTCTGGATGCAAAAGCAACGGATTATTTACGTTGGCTTCAACCCCAGTAACACTTGGGGAAGAGGGGCGAGCTTCCATCCTCATTGCGCCAGAAACACTGTCCTGAACAGCCAGAGATTGGTCTAAGGGTGTGTTTAGACCTGACTGAACACGAAGCATTGTCGTATCGTAATGATGGTTTAAGCTTTTTTCATCAGCTTTGAAGAGCATCGTTGATTTATTATCAAAGCCCCCCCCTGGGATTGTAGAACTCCCAGCACTCGGTGCAAAATGATGTGGCATATGCGAATGTAGGTATCCCTAGTATTTTTCGTTAAGTATCAAGATAATTTTAACTAAAAATGTAAATTTCTTACATTTTCATAAGCCATCCCAAAACGAAAGGAAAGCAATCTTTGTTTTTTAAACTCTACTTTGTTTTTACGAAGATGAAAGCTTATTTTATGAAATATGGAATATTTTTTTTATTTCGTTGATTTGTGTTTGCCAAATGTCACAATTCAAATCACTGGGGGCTCGCCAATCGCCTCGCGGGGAAAGGCCGATATCTGGTAAAATTTTCGGTCCATTGGGCATTGCAGTCCGTTTAAATTGACTAAAATTAAAGAAACGTTTCCCAAAAATTTCTAGACATTTAAGTAACACTTTTTTTGAAAATTTTGGTTGGTTTGTGTCTAGATTTTCAGCGTTCAAGCAAGATTCTCCCCAGTTTTTTTCTAATAAGAAAAAAATGCGCTCTGGAGAAGACGCATGTTTCAAAACATGCCATAGAATGAAATCTTGTATGCAGTAAGGACCTGTCGAGATTTCTGTCTGTTGAGGGCAGTCTTCATTTTGTGCAGGAAGCAATTCAGGCGAAATAGGACGCTCTGCGATTTGCTTGAGGATATGTTTTGTTTCATCATTATAACGATGGAAGATATCGTTTTGTGAAAAAATGTTAACAAGTTGTTGAATGAGTGTTTTCGGAAGGCCAGCATTTACGTTGTAATGCGCCATTTGGTCACCGACACCATAAGTACACCATCCAAGAGCTAATTCTGAAAGGTCACCTGTCCCGACAACAATTGCGTTTTCTTTCCCAGCAAGGCGGAAAAGAAGGTCTGTTCGTATGCCGGCTTGGACATTTTCAAAAGTGAGATCAAAAATCCTTTTGTCTAAATCTTGTGTATAGAATGAGGTCAAAGGGAGTTCTGAAGCCGGATGCTCTAAGCTTTTAAAGACGGTCTGGCAGATGGGCCGAATATCTATTTCATGGATGGAAATATGAAGGTTGTTCATGAGAGAAAGTCCAAGCATCTCACTTGTTTTTGAAGTGCCATATCCCCGAAGAGAGCAGCCAACAATTTGATTGTATGGCCAGTTTAAAATTTCTGCTGCACGACAGCAGACAAGGAGAGCCAATGCACTATCGAGTCCACCAGAAATGCCAATAACCATTTTTTGCGCATGACTAGCGATCAGGCGCTTAGCGAGAGCGGCAGCCTGAAGGTTTAAGGTCTCTAATGCCCGGTCATTTTCATCTTCTTTTAAAAAATGAAACGGAAACGCAGAAAAAGGTCGTTTAAAACCAATATCCTTAAATTTAGGCTTTAATTTGAAAGAGATTCGCCTAAAAGCTTTTTGAGTCGTTTCAGACGGGATTTGTTTGAAATAATTTGTTTTGAGACGCTTTGCACGTAATGATTCTAGGTCAATATCGCGTATGAGCAAAGTTTGAGCATCTGGTAGGGGGGAGGAGGTGACGCCGAGAAGATTACCAGCTTCACAGATGAGGAGCTGTCCATCCCAAGTTAGATCATTTGTAGATTCCCCCCAGCCTGAGGCAGCGTAAAGATAGCCTGCGGTAAGGCGCTGTGCGTAGGAGGCGCATAATAAAGTGCGATCTTTTGGACGCCCAACTAAAGCAGGAGAAGCGGAAAGATTAGCAATAAGGAGAGCGCCAGCATTTACAAGAGAAATTCCAGGCGCACTGGGTACCCATAAATCATGGCAGATTTCAAGACCGAAACATAAGTTTGGAAGATCTTTAGCTTGAAAGAGAAGATCTGTTCCGAAAGGATATTCTTCTTCCCAGAGCAAGATTGTTTGTTGGGAAATTTCTTTTCCTGAGGCAAAATAACGTGCTTCGTAAAACTCACCCTCTGAAAGAATATGGCTTTTTGGAACGATACCAAGAAGTTTTCCTTGATGGAGGATAGCAGCGCAATTATAGAGGGTCTGCCCGTGAAGAAGCGGAAGGCCGACAATGGCAACTGTGTTGTATTTTTTTGAAAGGGTGATCAGTTTTTTTAGGGCGTTTAGTGCTTCGTCAAGGATGGTTTTTTGAAAAAAAAGCTCATCAATACTGTAACCCGTGAGCGAAAGTTCAGGGAAAACGGCGAGGGCGACATGCTGTTCATGGCATTTTTGAAGGATTTCTAAAATGAGATCTGCATTTTTCTGAGGTTGTGCGAGTGCAACATTATGGCGTGCAGCAGCTACACGGCAGAAGCCATGGGAATAGATGGATTGAAAGCGCATTTCTGGCATTTTTATTTTTCAGTGCTTAACGATGATTTCATAACATTTATATAAATGAGAAGTCCCGTCCCTAAAAAAACGATTCCGCTATAAATGAAGCTCCACAAAGTCAGTGGTAAGCCTAAAAGATAATCTGGAAAATCACAGGGTTTGGAGGGAAGTTCTGGCAGATTATTTAACAAATGTGCTGTGCCCCCTTTGAAGAGGCTTGTTTGAGCAGCACAAGAAGGGAAAGGGCTTGGCCACCAAGCATGCTCAACACCGATATGGAGAACACCCAATCCTAAGGAGATTAAAATAACAGCGCAGCCACAGGTCGCTAATGACTTAAAGAAGTGTTTTTTAGAAATGAGCATAATGATTCCGAGGATAAAAAGAACAATCCAAGGCTTTCTTTCGAGATAGCATAGTTCGCAAGGCATTAAATGCATGATGCGTTGCAGGAATTGTGCTGTTCCAAATGCAAAAGCACCAGACAGCATGAAAAATACCCCTAGTGCTGTTGGTGATGCCATTCGTTTTAGAAAGAGATTCATTGGTCAGTGCCTGAAAAATCTTGGGAATTCTCTTCAGAAGAGCCATGCTTATCGTGTTTTTTATGATGTTTATGCTTTTTCTTTTCTTTTGAATTCTGGTCAGAAGTAAAAGGGAGTGCCAAGACGCCTGGAGGTGGGGTGGCAGGAGTTAATGTTGCAACTTCTTTAGGTTCTGTAGGCGGCAATGCGGGGGCATCTCCAACGGCAACAGTTGTTTGCGGATCAATCGGTGGAAGCTCTTGCGATGTTTTAGAATCCGAGGATGGAGAAGCGATAGACTCAGAAGATGCTGAAGTCTCGTTAGACGAAGCTGGCGCTGCCTCTGTATTCTGAGGAGGTTGGGCGTCTGGTGCTGGGGAAACAGGAGTACCATTATTATTGGAATCCTGTGGATCTGTTTGCGCGGGAGGCGTCACGGATTCAACTGGTGAAATGCTATGGGGCGTTTCTTTTTGTTCAGGATTCTGAGAGGAAGCGTTTTGGTTAGGAATCGGTTGAGATGAAGGCTGCGGTTGAGGAGGGGCTTCCTTTTTAAGCTCTGGTAAAAATGGGGCGACTGGATCGCCAGCACAACGAACCGCTTGGACATTATAAAGGGGGCTTGGATAAACATTGACAGCAGGCTCTGCAGCTAAAAACCATCCTTCAAACTGACGTGTTTGTGAAGGTTCAGAGGTATCTGTTTTTGCCAGAGGTGTTTCGGAAAGACTTAATCTTATTGCCGTATCCGCAGGTAAGCCTTTCGGCTTTTGGTTGCAGGTGTAGAGTTTGATTGTTAAATGATGAAAATTAATTTCTGCCCCTACGGGAATTTCAAGCTCTTTTGTTTCTGAATTGACTCTGTCTAAAATACGGATAACGCCGACAGATCTCCCTTCCCAGCTATCCGCAGGATAGAGTGACGGGGCGGGCAAAAGTGTTGGGGGAACAGAAGGGCGATAACCTAAGGAGATGGGTGCTTGTGTTGCCGGAGTCTGATCATTGGTATTGTCTGCTTGGGTTTTTGGAGAAAACTCGGGGACAGATGGTGTCGTAGATTGTGATTGGGCGGGAGCAGGTGAAGGCGGCGTTTGAGCTTCTTGCGCATTGGCTAGCGTTGCTGTGAAAAAAGCGAAAAAGGAGAAGGATGCTGCAAGGCGCAAAAGCAGTCGTTTCATTGCTTCATTCATGCATTTTTTGGAAACGCCCATTGCAATACCATCCTCAAAAATATCTTGTGTCATTTGAGAGAGCTCATTTTCGTTCTCATTCAGCAGACGGAGCTTTTCTGTGCATTCGAGTTTTTGGTTATTTTCATCCAACCAAGTAAAGTCTGAAGTTTTGTCAGGCATGAGGATAAGCTTTTAAGAGTTTTGAGGGGATGAAGTTGTAGATTTTTTGTCTTCGCTTGAGAAGACAAATTTCGTAATCAGTTCTTCGAGGCTAACGGTGCCTTGCGTGTCTGAAATTGTTTCATTGGCTTTTAAGATTTTGTCGTCTGCACCGGGGACTAAAGAAATATACTTCCCACCAAGAAGAGAGTCGGAGGTAATAATCGCATTTGAATCTATTGGCAGTTTTACCCTATTCTCAAGAGAGAAGATTGCATGTGCTTGCCATGTTTTTGGATCAATGAAAAGTTTTTGAACAGCACCGACCTTGACCCCTGAAAGGCGGACGTCCGAACCAATTTCAAGACCATCAACACGAGAGAAAATAGCTGAAATAGAATAGCTCTTTAATGTATTTCGGTGAAAAGAGGAAAAGGCAAGAAATGCAGAGGTTGCAGCAATTAAGATTAAGAAAAAACCTGTCATGATTTCCCAAAAAGCTTGTGAATTTTTTGTAGTTTGGAAAACAGACATCGTGAAAAGTTAATACTCCGTGAGACAGCATCATTTTCAATAAAAATAACAGAAAAAAACAATCCTGCCACTATTATCTCTTATTTTCATTAGAATGATTATAGATATAAAATTTGGAGTGTCCTTTGTTAAGGGGGCTTGAGGTCTCTTAAAGATGCGCTATTAAGAAGTAGGCCATTCCCTATAATGTTCGGGAGAACTTTTGGAATCGGGCTGTTTGAAAATATTAAAAACGGACAAAAGCTAAGATTATGGCAGATAAAAAGTCTTCTTTCACATCTATTTGGCAACGCAATAGGAATGAGAATTGCTGGGCGGGTGTGCAGATGCGGACGCTTGAGGTGGAAGATTTTTTTGATGAAGAAAGAGAGCCTCGAAAAGTTGTCTTTCCAGCTGTCTGGCCAGATATTTCTAGCTACGCATTAGAGCAGCTTGCGAGTGCATCCGTTGGAACAGTTCGTTTGCAATCTGAGGCTACTTGGTGGTTGAATTTAATGGCGCCGTCTTCTGAAGATCTCTCTCAAAATGCCTTGGGAGATGGTTTTATTGGCTTGCTTTTATTGCGGCAGATGGCTCCATCGGTTTCTTTATGGAAAAAGGATCTTTCTACGCCACCTGCCTTTGTCATTCGCCTGAGTGCGTTTGTGGAAGAGGGGATCTTTCAGGCGTCCCATTTTTTGGCATGTTTAGAAATGGCAGCAAAAGGACTTAAAAAAGTTGTTGAGGCCCGTTCCAATCTTTCGATGCCGCTTTTGCCAATTTTTGAAGAAGGTTCTTTAGGTCTTTTTGAGGAAGAGCGGACGGAGAAAGAGGATGAGAAGCTCCATTCGGAAGCCTTTGAAGCTTCTTTTCTTTTGAGTGATCTGGATTCTGCTTTAGCAGCGATGGGATTGGAATACGATTCCACTGCTGGTCGCAGTGCTGCGCAGGGAATTGTTGTTCTCGCTAAACTAGCATCTTACATGGGAGAGGAAGCTTTTCACCTTTTGGAGGGTGCTGATTCTTTAATTCCTTTAGATGCGCCATCAGAGATGCGCCATGCTGCATATGAGTTTTGTACAAAGATTTTGTGTTCTCTGCAGAGGTTAGGCGCAACTAAGAAATTTTTAGATCAAGAGAAAAAGTCATCTTTTTTCTTGAAGGTCGGTTTTTCAGCGCCAAATCCAGTTGATAGCTTGCTGGGGGTTGAGGCATGTGGTTTGGCGCCAATTTTTTCTCCATTAGATGAAGCTGGGCAAGTAAGAAACTCTTTTACTTCCCGTTTGATGCGCCAAGGCTTAACTGCAGAAAATGCATTGGCCTTAGTTGTTGCTGGAGAAAAGCGTTTTTCTATGCCCGGAAATCAAGCGCATCTGAAGATGCGTGAGGTTGTTAAAGAAGTTGGCTGTTGTTTACCACCATTGCCTAATTTCGATGTTTGTGAAGTTAAGGCGAAGCTTGAAAGGGGAACGCGCCACCTTGCTCCAGCTCGGAAAAAAAGTGTCAGTGAACGTGTTCTTTTGGACAATCGAGATTTATTCTTTCGAATTGGGGAGTTCGAAGATGGGACACCTGCAGAGTTGGAAATACACATGGTCAAGGAGTCTCCGCTGGCAAAAGGTTTGATGGAGTGTTTCGGTCAAGCTGTTAGCTTGGGTCTTCAATATGGTGTTCCCTTGGAAGCTTATGTTGAGCAATTTAAATATAGTCAGTTCGTGCCGTTCGGAGAGGTTGAGGGGGGACGAAATATTCAATATGCAACCTCAATGATGGATTATATTTTTAGATCCTTGGCAGAGCTTTATCTTGGTAAGGAAATACCAGATCATAAGGCAATTGATGGGACGGCATCTTTTTCTCGCAAACGCTCTGCCTCTGCGCCAGAAAGTTTAAAACTGCCTTTTAAAGAGTCAAGAACAGGGACAGAGGGGTAGCTATGGAGAGTGGGGGAGAAAAATATTCTTTTTCTGAACGTATTCAGCGCTTGGAGCAGCGAAGGTATGGAAAAGCGTCCCCCAGCGAATTAGATTCTAAAGAATTCTTGGAAAATATAGAAGAAGATGCTAAATTAAGCTTGTCTTCTGGTTTGAACCTAGCGCTTCATCTTGTGAGTGATTTGATTGCGGGGTTAATCGTCGGAGGAGTTATAGGGTATACAATAGACTATTGCCTTAGCTATCGAATTGTCTTCTTCATTATTTTTGTGTTTTTGGGGTTCTTCGCTGGCTTGGTAAATATGTGGCGCTCGCTTTGTCGGGCGGGTTTTTCGCCTATAGAATCGTTTAGGTCTTAGTAACAAGGAAAAGTCAGCATGCCTGCTCAATCTAAAATTGACGTGATGGAAGGCTTTCAACTCCACCCTGAGTTTGGTGATCTCGGAGAAAAACTAGGGATATCTCAAGCTCCTTTATTTATGTTATTCGGTGCAATTTTGGTTTGCGCCTTTTTTTGGATTGCAATGCGTAAAAAAGCCATCGTTCCCGGTCGCTTGCAGGTTTCTGCTGAATTTGCGTACACTTTTGTCCGCGATATTGTGGAAGAGAATATGGGAGAGAAGGGAAAGTTCTTTTTTCCCTTTATTTTTACACTTTTCTTTTTCATTTTAGCCGGAAATTATATCGGTTTGTTGCCGTATTCCTACACATACACAAGCCATATTGCTGTGACACTGGCTTTGGCAATTGTTGTATTTGTTATGGCGTTGCTGGCTTCCTTGTTTTTTCAGGGGATCGGTTTCTTTAAGCATTTTATGCCTAGCGGTGTTTCTTTGTGGCTCTCTCCGATTTTGGTTCCAATTGAAGTTCTTTCTTGGCTTTCTCGTCCCATTAGCCTTTCAGTCCGACTCTTTGCAAATATGGTCGCTGGGCATGTTCTGATGGAAGTGTTCGCTGTGGGGACCATCATGTTGGCGGGATTCGGAGTTGTTGGGTATGTTTTTGGTATTGTGCCGATCATTCTTAATATGGCTCTAATAGGCTTAGAGTTGCTTGTCGGTGGATTGCAGGCCTATATTTTTGCTTTGCTTGCTTGTATTTATCTTGGAGAGGCTGTTGGTGGGGAGGCTCACTAACGCTCTTGGAGGTTGTTGATTTTTGTCGCCCGGTATTGTTTCTTTGTGTGAGTAGCGGGTTTTTTTAAGAAAAAAGGAAAATAAAAATGGAACAAAGTACAGTTCAGCTTGCTGCTGCTTTTGTCGAGATTGCACATAAAGGTGGTGCTGGTTTGGCGGTGATGGCACTTGCTGGCCCTGGTATTGGTATTGGTAGCATTTTTGCGGCTCTTATCAGTTCTGTTGCGCGCAACCCTGCATCACGTTCTCAGGTCTTTGGTATTGCCATGCTTGGCTTTGCTTTGACAGAAGCTATTGCTTTGTTTGCATTGTTGGTTGCTTTCATCATCCTGTTCGTTTGATTTATAATTTTCTTTATTTTTTACGAATGGACTACTGGAGCAGGAGAGCGATGCGTAGTAAAATTTCATCCCTTTGTGCTGAAAAAGGGAAAAAAATCCTTTTCGTCACTGGAGGCATTGCTTTCCCTGCTTTTGCTCATGCAGAGGGTATGCCTCAGCTCGAGTTTGGTAATTGGTTAGTCCAAGCTCAGGTTTTGTGGGGAGCTGTTGTTTTTGTCATTTTTATGCTGGCGTTGCGTTATACTGTGATGCCTGGGCTTGAGAAAATGCTGAAAGAGCGTGAAGATCGGATTGAAGGGGATTTGGCTTATGCCAAAAATGCCCAAAGGGAGGCAGAGACTTTGCAATCTGAAATTGAGGCTGAGCTTCAAGCTTCTCGTTTAGAAACTCAGAAAATTATGCAAAAGATGGCGGACGAACATCGCCAAAAGTTGAAACTGCAGGAAGAAGAGCTTCGTCGTCAGATGGATGCAAAAATGAATTCTGCTGTTCAAGAAATGTCAGCCTCTGTAAAGAAAACACGAGAAGATTTACCTGAAATTGTTGTTCCTGTATCGGAATTTATTGTTGGGCGTTGCCTTGCCAATAACTCTCAGGAAAGTGACGTCGCTGAGAAGCAGGAAGAGCGTAAGTTGTTCATGTTTCAGCAGGCTCGGAAATATCTCGCTTAGAATAAATAAAGTAAGGAGCGGTCACTCTAATGTTTATATTTGCTGATCCACGGACTTGGGTGGGTGTTGCTTTTGTTGTTTTCTTTGTGATTTTTGGTCGCAAACTTTGGGATGCCTTAAGGGGGCTACTTGATTCAAAGGCAAGCGTTATTCGTTCTGATTTAGAAGAGGCCGCTTCTCTCCGTGCTGAGGCAGAAAAAATGATGCTTCGTGCAAAAGAAGAACGTAAAAGAGGACAGGAAGAAGCAGCGGCTATGATTGAGAGATCAAAAGCAGATGCTGAGGTCTTGGAAAAAGAAACTCAACAGCGCCTTAAAGAAGAAGCGGGGAATTATCTTCAAAGAACAGAAGAGCAAATTGAGGTTATGAAACGTTCAGCGCAGGCTTCCTTGCAGCAGGAAGTTTTGGATATGGCGCTTAAAATTGCTTCTGAAGTTCTTGAAAAAGACTTATCTCAAAATCAAAAACTTCGCGAAGCAATGACAGAAAAGGCTCTCTCTGGCCTTTCTGAAGTTGGTCACGCTTCCTAATTTTTTTTGGAAATTATTTAGATGCCCCTTGATTTATCGCTGATTCTTCCAGCTTTAAATGAGGGGCGTAATATTTTTCCCGTCTTTGAAGAAATCGCATCTATACACCAAAAATTCCCTTTTCTTGAAATTTTAGTTGTGGATGACGGCAGTTCTGATCAGACACTTTTCACGTTAAAAAAAGCGCGTAAGGTTTTAAACCTTCCTATTCGGATTTTTTCTCATCCGAAATCTCTCGGAAAATCGGCCTCTTTGTACACTGCGATTTCTCAAGCAAAGTCGCATTGGATCGCAACAATGGATGCTGATGGGCAAGATGATCCTGCTTTCATTCCAGTGTTATTTAAGAAAGCACTTTCTCTAAGCAAAGAGGGGAAAGATCCTCTTGTTATTGGGATACGCCAAAAGCGTGAAGATAAGCTTTCACGTCGTTTTGCAACAAGAATAGCAAATAGAGTACGTTCCTTTCTTTTAAAAGATCATTGCTCAGATACAGCTGCACCTTTAAAAGTTTTTTCCAAAGATGTTTTTCTTTCTTTACCCCAATTTGAGGGGATGCACCGTTTTCTGCCTGCTTTTATGAAAATGAGAAAAGGGAGTGTGTGCATGATTCCAATTATTCATCGCTCTCGACTCTTTGGTCACTCAAAATATACAAATTATTCTAGAGCTTTGATAGGAATAGTCGATTTGTTGGGTGTTTATTGGCTTTCTAAAAGATATCGCCATATTTTCTTTTCAGAACACTGATTCATGCAGAAGTTTCGTGTTTGTTCTTTTTTAATTCTAGGTGCTTTCATTTTAGTGTGTTTTGCACTTCCAGGACGAATGACACTTCCACCATTTGATCGGGATGAAGCTCGTTATATGCAAGCGAGCCGTCAGATGGAAAAGAGTAATGATTTTATTGAAATTCATTTCCAAGAAACCGCACGTAATCATCAACCTGTAGGACTTTATTGGCTAGAAGTTGCTTCTCTTAAAACGCAGGAATTTTTTTCGGGAACGGATGTTTCTCTAAGTCCTTGGATTTATCGTGTGCCTGCTTTGGTGGCAACAGCTATTGTTGGAGCTTTGACAACATTTATAGGGATAGTTCTTTTTTCTCCTTGGATTGGGATTGGAGCAACTTGTCTTTTAGGAACGAGTGTTCTTTTTAGCGTTGAAAGCCGTTTAGCAACGCCAGACCCCTGTCTTTTAGCGTGCATTATGGGATTGGCATCCATTCTTGCGGTGATTTTACGACAGCAGGAAAAGGCAGAAAAAACATCTTATCGCTATAGTTTGGCCTATTGGGCTATTGTTGGCTTCGGTCTTTTAATTAAGGGGCCGATGATTTTGTTACCTGCTTTGCTAACCCCACTTGCGCTCTCATTAACCGGGAGTGGCAAAGAGATTTGGCGGCGTTTGCATCCCTTAGGAATATGGCTTTCGCTTTGTATTGCTGCGCCTTGGTATATTGCAATTTATTTCAGAACAAATGGTCAGTTTTTTGATTTTGCCTTAAAGCATAATCTTTTAGGAAAGGTGAAGGGCGGACAGGAGACGCATGGTTTTCCGCCCTTATATTACGTTAGCATTTTTTTACTTTCTTTTTGGCCAGGCAGTTATTTATTCATAAAATCACTGCCTTCCATATGGAAAGACCGTTTCCAGTGGCAAATACGTTTTTTACTTTGCTGGATTCTTCCTATTTGGCTTTTCTTTGAGCTTATTCCAACAAAACTCCCACATTATGTCCTACCCGTTTATCCTGCGATTGCTTTGTTGAGTGCGGCATATTTTTTTGTTTTGCCTGTCTCTTCTAGGAAAAGTGTTCGTTTTTTTAAAATGCTGTATGCTATTTGCTGGATTGCTTTAAGTTTAATTCTCTTTCTTGGAATTCCTTTTTTGCTTCAAAAAGAAGAAATTCATACGAATCCTTTTTTCTATTTTTTTCTTATTCTTACTTTTTGTTCTTTTTTCTTAGGATTTTTTTTCCTTTTTAAAAATTCCTTTTTAAAGGCTTTTTTGGGGATTATTGGTGGGGCGTTAGGATTAGAGTTAAGTTTGTATTTTTTTGTACTTCCTGTTTTTCCACTTTTTCATCTTTCAGAGAAAATTTCGCATGTTTTTGAAAAAGAACGTCCTTGTTTTACAAGCCATCTGATTTCGATTTCAGACAAAGAGCCTAGCCTTGTCTTTCTGGTTGGCGGAGAGCGAGTTATTCTTTCTGGACCAGAGCAAGCAATTTCGCTTTTAAAAGATAAAAATGCTTGCGATATGCTTTTATTGGATATGAAAAGGGAAGGAGATGCTCTTCATTTGGCCGAAAAAGAGGGAATTCCGTTGAAAGAAGTAGGACAAATTAAGGGAAAGAATTATTCGAATGGTCGTGATTTAGATCTTAGATTATATAAAAAAAGCTCCTGAAAAAATTAGGAGCTTTTTCTTTTTATAAGAGAGAAGCTTAGAAAAGTTTCTTTAAATCATTAACAGTATCTTGATTATTCTTTTTAAGATCAGCAAGAGCTTGTTTGTTCTGATCTCTCATCTGGTTGAGTTGATCTTTGTTTTGTCCAAGAAGGTTTTGAAGTTGGCCTTTTTGTTGTTGGTAGTTGGAAGAAAATGTGTCACGTTCTTGAAGCATTTTATTTTTTTGGGCTTCGAGTTGATCTTTAAATTGACTCTGCTGACCCTTTGGAAGGGAAGTATATTTCTTTTTAAGATCATTTAGACGGTTGATTGCATCCTGTTGATCCTTTTGGATCTGCTGTGCGCGGTCATTATAGGCCTGCTGCTCTTGATTGATCTTATCCTGAAGTTCTTTCTGCCTGTCTTGAGAAGCATTTTGCAGTTCTTGCTGTTTGTCTTGAATGCTTTTTAGGCTATCTGTTTGTTTTTGGTTAAAATCGTTTAAACGATCCTGTAATTTCTGGTTAAGGCATTCTTGTTGCTGCAGCTGCCGTGTTGCTAAAGGCTCATTTCCTGAAGGAAGTGGGCATTCGCTCTCTGCGTACGCATTAAGAGAGGTTCCTGTGGCAAGAATGGCAATTCCTGCGAGTAGAGAAAAACGTAACTTCATAAGAAATATCCTAAAGCTATTCTTTGATGAGAGGTTCTGCCTTGTGATTAGGCAGAAGGGCTGGAATAAACACTAATGTGCAAATGAGGGTTGCCGCAAGAGAAAAAAGTAATAATCTTCCCATAGAAGCTGTTCCAGGGTGCGCTGATAAGGCAAGAGAGCCAAAGGCACATCCAGTCGTTAACGCAGAGAAAAGAACTGCTCTTGCTGTTGGCGAGCTGAGGGGATCTGATAGGCCTGCACGCCAATTCATGACAAAGTAAATGTTAAAAGAAACGCCAACGCCCAGTAATAAGGGTAATGCAATCACATTTGCATAATTAAGAGGTTCAGGAATTGAAACGTCTATTATGACGGTTAAGAGTGCTGAAAGGATGAGGGGAGCAAGGACAAGACAAACGTCTAAGAGGCGTCTCAGATTGATAAAGAGAATGATGAAAATCATTACAATCGCGGCAAAAGCAGCGGTAATGAAGGCTTTGACAATGGTATTGGCACTTTCGGTAATCTCAAGCGCAGGACCGGCAATATTTGGATCGACAGATTTTACTTGATCAACGAAACGGCGCAAGACAGAGGAATCTGACATATGCCCTTTAGGATGAATAATCAGTAAATAGCGTCCATCAGGAGAGACATATTCACGGCGCAAATCCTTTGGAATATCCGCGATAGTTGTTTCTTTTGGCTGCAAAATACGAAGCAATTTTGTAAGTTGTGGTGTCAGATAATACGTTAAAGCATTATTGGTTTTGATTAAAACATCATCAGGCGCTTCGCTTAAAACATTCATTGCGGCCTGTAATTTTAATAAAGGTTCAGAAAGTTTGTCTTTAACACTATTAAGTTCTTCTGCGGCTTTTTTAGCTGCTTTTCGAAGTTCTTCCGCATTTGGAGCTGGCTCGGGATTGTTAATAGCATCAAGCGTTGGCAAGATGAGGTCTGAACTATCCTCAATGATGTCTAACTTTTCTTTTTGATGCTCTGGGACGATGGCACCAAGCCAAAGAACATCGTGGATCGTTGAATTTGGATCTTTTGCTAACTGACTAAATTGCTTCGCTTTTGAAGCCGCCTCTTTAAAGTTTGAAACTAAAAGTTGTGCATTGTAAGGGGTGGTGAAAGGATTTTCTTCTAAAATATGAAGAACCTGCATACCCTCTGTATTTGGATTTTTGGTGTGTAAAGGGTCGGAATCAAATTTTAAAAAATAGAGGAGTCCAATTCCCAAGAGGGCTAAAATTCCAAAGATTCCTAAAACAATAGCACGGTATTTTCTAATTTTATGATCCACAGGATGCATGAATGCAAATCCCGTTTCTGCTTTATCTGGATGTGCTTTAAAAATAATAAGGAGAGCAGGTAACAATGCGATGGTGCAGATAAATGCAATGAGCATGCCAACGCCAGCAATGATTCCGAGTTGGGCAACGCCTACAAAGCTTGTGAAGGTGAATGCTAAGAAGCCTGCCGCCGTTGCAAGGGCAGCGACCAAAATTTGAATGCCACATTCTTTGGAGGTCTGATCAATGGCTTCTCCTGCATTCATATCTTTTTGACTGCGGAAACGAACGCTGTATTGAATTGCAAAATCTACGGCAATGCCAACAAATAGAACGGCAAAGGCAACAGAAATGAGATTGAGAGTTCCAACGCTGATGCTTGCAAAACCTGTTGTTAAAATGAGACCAAAAATAAGCGTAATTAAAACAGGAAAAACAATTCGAGGAGATTTCACCGCTAAGAAAAGCCAAAGAGATACTAAAACGATTGAAAGCACAAGGCTGATTGTCATACCATCAGCAACAGTCGCAAACTCTTCATCGTTAATTTTTGCTTCGCCCGTAATGAGAAGATTAACACGGCCATCTTTTGCTAGTTTCAGATCGTTAAAAGCCGTTCGCATTGCCGTTGTAGAGGCTTGGGAAGGTTGAAGGGAGTTAAAATCCCGTTTGGGATGGGTTAAAACAAATTCCGGCCCCGCGGCAAGCGCATCTAAATCCGAGAGAAGAAGCTTTTGCCAAGAAAGGGGGGTATAATCTCCCTTAGCATTTTGTGTCAGTGCTTCGGCTAAACCATTAAGAGGCTTATTGAAATCAGCGGGAATGTCTTCGCCAGCTTCAATGCCTTTTCCCATAAGGGTAAAGGATCCGAAAAGGCCTCTGGCTGAGGGATCTGCGGCCAAAGTTCCTAAAAAAGCTTGGGAAGAAACAAGGGAATCTAATAGAGATTGAAGTTGTGTCTCATCAAGGAAAAGAAGCGCGCGGTCGAGATAATAGGGATTGGCATTTGGTAAGCTGACGGAACTGAAATGAACGGTATCTTGAGAAAGCTTATCGGCTAGCTGTTTCGCTGCGTCTTGCGCTTCTTCTGGTGTTTTTCCTCTAATAACGGCGACAAGTGTTCCTTTTTCTCCAGGAAAAAGATGTTCAACTTCTGAGATTTTTTGTTTCCAAGGCAGAGAATCAGAGAAGAGGCGGTCTGTTTCAGTGGTAATGCCAAGATGCGTTACAGTGTACGCACAAGATAAAGCAGCTAAGAGAGCAAAAAATCCAAAGGTTTTCCATGCATGTTTTCGACAAAGCGTACCAATATTCGTGAGAATTGACGTGAGAGAAAAAACCATGAAAAACCTCTTGGAAGAGATGCTAGAATAAAGGGTCAGTTTATTTTAAGGAAATAGCAATGGATCTACTGGCGCAGGAATAGGTGTATCCCACTCGGTAAGTTCCCAATCTCCTTTTAGCCATTCGGATCTGAGATAAATGGCTGTTTCAGAAAGTGTTTGATTTATAATGGCTAGTCGAAGTTGCTGCATCAAACGCTGATAATAAGCAAGATTGTGTAGTGTTAAAAAAATTGCTCCGAGCATTTCTTGGCATTTGAAAAGGTGATGCAGATAAGCTCGGGAGACATTTTTAAGGGGGCCTTCTTCAAAGGGCGTTAGAGGACGTGGATCTTCTGCAAAACGGGCGTTGCGTAAATTGATATAGCCACGCTCAGTGTAAGCTCTAGCCGTTCTGCCAGCTCTGGAAGGCATAACACAATCAAACATATCGATCCCACGTTCAACAGCACCAAGCATATCTTGCGGCGTTCCGACACCCATTAAATAACGAGGCTTATCTTCAGGGAGAAAAGGCAATGTAAAATCAAGGGTGGAGAACATAAGTTCTTGGGATTCACCAACTGCTAATCCACCTACAGCATAACCTTCAAAACCGATTTTTTTCAGTCCTTCTGCGGAACGTTCTCTTAAATCTTTTTCTGTTCCGCCTTGGACAATACCAAATTGTCCGTAGCCAGGACGTTTTTTAAAAGCATCCCGTGATCTTTTCGCCCAACGCAAAGAACATTCCATTGAGCTTTCAAGGCGTGCTTTTGTTGCTGGAAGCGCAGGGCATTCATCTAAAACCATTGAAATATCAGAATCCAGTAAGAATTGAATTTCTGTAGATCGCTCTGGGCTAAGAAAATGTTTTGATCCGTCAATATGGGATTGAAAAGTGACGCCTTCTTCTTTGACTTTAGCGAGTTTTCCCAAGGACATGACCTGAAACCCACCAGAATCTGTAAGAATAGGGCCAGCCCAATTCATAAATTGATGTAAACCGCCAAGTCTGTGAACACGTTCAGCCGTAGGGCGTAACATAAGATGATAGACATTTCCAAGAATAATGCCTGCACCTGTTGAGCGCAGCAAGGAAGGCGTCATGCCCTTCACTGTTGCGCAGGTACCAACAGGCATAAAAATAGGAGTTGGTACTTTTCCGTGCGCTGTATGTAACCAGCCAGCACGCGCTTTGCCGTCTTCTCCTTCAGGAAGCCATTGAAAACGATTGCAAGGCGTAAAATCAGGTAATGGGGGAGTATGTTTTGAAGTCATAAGTGATCTAATTTTTTTTCCAAGAGGCATAGATCTCCATAGGAATAAAAGCGCAAATTGTTTTTAATAGCGTGCTGATAGGCGTTTTGCATTTTTGTTGTTCCAGCAAAAGCGCACACCAGCATGAATAAAGTGGAGCGTGGAAGATGAAAATTTGTTAATAGGGCATCCGCCGCACGAAATTCATAACCAGGACGTAGGAAAATAGCAGTTTCACCGATCCAAGGCTCTATTTCCCTTTGTGTATTTACGGCACTTTCTAAAAGACGCAAAGAGGTTGTCCCAACTGGAATGATACGGGAGCCATTCTCGCGTGCTTGGTTAATTTTTTTTGCGGTTGCTTCTGAAATTTTGCCCCATTCAGGATGCATGACATGATTTTCAGGAGAGCCATGAACGGGTAAAAATGTACCCGCACCGACATGGAGCGTGACAAAGGTCCAATCAATTTTTGCCTGTTTTAAAGAATCTAAAAGATTTTCTGTAAAGTGCAGACTTGCGGTAGGAGCAGCGACCGCCCCTTCATTTTTGGCAAAAACAGTTTGGTAGTTTTTTTCATCTTCTTGTGTCGGACCATCAGGACGCTCAATATAGGGCGGCAGGGCTAATTTTCCAACACGTTCTAAAAAATCATGAAAAGCCTCTCCTGTTACAGAGAATTTTATTTCAGCAACGCCATGTTCGATTGTGAGAATTTCAGCCGTAACAAAATCGAGATCTGCCTTTGGTAAAGGAGAATGATTCCTATCAAGGCTTAAACTTGAAAAAAAATGAAGTTCATCGCTTTTTTTGAGGCGTTTTGCGTTTCGAACGAGTGCGCGCCATGCCCCATTGGGTAGAGGGCGGTCTAGCGTTAACTCAATATGCGCCGTCGTGTCATTCCGTGTTCGCCAAGCTTGTATTTTGGCTGGAATAACCTTGGTGTCATTAAAAACAAGCAGATCCCCAGCCTTTAACAGTTTTGGGAGATCCCCGACTAAATGCAGGTTAGGGGGATCTGTTTCGTTTTTGGATGAAAGGACATGAAGTAATTTTGCACTTTCGCGTGGAGAGGCAGGATTTAACGCAATCTGCTCATGAGGAAGGTGAAAATCGAATGCTTCCATGGGGTCCATAAATGAGATCCCCTGTTTTAACTACGTTGTGTGCCTGGCTTATTGTTTTCTGTATCATAAGAGGCAACCTGTTTGCGCATAGCGCCAATGAGTTGTTTAACTTCACCATTGTGAGAGCCAAGGAAGGAACGGTAATCGTTTCTTTGGGTGATTCGAACACTCATCCCTTCTGTATAGACATCAACGACTTTTGGAGGTTCACCGTTGGTGACAACAGAGAGTTTGATGGGCTGTCCTGTTGGGCGTGTAACGATTGCATCAATTTTATCGCCAAAGCGTGTTGGGGTGCTGTCGAGGACATGAATACTGATGTTTTGAAAATTCTCAATTTGTGTTGTGATCGCATGCATCAGTACTTTACGGAAGAGGTCGAGATATTCCTCTTGCTCTTCTTTAGAAGCGGTTGCCCAGAAATGGCCAAGACAATATTTTCCAATTTCAGGAATATCTACATTTTTACTGATAAGTGGCAAAATTTCGCGACGTTTCTCTGTTAATGTAATTGGCGCATTGATAATCGTTGAAATTTGGTCTCCAAAATCACTTACAAAAGTCTTGCCGCTTTGAGAGGCATCTTGAGCCTGTGCTTGAGGTGCATTTGCCACAGCAAGAAGGCTTCCAGCGGTTAATGCAACGCTTAGGGGAAGGGATCTTAGGAGACGGCGAAAAGACATAAAAATAGGCGCTTTCAAGAAAGTTTTGCTCGGAATAGGGTTCAATCTAGAAAAATGATAGCTTAACTCTTTTATGTCATTACAGACGCACTCAAGGAAAACAGGTTGTCTTCAACGATAAGACTAAGCTGTTGCTAGGATAGGGTAAAAAAGAGGGCTTGGCAAAGAGATTTTATAGGTAGTTTTGAAAGCGTCTTTAGCGACTAATAGTACCAGCTTGGAGGGGTCATGCGTTTGTCCTTCTTAAGTGCATCGATTTGCCCCTGCCGATTTTGTTGCCAAGCACTTCGTAGAAAGGCATAGGGGTCGAGACTTTGATGTTCTAATTGATCAAGTTGGTCGGATGCAGATGCAAACATATTAAATGTCCCGAGGACATTATATCCCCAGTCGAAATCAATCAGACCGTATCCGCTAGGTACATAGTTGATTGGTGTGAGCGCTTGCCCAACAGCATAACCAATTGCATCACGAATATTAGTTGGTCCCATACCAGGCAAAAAAAGGTAAGGGCCAGGATCAATATTCCAAAGCGCAAAGACCATCCCAGGATCGGTTGGCTCCTCTTTGTAGCCAGCAAATTTTGCAATATCGAAAAAGCCAGCAATTCCGAAGCTCATATTGATGGCAAAACGCATAAAAGAGTTACCAGCGCGATAGGGCTTTCCAGCGCCGGCACTTGAAAAAAATACCATTGGCTCTCGCCAGGTTTCTTCAAGGTTATTGATAGAATCCCGTATAGGCTGGGGAATATATTTTTGCCATAATTTTCCGAGAGGACGGAGCGCCTTATGATAGATCCACATATTTAGCGCAAAAAAATCACGGTTCAGAGGTTCTAGAGGGTCATTAACCTCATTATATTCTTCTAATTCATCGGGATCTGTTGGTGGCGGTTTTACAATTTTATCGCTGTCGCAACCTGCTAGAATGCCAAGAATGAGAAGTGTCGAAAGGCCTTTTTTAGAGTATGTGCGCCATTTTTTGTAGGAAAAGGGTAAGGTTAATTTTTTAGAAAAAGAGCGCAAACCTTTTGGTACTTCTCATTTTTAGAGGTGTTGAGTCGGTGAACTATTTTATCATTTAAAATAAGAAAAATTATGGAAAGAATAAAGCTAAAATAAAATGCTTTCTTTAGAGGGGCATGATTGTGCACTGTATTGAGGTTTGAATCTTTTACGTTTGATCTTATTGTAGGTGGCGTAACGCTTCTTAGTACGGTTTTAAGTACGAGCGCATGGAGAGCTATTAGATATGAAATTCTCGAAACTTCTTTATACAGCATCATCTGCTTTGGCGATTGGCCTATTTGCCAGTGTGTCTTTTTTTTCTGTATCCGTGAATGCTTTTGCAAAGCCAAAAGAGGACAAGATTTTTCAACAGTCAAAAGTGCCTACTGTTTCGATTGAAGGATGGGGCCAAACACAGAAAGGCAAACCAGTTCAGCGTATTGTTTTATCAAATGCGCACGGTGTGACAGCTCGTATTTTAACATATGGTGCGACCTTGCAATCTTTGGAGGTTCCAGACGCAAGTGGCAAATCCTCAAATGTTGTTTTGGGCTTTAAAGATATTTCAGGCTATGAGGCGACTGGGCCATCGCCTCGGCCTTATTTCGGAGCAACGATTGGGCGTGTTGCAAATCGCATTCCAAATGGCACCTTCATGCTAGATGATAAAAAATACGATGTTCCGCTTAATGCCAATGGAAACGCCATTCATGGGGGGAAGTTGGTTTTGATCAAAAAATTTGGAAAATTGTAGATAAAGGACAAGACGAGAAAGGGGCGTGGATCAAGCTCCGCTGCGTAAGTCCAGATGGTGATCAGGGCTTTCCAGGAAAAGTGACGATTGAAACCACTTATTTCTTAGGAATTGATAATAGTTTCAGATTAGAATATGGCGCAACAACGGATAAAAAAACACCTTTGAGTATTACAAATCATACTTATTGGAATTTAAACGGTGAAGGTTCTGGTTCTATTGCGCCAGAAACGTTGCAGGTTTTTGCAGATCGTTATACGCCGACAGACGTTTCTTTGATTCCAACAGGGCATGTTCTGCCTGTAGAAGGCACTATTTTTGATTATCGTCAGCCTATTTTATTAAGTGCACGTTTAAATTCTTCCGATCCTCAAATGCTTTGGCACCGTGGATTAGATGAGAATTTTGTATTAAATGGTGCATATGGCGAGAAGCCACGTCCGGCTGCTATTCTGGCAGATCCAAGATCTGGCCGTGCGTTGAGGATTTCTACAACTGAACCAGGGATGATTGCCTATACAGGAAATTCTTTAGACGGCGCTTTTGTTGGCCCTTCGGAGAAAACATACCGCCAAACAAACGGTATTGCGCTTGAAACGGGCGCATTTCCAGATGCGCTTCATCACCCTAATTTTCCTTCTATTATCCTTACGCCAGCAGACGGTTATCATTCAACAACCGTCTGGGATTTTGGCACAATCGAAAAACAATAGAAAATATGGGATGGCCTTATAAACTAGGTCATCCTTTTTTTCTACCGACAGCCTGTGTCGCAATCATTTTTCTTAAGGGAGAAATTTTGCGGAAGAGGTTGAGGGTGGCTTGTCTTCCTGCTTTTATGAGTGGATTTGCACTGCTGAAAGAGCGTTCCATGAGATCACAGGATGCGAGAAGCGCCATATTGAAGGGGCGTGTTTTTTGTTCGTACGTTTTAAGGAGCTTTTCGGAGCCGATATCTTCGCCTTTTTCAAAGGCGGCGCTTAGAAGTTTTTCGAGAACAAAGACATCTCTGAATCCTAAGTTCATTCCTTGTCCTGCAACAGGATGCAGGCCGTGGGCGCTGTCTCCAATGAGGGCAAATCTTTGTGCGATATATTTATGAGCATGTTGGGAAGAAAGAGGATATGTCCAACGCGGGCCAATATTGGAAAGTTTTCCGAGTTCAGCTTCTACCTTTGGTGCTGTTAAGTTTAAGAAAGATTTCTCTGGTAAATTTTTGAGCCGGGATATCCAAGCAGGTGTGTCTGTCCAAACAATTGCAGAGCAATGAGGATGGCCTTCCATGCCACAAAGTGGAAGGCGGGCAAAAGGACCTTCAGGCAGAAAATTCTCCAAGGCACTTCCATTGTGGGGATGCTCGTGCGCAATTAACGTGACCAGAGCATCTTTGTGATAGGGATGAATAGTAAGGTCTATTCCGACTTTTTTCCGAAGTTCTGAACGTCTACCATCTGCTGCAATAACTAAGGAAGCCGTATAATTTTCTATTGAAGCGGTTGAGCCTTCTTCTTGAGCTGAAATATGAACTGTTTCTTTTGAGGTTTCAAAGTCAAATTCAGCGGTATAGGGGGAGAGAATTGTGAGATTCGGGCAGTTTCTTAAAGCATGCGTGATTGCAGGCAGGAGATCTGCGGCTTCTACCATCCAACCAAATACATCTCCTTTTGGAAGATCGCTGGGCTTAAAGGAAAAACCTTCAATATTTTTAAGCCAGAAAAGTACAGGCTTGAAGCGATCGCGGACATGAATTGTCGTGATTTTTTGTGCTGTTTTTGTAAGATGTTGCCAAATGTTTGTTTGTTCAAGCATTGGGCGAACACGTTCATTTAAAGCATAAGCCCTTCCATCTTGCGCAAGTACTCTGTTTTGAGGAAGTTTTCGTTTTTCGAATATCAAGACTTTTAAGCCTTTTTGTGCAAGTAAAATGCCCAATACCGCACCGATAGGGCCTGCGCCATTGATGCAA